>DAIPKP010000139.1:0-3860 GCA_036769705.1 Synergistaceae bacterium
CCTCTGGAACAGATGCTCCGGAGTCTGAAAATTCCCGTTTTGGGACATCTCCGGGCTCCCGCAACCATGGACGGAGGAGACGTGCTCTGGATGGATGAAGAGACTCTGATTCTGGGAAGAGGATACCGGACCAACGACGAAGGAATCCGACAGTTCCAGACCCTGGTTCAACCCTGGGTAAAGGAAACCGTGGTGGTGGATATGCCGCATGCTCAGGGGCCCGAAGCGTGCCTGCATCTTATGTCCGTGGTGAGCCTGGTGGATCGGGATGTGGCGGTGGTTTACTCTCCTCTTATGCCGGTACGGCTGCGGCAGCTTCTCCTGGAGCGGGGGTATTCCCTTATCGAAGTGCCTCGGGAAGAATACGAAACCCTGGGCTGTAATGTCCTCGCTCTGGCTCCACGGCTCTGCATGCTTCCGGCGGGAAATTTCCGGGTGGCTGCGGCGCTGCGCAACGCCGGGGCGGAAGTTTTCGAATACGAGGGAAAGCATATTTCTTATTTCGGTACCGGAGGGCCCACCTGCCTTACCCGGCCGATTCTGCGCGGATAATCCCGAAAGGGGCGGGGATGCTCTCGCCCCTCGGGGCGGTGTGTGAAAGGAGGAAGCGGCATGTGGTTTTTATCTTTCGTGGAGCAGCTCGTGGATTGGATCTGGGGAACCCCTCTCATTATTCTCATTCTCGGTTCGGGGCTCTTCTTTACTCTCATCTCCGGGCTTTTCCAGTTTCGGCATCCCTGGTACGTCTTCAAGAACACTCTGGGACGGATTTTCTCGGGTAAAGTTGATGACGGTCCGGGGACCCTCTCGCCCTATCAAGCGGTGAGCGTGGCCATCGGTTCCACCGTGGGAGTGGGGAACATCGGCGGCGTGGCTACCGCCGTGGCGGTGGGAGGCCCCGGAGCGGTCTTCTGGATGTGGATGGCGGGAATTTTCGGGCAGCTCATCAAGATGGTGGAGGTAAGTCTGGCGGTGCATTACCGTACCGTGGTGGATGGGGACGCCACCTATGGAGGCCCCACGTACTACATCCGGCGGGGTATCGGGGAGGAAAAGGGGTGGAAGCTCCTGGCGAAGATTTTGAGCACCCTCTTTCTGCTGGGGTTCTTCGTGGGATACATTTTTACCATCCAGAACTATACCGTGGCGGAGGCCGTGGCAGCCACCTTCAACGTGAACATGGTGTTGGTGAGTTTCGTTTTCCTGGTGCTTCTCTACGCCTCTATCTGGGGCGGTATCAAGGGATTGGGAAAAATCGCGGTGATGGTGGTTCCCTTCATGTGCCTTTTCTATATCGGTGGGGCTCTTGTGGTGATTTTTAAAGAGGCCGCTGCCATTCCCGCTACCTTCAGGTTGATTTTCGGCAGCGCCTTTACGGGCACCGCCGCAGTAGGAGGCTTTGCGGGAGCCGCCTTCGCCAAGATGATCCAGGTGGGGATGGCCCGGGCGGTATACAGTAACGAGGCGGGCTGGGGCTCCTCTCCCATGATCCACGCTACCGCCAAGGTGAATCATCCGGTAAAACAGGGGATTATGGGAATCTTCGAGGTTTTCATGGATACCCTCGTCATCTGTACCGTCACGGCTTTCATGATCATCAACTCCGGAGAGTGGAGCTCGGGGCTGGATGGTGCTACCCTTACCCTCAGCGCTTTTTCCAAGGGCATCGGTTCTTTCGGAACCGTGGTCTTGGTGTTGGGAATCTTTCTCTTCGGTCTTACCACCTCCACGGGGCTCTTCGCCCAGTTCGAAACCCTGCTTACCTATTTGGTGGGAGAACGTTCGAAACATTTTAAAATGTGCTTCGCATCAACAAGTTCGTCTATCCGCTCCCGGGATTTCTGCTGGTGCTCTACGCTCAAATGAACGGGCTTCCCACCTACAAGGTGTGGATGTTCATCGACGTTTCCGTGGGAATTCCCATCTTCATCAACCTCTTTGCCATCCTTCTCCTTACGCCGAAATTCCTGGAGCTTCTCAGGGATTATCGGGCCCGGTACATGGGGCAGGGAGAAATCGATCCCGATTTCAAGGTTTTTTACGAGGAATAGATTACGGCAGGGGATTTCCCCCGTTTCGCAGGAGAAAAAGAACTCTGAAAAAATCTCCAAGGCATAGGCAAAAGGAACTCCCCGGACCTCGAAAAAAGAGTCCGGGGAGTTCCTTTTGCCTATACCTCTGATCCGTCTTGAAAAGAGAGGTTTTCGGAGAAAGGAATTGAAGCGTTTGGAATTGTAATGCCGGAGAGCGAAAAGGGGGTTTCGCTCTCCGGCATGTTGCGAGGTGGTTTCTACAGAAGTTCCGAGGCCCGGAAAAAAGCCTCTTTAAAAGTTTCACCCAGGGTGGGGTGAGCATGCACGCAGTAGGCCACGTCCCGGACGGTCAGATTGTGGTGGATGGCAAGAGCCGCTTCTCCGATGAGGTCCGAAGCGTGGGGGCCCATAATATGGACTCCCAGGATCTTTCCCGAGGCTTTGGAGGCCACCACTTTGCAGAATCCTTCCGAAGCGTTTTTCGCCAGGGCCATGCCGTTGGCGGCAAAATAGGCCTTGGCGGTAACGATCTCCTCTCCTCTTGCGAGGGCCTCCTCTTCGGTAAATCCCACTGCGGCGATTTCGGGATGTGCGAAGATGCAGTAGGGCACCGCTTCGGGGCGGAAGAGGTAGGATTGCCCTGTCATGGCGGAAACTGCCGCCAGGGCGTGGTATTCCGCCGCATGGGCCAGCATCATGCCTCCGATGCAATCTCCGATGGCATAGACTCCGGAAACGTTGGTTTCCATGGTTTCCGGGGAGACCCGGATGCCCTTTGGAGAGCGGGCGATGGAGGTGTTCTCCAGGCCGAACCCCTCCAGGGAAGGCACCATGCTGGAGGCTACGATAAGGCGATGACAGGAAAGTTCCTTGGGCCCCTCGGGAGTTTCTCCGAAAAGGCGGAGCTCCTTTCCCGCAGCTTCTGCCCGATGCAGGCGGAAGGAGTCGGTCATGGAGATTTTCTGGCGTTTGAAGTTCTGCCGGATCTTCTTTTTAATCTCTCCGTCGCAACGCCGAAGGATTTGGTCCGAATGTTTCAGAAGCTCCACCTCTTTGCCCAGGCTTCGAAGCAGGGTGGCCATCTCCACTGCGATGACTCCGGCTCCGAGAAGAGCTACCTTTTCGATGGCCGAATCTTCCCAGAGGGAGCGTTCCGATACTGCCCAATCTCCGGGAATGACCCCGGGAAGATCCTTTCCTTCGAAATCGAGGGGGAGAATTTTACCTCCCGTAGCGATAAGCAACCGTTTCCCCCGAGCTTCGGAGAGATGGGAGTTGCCCTCGACGCGAATGCGTTTTTCTTCTCCCTCCACATCTTCCAGAAAGGCGGTACCCTTGCAGACTTTTACGGAGGACATCTTCATCAGCGTTTCGATGCCTCCCCGAAGTTTGTCGAGAATAGCTTCTTTTTTCTCCCACATTGTTTCGGGAGAACCCAAGCCTTCTACGAGATCCGCATAATAGGACTTGGTGGGAATGCATCCCCGGTTAAGGCAGGTGCCTCCGAGGAGATCTTTTTCCACGAGCAGGGTGGAAAGCCCTGCCCGCCCCGCGAGTTCCGCCGCCCGATAGCCTCCGGGGCCTCCTCCGATAACGATAAGATCGTAGAGCATCCGGGGCCTCTAAGAACTCTGTCGCTGCCAGCGCAGCACGGGTTTCCGAGCCGCCTGGGTTTCGTCCAGCCGGGTTACCGGGGTGTTTTGCGGAGCCTCATGGAGTTCGTCAGCTCCTTCGGAGGAAGTCGCTTTTTGAGCAAGTTCCTCCATTACTGCGGCGAAGCGGTCCAGAGTTTCTTTTCCCTCGGTTTCCGTGGGTTCCAGCATGAGG
>DAIPKP010000041.1:0-4137 GCA_036769705.1 Synergistaceae bacterium
AGTATAAGGAAAATTCCCTTTGGACGGGGACGCTGAAGAAATACGATATAGATTTCCTCGGAGAGCCCGGTGATGAAGTGGTATGGGAGGCTGCCTCGGAAATAACGCCCTCCAGCCGCAAAATCTTAACGGCAAACTGGCATGCCGGAGGAAGTCGGCATCCCGGTACCAATTTGGCAACCTTTGCTTCCGCCAACTGGGAGGCGGTTGTCCAGGAGCTGGGTATCCGGTACGCCCTTTCCGACAATGTCCTCATCGATGACGATGAGGATGCCATCGAAGAGCAAGCAAAGTGTTTTATCCGCTGGTATCGGGGCGAAGATCCCTCGACGCCGGGGGAACCTTGTACCAACTGGGTTCCCCGGGAAAGCCCCCTGGCAGATATGGAGCGTTCCGGGCTTGTAGTGGTAGGGCCTCCTCAGGCACTATGGGGAGATGAAAAATATATAGACTTTCGTGATGAACATGACGAGAGGGACGAATGTGTGTATATCCAATCCAGCGAAGGTATGCTCCATTGCTTTGATGCAGGAGATGGAGAAGAGCGCTGGGCTTTTATTCCTCCCCAGGCTTTGCGATGGGCCCGGATAGCGGGGTTGCGGGCGGAACGACAAACGGATGAGGGAGAACCCTCTTTCTGGCGGTGGTCCTGGTACGGCGATATCCCTGAGAAAGCCGAAAAAGCGGTGCCCCGGGAGATTCTCGGAGGCCCTCTCGTGGTGGAGGATGTCCTCATAGGAACCGGGGATGACGAGCGCTATGCCACGGTCTTGCTGGGCTGTCTCGGCTACGGAGGATACGGTTTGTACGCTTTGGAAATTACGGATCCGGAAAAACCCCGATTCCTCTGGGCCGTTGAAAATGCCGTTGCGGTGGATCCTGCGATTGGACAAAAAAACCCCTTCCTTCCCGAGGATGCCGAAGAATACCCCATTCAAGCTTTGCTTCACTGGGTGGAGGACGGAACGGATAGCGTTCTTCCTACTGCGGCGTTTCGCTATTGCTCTATCGTAAACGGAATCTTCAATGAGGATACGCAGCTTTACAACGCGTCGAATAACGTTTCCTGTTCCGATGCCTATTTTACGGGGCGTCATCTCAATAAATATGGAGATCTCGCTTTTACCCTGGGGGCTCCCTTTATGGGAAGGCTACGGCTGGAATCCGGCGAAACTCCTCGCAGTGTAGGGTTCATCGGAGGAGGGCTTCGGGAGCGGCTTGAAGAGGGATCGGAAAATCGGGGGTGCGTGCTCTACGTTTTCGGCCTGGAGGACGGCCGTATTTACGGTGCCTGGGGCAAGGGAATTACCACGGAATACAGTCCTTCGGATCTTTATTTCGGGGAAAAAGTCGAGACCATGGGAATGATCTATGCTCCCATAAGCCCCATGGTTCTGCCCGGAGGGGATAGGGTTCGCAGGATTTATGCCCCCGACAGCAACGGATACATTCATTGCATTAAATTTTACGACGATGCTGCAGGAGAAGAGCTTGCCATGGATAAATGGGAGCACGAAATTCCGGTGTATCTCGCAGACAGTTCCCCCGTGGCCATTCCCTATCAGATGCCCGTGGGAACTATCGGGAATGCCATATGGCTTTTCGGGGGAACCAAGGATATTCTTACTCCCTCGGGAAATCTTACCAACGATAATCAATACATTTTCGGCATCAAGGTGAGTGCTTTCTGTGACGGAGTCGGATGCGGCCTGGATTGCACGGATGAATCCATTAAAATGGAAAACCTTAAACCCCTGAGTGCGGAAGAGGGAGACGAAGTACTGGTTATAGACAGCTCCGCTTGCGGCTACGAGGATGGTGCGGAGAAATACTGGGGTTGGAAGATTGACCTCCTCGAAGAGGAATACGTTTCCGCTCCTCCCACCCTTTCGGATATATTCGGCAGGCTTTTCGTGGCGACCTTTGTTCCCGATGATACCGTGGATAGATGTGTGGCGGAGTCGGGGACGGGGAAGCTCTTTGTTTTCGATGCTCAGAACGGTGCTTCGGATTGGCCCGAAGGAACCGATGAGAAGTATGTGGCCTTCAACAATATCCGTATCGGAGGAATAGCCGTGTACGATTCCTTCAGGACGGAAGGCGATGAAGAGGAACCCGGAACCCGGGTAATCCTTACTTTCGAGAAAGGCAAGGGCGGAGCGGCAAATTTGGAGGATGCTCTGGAAACTGCGGGAGCCAAGGACATTGCCGTGGGCGACGAAGTGGCAAGCTTTTTCCTGGGGCTTACGGAATCGAGAAAAAGCGCCCTCGGAGTAATCCATTTTAACGAGACTTCCTTGCGGTTCTGGAAAAATTCGCAGTGATGCCGATTCTTACCAATTACCATGTATCCCGGAGCTTTTCAGGAAGCTCCGGGGTGTATGGTGTTCTGTGAAAAGAGGTGTTTTGACGTGAGTCAGAAAAAAATGTGGATTCTTTGTTTTTTTGCGATAATCATGGTTGTCGCCATTTTCCCGGGGCCTCTTTTTTGTCAGGAGAAACCCCAGGAACCGCCTAAAATAGCAGTCCCGGAGCAGCAATACGGAAAACTTTCTGATATCTCTTCGGAGCCTCCCTACATACGGCTTCTTTATAGAAACGAGGTTTTCCGAGTCCCCTGGGTGTATAACATAACTTCCTTTTTGGGGCCCCAGGAAGAAGAGCTTTCTCCCCGGGAATTTTTGGAGAGATATAAGGATCGCCCGGTCATCGTTTTCATGAAGGAAGGAAAAGCCGAAAGAGTAGTGGAATCCATAGAATAACAAGGTATGTCGTGCTTGAAATATAACCTTCCTTCCGGAGAGCTTGTTTTGCGGCTCTTCGGAGGGAAAGTTTTTTTGCATCTCCCTCTTTTCATGGCTATAATGAGGAGCACTTTGTACTTTCGAAGGAATCGCCCGATAAGGAGGAATTCGGCGTGGGGTATGCTTTTAACGATATTGAAAAAAAATGGCAGCGCTACTGGGAACAGGAAGGGGTTTTTGAGGTAGAGTCACACGAGGACAAGAAAAAGTTCTATTGCCTCGAGATGTTTCCCTATCCCAGCGGTGCCCTCCATATGGGGCACTTGCGGAATTATTCCATAGGAGACGTGTTGTCCAGATATCTCTGGATGAAGGGATATAACGTGCTTCATCCCATGGGTTTCGATGCTTTCGGCCTCCCTGCGGAAAATGCCGCTATTAAATACGGAGTGCATCCTCACAAGTGGACCTGGCAGAACATCGAACATATGACGACTCAGCTCAAGAGTATGGGATGCAGTTATGATTGGCGTCGCCGGGTGGAGACCTGCAATCCCAACTATTATCGCTGGACCCAGTGGATCTTCCTGCAGTTCTTCAAAGAGGGGCTGGCTTATCGAAAACATGCGCCGGTAAACTGGTGCCCCGACTGCGCCACGGTGCTCGCCAACGAGCAGGTTATCGACGGAGGCCACTGCTGGCGCTGCGGTACGGCGGTGCAGAAAAAAGCCCTGGAACAGTGGTTCTTCAAAACCACCGATTATGCCCAGGAGCTGTTGGATGATCTGAAAAACCTTCCGGGATGGCCCGAGCGGGTTCGGATTATGCAGGAGAACTGGATAGGCCGCTCCGAAGGCGTGCGTCTCTCCTTCGCCCTGAAGGACGGCACTCCCATAGAAACCTTTACCACCCGTTTCGATACGATTTTCGGAGTAACCTTTCTGGCCCTTTCTCCGGAGCATCCCCTGGTGGAGATTCTTGCCAAGGAATCCGAACATGCCCATGCCATTCAGGACTTTGTACGGGAAGCGGCTCAGGAGAGCGAAATCGAAAGAACCGCCGTGGGAGGAGAAAAGAAGGGAATCTTCACCGGAGCCTATGCGACGAATCCCGTAAATGGAGAACAGGTTCCTATCTGGATTGCCAATTACATTCTCATGGATTACGGTACCGGTGCCATCATGGGAGTTCCCGCCCACGATCAGCGGGACTTCGAGTTTGCCCGGAAATACGATATCCCGGTTCGGATCGTTATCGCTCCCGCAGACGGAACTCCTCTGGATGGGGATACCATGGAAAAATCCTTCGATGCGGAGGGTATTCAAACCAATTCCCGGGAATTTGACGGGCTTCCCACGAAGGAGGCCATTCCGCGCATGGCTGCCTGGGCGGA
>DAIPKP010000041.1:4237-15478 GCA_036769705.1 Synergistaceae bacterium
ATGTGTTCCTCCTGGTACTTTTTGCGTTATGCCTCTCCCTGGACGGAGCAGGCTCCTTTTCTCAAAGAGGATACGGATTACTGGATGAACGTGGATCAATATATCGGAGGCATCGAACATGCCTGCCTTCACTTGATTTATGCACGGTTCTTCACCAAGGTGCTCGCGGATTTGGGCTATCTTTCCGTGAGGGAGCCCTTTGAAAACCTTCTTACCCAGGGAATGGTCATCAAGGATGGCCGAAAAATGTCCAAATCCCTGGGCAACGTGGTGGATCCCGATGAAATTATCAAGCACTACGGAGCCGATACGGCCCGGCTCTTCATTCTCTTCGCTGCGCCTCCCGAAAAGGATCTCGATTGGTCCGAGCAGGGAGTGGAGGGGGCGCATCGCTTTTTGAGGAGAGTGTGGCGGCTTGTGGAGGATAACCTGGAATCCCTTGCCAAGGCTCCCCGGGGAGGCCTGGATCTTGAAAAAATTATCTCCCGGGAAGCCCGGGAGCTCAAACGGGTTATTCATTACACCATCAAACAGGTAGGACACGATATCGAAGAGGAGCGGCAATTCAATACCGCCGTGGCAAGACTCATGGAGCTGAGTAATGCCCTCGGAGCCTATGCTCCCGAATCTGCGGAGGATTGGAAGCTCATGCGGGAAGGTGTGGAAATTCTCCTTACATGCCTTTCCCCCGTTTCTCCCCACATCTGCGAGGAGCTCTGGGAGATGCTGGGAAATTCTCCCTGCCTGGCTCTTACCGAGTGGCCCCGTTACGATGAGGAAGCTCTCGTGCAGGATGTCATTACCGTGGTGTACCAGGAGAACGGCAAGCTCCGGGAACGACTGCAGCTTGAATCGGGTCTTTCCAGGGAGGACCTGGAAAAGGCGGTGCTTTCCTCCGAAGCGGTACGGAAACGTTTGGAAGGAAAGGAAATTCGAAAAGTTATCGTGGTGCCCGACAAGCTCGTCAACGTGGTGGTGAAATAAGAACGTGCCCCATATTGTCATTCTGGACGCCGCTGGAACATCTCAGCGGCGTCTTCTTTACGAGGAACAGGAAAAGTGGAAAAAGCAAGGATACCTTCCCGGAGGATTGGTGCAGGATGGTACGACCTGGCAGGATCTGCTAGCCTCGGGAGCTACCCGGGGACTTTTTTCCGAAAAAAACTACTTGGTGGTGGAAGAGGCGGAAAAGCTGGGAAAGTTTCCCGAGGCTCTTTGCGGGGAACTCGAAAGTTCTCCGGGTAACACGGTGCTTCTTTTACTTTACAAGAAGAGCTGGGGGGGATTTTTACCTCCTCCCGCAAAGAAAGCATGCGTTTTCCGAAAAGCGGAATCCTTTCCCCGGTGGGGGAGGGAGCGGATCGAAGGGATACGGAAAAAGGCTTCCGAAGAGGGCCTTCTTCTCTCTCCGGAGGCTCTTGCCTTTGTAAGTGACCGTTTCGAAGACCCCGAGGAAATTCGAGGAGAGCTGAAAAAACTTTCCCTGGCCTTTTACGAAAAGCCTCTTTCCCTGAAGGAAGTCACCTCTCTTTCGGTAGATGAAGGAGAGAAAGATCTTCTTCATTTTCTCGATGCCCTTTGTTACGGAAAAACCGCCGAGACCCTGAGAGGTCTTAAAAACCTGAGAGCCCGACAACCCTTTCTTTTCGTTCTCACGTCGCTGTACAACCGAGCCCGCGTGGGCATGTACATGGCTCTTTACCCCGGAGGGAGCGCCCGAGAAGAGGCACTACGATCCATAGGAGCCCGGAATTACCAGATTCGTATGGGCCAGGAAATAGTACGGAGGTATCCCCGAAAGGCCATTTTCGATTTTATGGCACGCCTCGCTTTTTTGAGTGTCGCGGAAAAGGCGGGAGTGGGCCCGGGTTGGCGGGGGCTGGAGATGGGGCTTTTGCGTTTTTTCGATACCCTGGACAAGAGATGAAAAGCCGGGGATGAAGAGTAAGGGGAGACGAAATAAAAAAAGGGATTCCCATTTTCTGGAATCCCTTCATTTCCGATAGTAGTTCTTGTGGCGCAGAAAGATGCGCCATGCCAAAAACTGCATTTGGAGGTTCGTGGGCTATGCCTCTCCGCCCAGACTTTTGACGAGCTTGGCGAAACCGGCTTTCCGGCGAGCTGCAGTATTTTTATGCATAACACCCTTTACGACCGCTTTGTCAACGATCGCCTGGGCCTGGTTGAGCCGGCTCTGTGCAAGAGCGGTATCCCCCTGCTTTACGGCTTCCTGCAGTCGTTTTGCGGCGGTTTTGGCCCTGCTGGTCCAGTACTTGTTGTAAAGCCGGTTCTTTTCGGCCTGACGGGCACGCTTTGCTGCGGATCTTTTATTAGGCACCCCTTTTCACCTCCTTTTTCTTTGAGCAAAAGTCATTCTAGCACGCTTATTTTTCTCAAGCAACCTCTTGATTCTACCAGAAGATGGAAAAATGGAAAAAGGAAATCTGGTGAAGAGGAGGAACGGATGTTGAGGAGGAGTCTTTGTGTTTCCCCAAAAAACCTTGAGAACCAAGATACAATCCTTGCTCGATGCTTCGGGAACCCAGGTTTTCCTGGGGATTCTTATCATTCTCAGCATTGTTCTGGTCTTTCTCGATTTCGAAACATTTTCTCCCGAGTGGAAAGAGATTTTTTGCTCTCTATCCTTTGGAGTGGATGTTCTTTTTTGCATAGAGATCTCTCTCCGCTGGTTTTTCGAAAAAAAAGAAAATCGGGGCTGGAGGCTTTTGCTGGATACTCTAGCAGTATTTCCCTCGTTTCTTAACGTATTTGGAGGAATTGGCTGCTTTGCCGCCCTGGGAGCCCAGAGATTTCAAAGCCTTCGCATGATTCGTCTTATCCGGCTTTTACGTCTCGTCCGGTTGGGACACGTTATGGCAAGGCAGTGTGAGGCTGCGGCCTACTATATCAGCGAAAGCCTTCGAGAAAACGTGATCATTCTCATTTCCCTGCTCATGATTTTTTTCTTCGGTGCTCTGGGAATCCGTCTTGTAGAACCCCAGGTAGAAAATCTCCCTTCGGCTCTTTGGTACAGTCTTTTCACGCTTATGGCGGGGGAACCCATTTCCTTCAATCCTACCACTCCCGAAGGACGGCTTGTCACTCTTTTGGTAATGCTCGGGGGTTTCACGCTTTTCGCTGTTTTTACAGGCGTGGTCTCCGCCCTGGTTATCGAAAGGCTTCGCGCGGGATTTCACGTAGGAAGTTTGGAGCAGCAGCACGTTCAAAGACATATTATTATTTGCGGATGGAACTCCTCGGGGAAGACTCTGGTGCGGGAGCTTATGGCGAAAACCCGGGATGCTGCGGTGGTGCTGGTGAGCAAACGGGAGGAGCCGGATCTTTCGGATGTCCTTTTGGATAAACGGCGTTTTTTCTTCTTTCCCGAGGATTATTCCGTATCGGATACCCTGGAAAAAGTGCGGCTTCCCTATGCGCGGGGTGCGGTGGTTCTTGCGGATGATGGAGAAGAGCGTTCCGACCAGGATAGGGATGCGAGAAGCATTCTCACCGCTCTTACCCTGGAAAAGGCATCGGGAAACGGAAATATACAGACCTGTGTGGAGCTTCTTGAGAAAACTCCTGAGAAGATGGAGGTTCTTAAAATGGCGCGGGTGGAGGATATCTTTGAAGGACGGGCTTATATCGCTCGTCTCCTTGCTCACGGAGCTCACGCTTCCGGCTTGATCTCCTTCTTTGACGAGCTTTTCACGTCCCGCCGAGGCTGTGAGTTTTCCAGGATTTCTTCGGAAGGTTACGAGGGGTGGTCCTATCTGGAAGTTTTGAAGGATCTGAAAAACAGAAGGGATTCTCTTCTTCTTGCCCTGGTTTCACGGGAAAATCCCGGAGATGTGGTGGTAAATCCCGATTCGGCATATCGTATCTCGGATAAAAAGGATTGTATCGTTATCGAACGCTCCACCGAGGGAGGAAAAAATTCTTCAAGACCTCTCGAAAAAGAAGTGGGTGTCTCCGAGAAAAAGCATGTCGTCCTTTGCGGCTGGAATCGGGAAGCTCCTCTTCTTTTACAGGAGCTCCAATGCAACTGCTATACCCGCCACTGGGCGTTTACGGTTGTGGCGGAGACGCCCCCTCGGGAAATGCCCGAGGGGTGTGAGAGTGTTCGTTTTCTTCCGGGGGATTGGACATTGCCTGTAATTTTGAAAGAGGCAGGAGCTCCCGAGGCTTCCTCGGTACTTTTTCTTGCGGACGAATCGGTTCCCCGAAGGGACCAGGATCGTGATGCGAGAAGTATCCTCGGAGCTCTTACTTTGCGGCGGATGGTGGGGAATGCAAGCCCCACTTTTATCGTAGAGCTTATCCGGGAAGACCCCCGAAGAGAGCAGCTTCTCCGAGACGAAGGTATTTCCGAGGTGGTGGTACGCGAGAAATATGTAGGGAATCTTGCGGCTCATTTTCTTGTGACTCCTGGATTGGCGGGGGTGGTGAGCGAACTGCTGACATCGAACGATCGTAATGAATTCCGCAAAGTTCGGATTCCCCGAAAATTTTCGGATCTTTCCTACGCCGCCCTTCTTGCGGAACGGAAAGCAGAGGCTGGAGAGCTTGTGGTGGCCCTGGAAAGGCGGAATGCGGAGACGAGCGAGGTTTTCGTGAATCCTCCGGCGGATTTCCGCCTTGCCTCCTCGGATTCTCTTTTCCTGGTAGCTCCCTGGAATTGAAACAGGAAGAATTTCTGCGGGGAAAAGTCTGGGGTATAATAATGCGGCTTGGAGAAAAGAAGATCTTTCGAGATCTCCGAGACTTTTCACAGGATGGTGTTTCTTATCGGATCTTCCACAGTATGCCGTAACGATAACCCTTCGGAAAAAGAGATGTTCAGTCTTTTCGGAGATACCGGGGCCTTTGCAAAGGGTTTTCCCGGATATGTCACCCGGTATCCGCAGCAGCAGCTTGCTCAGGCGGTATGGGAGATGTGTGCCGCCGAGAACGGGCTTTTTGCGGCGGAGGCTCCTCCCGGAGTGGGAAAAAGCTTTGCCCTTTTGGCTCCCGCCCTGCTTCACGCCCGAAAGGAAGATAAGAGAATTCTCGTTCTTACAGGAAGCATTCCTCTTCAGGAACAGCTTATTAAAAAAGATCTTCCCCAACTTATGAATATTCTCGATGTGTACCTCCCCTACACGCTTCTCAAGGGGCGTTCCCGTTATGCCTGCCGTGCCAGGGTAAAAGAACTGGGAACCGAGGGGCTCCTTTCTTTCTCCGGAGATCGGGGGAATGCCTCTTCTCTTATCCTCGACTGGGTCAGGGAAAGCGAGTTGGGAGATCTCGAAGAAATCTCTCTTCCTCCGTCTCATCCGGGAATCGTGAAAATTGCGGCCAAGAGCCGGGGATGCCTCGGAAGGCGATGCCCCGAGTGGGGCCAATGTTTCGTTCAGAGAGCTCTGAGACGATCTCTGGATAGCCAGGTGGTGGTGGCGAATTATCATCTTTTTTTCGCCTATACTCTTGGGGCGGGAAAACCCTTTCCCGTTCCCTTCGATATCCTTATCTGTGATGAAGCCCATCATCTCATGGAGGCTGCCCGAAGCTCCATAGCGAAAACCTTTTCTCTCGATGAGATGAACCGCCTTCTCGCGCCGGGAGTAATCACCCAATTGGTGAAGTATGCGGAATTGGAACATCTCCAGGCAGAGGATTTCCGGGAAGAGCTGGGGGAGCTCCGAAAAAGTTTCGAGGGACTTTTCGAGAGAATATTGTGGAAATGCGGCAAGGGAAGAACGCTAAAGAAACCCCTGGAAGAGCTTGTAAACGGGAGCGGGCATGTTCAGGAGCGCATGGGGCGTGTTTCCCATATGCTTCGCCCTCTCGCGGAGCGTTTTTCCGAGGAGGATTCCAGCGACGAGGCTTCGGCTCTTTTGCTTTGGCTGGAAGATCTTTCCCTTCTCGCCCGGCACGGAGATTGGTGTTGTAGCGTGGCAGATTACCCGGAATGGGCCTACTGGTGGGATGGCCGAAGTCTTCAGAGCGTTCCCACTGACTGTGCTCCCTGGATACGCCAGGTGATGGAGTTCTCCGAGGGAGGGTGCATGATCGCTTCTTCCGCCACTCTTGCGGTGGAGGGAAGTTTCGCTTATTGGCAGAGACAGACGGGGCTTATTCCCCGGCAAACCCTGGTGGTGGATACCCCTTTCAACTTGAAAGAACAGATGGAAATCTGGGTAGTGGACATGGGGCTTCGAGTGGTGGATCCTTCTTATGATGACCTTTTTGCACGCACTGCGGAGCGTCTTATCGAAGACAATCAGGGACGAACCCTGCTTCTTGTCAGCTCCCGGAGGCTTCTCGGGGTTGTGCGGGAAAGGCTTTTACGAAAATCCCGCTCTTACCAGGTTCTCGTACAGGGCGATTTGCCCCGATCCGAACTTTTGCGCCTTTTCCGGGAGGATCTTACGTCGGTGCTTGTAGGAACCGTTTCTTTTCGCGAGGGAGTGGATATCCCTGGCGAAGGGCTTACTCAGGTTATTATAGATCGCATTCCCTTTCCGCATCCCAAAGATCCTCTCGTGGAGGCTCAAAATGATGCTCTGGGAAAGAGAGCTTTTACGGAACAAACCCTTCCCTGGGCTATTATGTTGTTGAAACAGGCAGTAGGAAGGCTCGTGCGTTCTCACGTGGACAAGGGGAGAGTGGTTATTCTCGACGGCCGGGTGGTGCAACGCCGGGAATGGCATATCTTGGAGGCTCTTCCCAGGGTGCGGGTGCGGCACCTTAAGCTCTCTTCTGAGATAAAAAAAGGGGGAAAATAGAATCCAGGTGCTGCAAAAAGTTTGCTCCAAACCGGGGGCTGTGTTATATTATCCCGGTTGACCTTCCTGAAAGAATCTCGGAAGTGCTTTCTACATTAGATGTTGAGGAGGTGTTCTTATGAAGCGCACATATCAGCCGCACAATACGCGTCGGAAGAGGGCCATGGGTTTTCTTGTCCGTTCTCGTTCCGCCAGCGGAAGGCGCATCCTGAAGAACAGAAGACGCAGGGGCCGGGCACGTTTGGCCGTGTAAAGGCGTGAAACGTTATCCTTTTCCTTCGGCTTGCCGTCTTCGTTCTCGTTGGGAGTTTGATCTCGTGTTCCGCACTGGCCAGCGCATTCAAGGGCGGCTGGTGCGGTTCGTTTATGTTTGTGCTCCCGATGGAATTTCCCGTTACGGCGTGGTTGCAGGAAAACGTATGGGGAACGCTCCCTGCAGGAGTCGGGGGAAGCGGCTCTGTCGGGAAGCGCTACGCCGTCTTGTTCCCTGGATAAAAGAAGGGTACTGGATTGTGGTCACGGTACGCAAATATGGGCTGGAAGAAAAGGCCTCCAACGTGTACCATGAAATGGGAAGTCTTCTTGCTTCCCGGGGATTTATGAAGGAGAACTGGCCGAATTATGCCTGGAATCAGGTGGATCACCCAAGGGCTTCAGAAGATTGCTCTTCTCCTGATCAAAACGTATAAAAAATATATTTCCCCCTGCCTCGGAACACATTGCCGTTTTGTACCTACCTGCTCAGAATATGCCTACACGGCCATAGAACGCTTCGGCTTTTTCCGAGGATCTTTTCTTGCGTTGCGAAGAATATGCCGATGTGCCCCATGGCATCCCGGAGGATACGACCCGGTACCCCCAAAAAAAGATTTGAAACGAGATTGAAAGCATGGTATTCCTGGAAAAGCCAGGGAAATTTCTATAGCGTGAGCCATAATTAAACCAAGGGACGGTGAACCACTGTGAGTGGAATATGGAATGCGGGCACAAACTTGATGTTGTATATCTTGAACTTTTTTTATGGTCTTACCCATTCCTACGGGTTGTCGATCATTTTGCTTACGATTCTGGTTAGGATTTTGCTGCATCCCCTCAACCATAAGCAGCTCGTAAGCATGCAAAAGATGCAGAAACTTCAGCCAAGACTGAAGGTTTTGCAGGAGAAATACGCCAACGATAAAGAACAGCTCAACAAGGAAACCATGCAGCTTTACAAGGAGAACAACGTCAATCCTGCGGCGGGATGTCTTCCTCTGCTGGTACAGCTTCCTATCCTTATCCTTCTTTTCCGGGTTTTGAACAACCAGGAACTGCTTAACCAAACCCTTCAGCTTACTCAGGAAGCGCTTTCCTTTTTCAGCATTCACCTTGATCAATCCCTCTATGGAGCTATGGGAGCCGCCTTTGGGATTACCGGAGATAAAATAGGCCTTGCCCAGGTTTTCAATGCCGTATCGGCAAATCCCGGAGGGCTTTTGAACGTAGGGGCCTATCTCGGCAACCTTCTCCTTGTGGTAATTATCGGCTTCCTTACCTGGTTCCAGCAGCAAATGAGCGCTGCGAGCAATCCCTCCATGCAATTCATGAATTGGTTCATGCCTCTTTTCCTCGTATTCATATGCCTTAGCCTCCCGGGAGGAGTGCTTCTTTACTGGGGAGCTTCTTCCCTGATGGGGGTAGCGCAGCAGTGGAGGATCAAAATGAAAACCACGGTGGAGATGCAAGAGAAACCCGCACTCCATCGAGAGAGGCCCAAAAGATCCTCTGATTGATCCAAGGGGCCCTTTACGTTTATGATGCTTGCCGAACCCTTGGTGCGGTGAGCCGTACGCACGGAAGAGGAGGTACGGTCTTTTATGTCTGAACACGATGTGCTTGTTTTGGAAAGCGCTACCCCGGAGGAAGCGCTTCAGGAAGCTTCTGTTCGTTTGTCTCTTCCCCCGGAAAACCTCATGGTGGAACTTATGGATACGGGGAAAAAACTTTTCGGCCTCTTTGGAAAGAAGAATACCTACCAGGTTCGCCCCGTGGCATCCCGGGAAATGCTTCGGGCGTGGTCTCTTCTTCAATCTCTCGCAGGATATATGGGGGCTTCAGTAGAGCCTAAATACGGGGAAGAAAATGTCCTTGAAATTTGCGGCGAGGATAAAGAGGTCTTTCTCGGAGAATATGGTGCTTCTTTGCGTTCCCTGGAATATCTTCTCAATCTTATGCTTCGGGACGAAATGGAAGGCTGGGTTCGCCTGGATAGCGACGGATACCGGGAAATCCGGCAAAAGGGATTGGAAGAATCTGCCCTTAGTGCGGCGGATGAGGCTTGTAAAAGGCATCGCCCCATTTCCCTGGATCCTATGACGAGTTGGGAACGCCGAATCGTGCATCTCGCTCTCAAAGAGAGAGACGAGGTGGAGACTCGCTCCGTGGGAGAAGATCCTTCACGCCGCGTGGTGGTTTGGCCTAAAAAATCCGGCAGGGCGGCTACTACTCGGGGGAGAAGTTCTTTTCGCTCCCGTAAGGGCCGTTAGTCGGTTGTACGGATTGTTCCACAAAAATGCATAAAATCCTCTTTTCCTTGGGATCTTTTCCGGTCCACAGCTATTATGTGCTGTGGACCGCTGCTTTGATGATCGGGGTATGGTGGTCTCGAAAGCGAATGGTTCGAGTATACGGCTCTGCCGATGCCATAGCAGCCTCCGTAGTTTTCTGGGCGCTTCTGGGCGTTTATGCGGGAGCACGCTTGGGAAGCGTTCTCGATAACTGGGGGTATTTTTCCGCCCACCCTTTGAAAATCATCTCTCCCTTCGAAGGAGGGCTTTCCGCAATTCCCGCCTTTTTAGGAGCCGGGCTTTTCGGTATTCTTCGATCCCGAAAAGCCGGTATCCCTTGGTGGATTCCCGCAGAAGCCGCAAGTATTCCCGCCATAACGGTGGTCATGATTGGCCGCATAGGTTGTTTCCTTAACGGTTGCTGTTACGGTATTGCCGCATCTCCTCCCTGGGGTGTTCACTTTCCCTTCGACCCGCCTGCTTT
The DNA here is from genome assembly GCA_036769705.1 of Synergistaceae bacterium. Lineage (GTDB taxonomy): Bacteria > Synergistota > Synergistia > Synergistales > Aminiphilaceae > DAIPKP01. Next base: position 14,035 of record DAIPKP010000041.1, read on the forward strand.
TTTGCGCTACCCCGTACAGCTTTACTACTCTCTGGCAGCACTGCTTATTCTTGTTTTTCTTCACTTTGCCGAGTCCTTTTTCCTGAAGCGTTTCCCTCTGGGGAACCGTAAGAGTGCTTTCATGTGGCCTCTTTTTATGATTTGTTACGGAGGCATGCGTTTTTTTCTCGACCATTTCCGCTATGATTTTTATATAGCCAAACCTTTTAACTCCATGCTTCTCTCTGGGGCTGTAGCTCTATGGGGACTTGTGTGGTTTCTGTTTTCCCTTTACAGAAACCGGCGTATTCCCAATATCTAGATTACGCATTTTCCCTCTCCGGATTTTCCGTAATTTCCCCCATCCCTTTCTTCTGCGCTCCTGCATAAAATGAAACCATAAATCTTTCAGGAGGTGAATGGTAATGCGACAGTACGGTCAGTGGTTCTTGAGGCATCGAAAGATGCTTCTGGGGGTTTGTATTCTGGCGTTTCTTTTTTCTGACGTTTCTTTCTCCGAGGCGGTTCCCAATGGGACGAATCCCTTTGTGGATATCGTCAAAAAGGCCTCTCCCGGAGTAGTCAATATCGATACGGAGACCATGGTGACCCGGAGAGCGCATCCCTTTCTCGAAGATCCCTTTTTCCGCGAATTTTTCGGAAGGCAGTTTGAAGAATATTCCCGTTCGGTTCCCATGCGAGGCCGGGGGTCCGGCTTCATCGTCAACAAAGAGGGGTATATCCTGACGAATGCTCATGTGGTTGACGGGGCGGATTCCATTACGGTGACCCTTGCAGATGGGCGCGAGTTTTCCGCGGAGCTTGTGGGAGTGGATCCCACCTTCGATTTAGGGGTCATCAAGATCGAGGCTTCCAATTTGCCCTTCCTGGATCTGGGTGATTCCGAGGCCCTGGAAGTAGGAGAATATGTTCTTGCTATCGGGAATCCTTACGGGCTGGAACATACGGTTACCTTGGGAGTGGTTTCGGCGAAAAACCGCAGCATCCACGCAGGAGACGTCCATTTTCAGGGATTCCTTCAAACCGATGCGGCCATCAATCCCGGTAACAGCGGAGGCCCTCTTTTGAACGTCCAGGGGAAGGTGGTGGGTATCAACACCGCCATTATCCCCTTTGCCCAGGGCATAGGCTTTGCCATTCCTTCAGACATGGCACGCCAGGTCTTACAGGATCTCATGGTGTACGGCAAGGTAACCCGGGGGTGGCTTGGGGTCTATATTCAGCCGGTTACCCGGGAAGTCGCGGAGGCCTACGGGCTGGATGATCCCCGGGGAGCTCTGGTGAGCGATATCATGCCCCAGTCTCCCGCAGAAAAGGCGGGACTCCGTCGGGGGGATATCATCACTTCCGTAGCAGGAAAACGGGTGGAAGAATCCCAGGATCTCGTTTTTATGATACGCCGTCATCTTGCGGGAGATACCGTGGATCTCGAGGTTTTCCGGGA
>DAIPKP010000041.1:15578-22204 GCA_036769705.1 Synergistaceae bacterium
GTGGATAAAGCCTTGGTGTTTCTTGTTTCACGAGGGGAACGAACCTTTTTCGTCTCTTTGCGCCTGGAATAGAAACATAGTGAATTTCCTTGACAAGATTCGCTTTTTTGCGTATATTGCGCTTCAAATGATGCAACATAGAATGCTTTCCGGAGGTTGATCATGACGTATTCCGTACTTTTTGTCTGTTGTTGTTGCGGGTGGAAAAGTTCCTAGTTTCCACTGCGGCTTCTTGCTGCGGCGGGCCCTGAGCGGAGGCTGCAGCAGAGAGCGCGACAAGAGCGTACGAAAAAAGTGCGTTTTTCATGGTATCTACCGGGGGAATCTGCTGGAGCAGGTTCCCCCGGTTTTTTGATGGCTCCTTGGAGGAGGGATTTTCATGAAAAACGTGATGCATACTCTGAAAGAAGATTTTGCCGTGGTGAGACAAAGGGACCCTTCCATTCCCCGAGGCCTTCGGGGAATTTTGGAAATATTCCTGTGCACTCCCGGATATTGGGCGGTGACCATGCACAGGATTTTTCACCTTTTGCACTCTTTACGAATCCCCGTTCTCCCTCGTTTCCTTTCTCTGATTATGCGCTGGATTACGGGCATAGAAATCCATCCCGGAGCGCAGCTCGGAGCAGGTGTTTTCATCGATCACGGTATGGGGGTGGTTATCGGCGAAACCGCTCGGGTTGGTTCCGGAGTGCTCATCTATCAGGGCGTGACTCTCGGAGCCACGGGAAACGAAAAAAGTTTCCTCCGGCACCCCTTGGTGGAAGATAATGTAATTATTGGATCCGGAGCGAAGGTCCTCGGGAATATCACCATAGGAAAGAACTCCCGCATCGGGGCGGGAGCGGTGGTGTTGCAATCCCTTCTTCCTGGGAGTACGGCGGTGGGCATTCCCGCTTCGGTGGTGAAGGTGGGGGAAAACTCCCTTCGTAGCCCGGGAAACATTCTTGTCCGCATTGAAAAACTCGAGAAAGAAATAGCGGGCCTTCGGGAGCTCCTTTCGGAAGGGAATGCTTACGCCCCCTTCGAAAATTCTTTGAAAGGAGAGGCCTCATGATGTCTCCCTTGGGAAAAAGCATCCTGGATCGCCTTCCTGTTTTTGCCTGCATGGGAAACACCCCCGTTTTGACAATTCCCTATGCTCAGGGGAAAATCCTCCTCAAAATTGAGAAGGGAAATCCTGGGGGCTCCATCAAAGATCGGGCGGCCTGGGGAATGCTGCGATTTCTTGAAAATTCAGGAAAACTTCGGGAAGATACGATTTTCTTGGAGCCTACCTCGGGAAATACGGGGATAGCTCTGGCATTACTTGGAAAGTGCCTGGGGCTTTCCGTACGCCTTACCATGCCTGACACCATGTCTTTGGAACGCCGTAAACTTCTCAAATGTTATGGTGCGGACCTTGTGCTTACTCCGGGAAAGCTTGGTATGCCCGGGGCCATAGAAGAGGCCCGTAATATGTGCCGGGAAGATCCTCGAATTCTTATTCCGGATCAGTTTTCCAATCCCGGAAATCCCTGGGCTCACGAAGTAACCACGGCGCCGGAATTTTTAAAGATTCTTCGAAAGGAGCCCTCTCCTGTGGCTTTCGTGGCTGGGGTTGGAACCGGAGGGACCTTGACGGGAATTGCCCGAGGATTGAAAAAATATCTTCCCCAACTTTCCGTAGTTGCGGTGGAGCCTGAAGAATGCGCCGTGCTTTCCGGGGAGCCTTCGGGCACCCATGGGATTCAGGGTATAGGGGCGGGGTTTGCGCCGAAAAATTGCGATCTCTCGCTCATTGAGAGAATCTTGAAGATTCCCACCGGGGAAGCTCTGGACAAAAGCCTCTGGCTTACCCGGAAGTACGGTCTTTTCTGCGGCTTCAGCACCGGGGCAAATGTTGCAGGGGCCATGGGGCTTCTTGATTCCGGGCTCAAGGGAACTGTCGCAACCGTAGCTCCGGATGGAGGAGAACGCTATCTTGGAAGTTATCCCGAGAAAGGGATATCCTGATATCTCTCCTCATTCCACTATTCTTACATGGGGGGTGACATTATCACTGTCCCGTCACAATTTCCTTGGGGGGAAGTTGCGCAAAAGAGAGGAGAATGGTACTATAAACGAACCCTCTTCTAGGTTTCAGGAAAATCCTGATACGTGGAAAAGGGATTTATTTATGAGGAGTGTTGGATATGATTACCAAAGAAAAAAAACAGGAAATCATCGAGCAGTATCGAGTGCACGGAGCCGATACGGGTTCCACGGAAGTCCAGGTGGCGGTACTTACCCATCGTATTCGGGAGCTTACGGAACACATGAAGATCCATAAAAAGGATTTCCATTCCCGCCGAGGGCTTCTCAAGCTCGTGGGAAAGCGGAGAAAGCTTCTTGCCTATCTTAAGGATAAAGATTTTTCCCGGTACAAGAACCTCATTACCAGCCTCGGACTGCGTCACTAAGGGTTTTTTTGCAGCTGCAAGAATTCGTTGAGATCGAAATAGCATAGGGATAAAGCGATTTTTACGGGAGGGGAGCGTATAAAAATGCTTCCTTCCCGTTTTCTTTGTGGTATGCTTTTCCGGTAGCCAAAGAAGGATAGAATAAAAAATCAGGAGGAATATTTTATGTCACAAACGTATACGCTTCAGGTGGGAAAAGCCCACCTTACCTTCGAGACGGGGAAGATGGCAAAACAGGCTTCCGCGGCAATTCATGCCCGTCACGGAGAAACTGTGGTTCTTCTCACCACATGTATTTCCCCGAACCCTCGGGAGGGACTCGATTTCTTCCCTCTTCTCGTAGATTACGAAGAGCGCTTTTACTCGGCGGGAAAAATTCCCGGAGGATTTATCAAAAGAGAAGGGCGTCCCTCGGAAACCGCTATCTTGAGCGCCCGGGTTATCGATCGCTCCATCCGGTCTCTTTTCCCTCAGCATATGCGAAACGATGTGCACGTGGTTTCTACAGTACATTCCGTGGATCAGGAGAATCCTCCCCAGGTACTGGCCATCAATGCGGCTTCTCTGGCCCTTACTCTTTCGGAGATACCCTGGGCAGGCCCCGTGGGAGCTGTGCGGGTGGGGCATATCGACGGGACCCTCGTCATCAATCCTACGGAATCAGAGATGCTTGAAAGCTCTCTCGATCTCGTGGTGGCAGGCCATATGGATGGTATCACCATGGTGGAGGCGGGAGCCCAGGAAGTGAGCGAGGATGTCCTCGTGGATGCTCTGGAACTTGCCCATCAATCCATCAAGGAAATTGTAGCTTTCCAGGAAAAAATCCGGCAGGAGATCGGCAAGGAAAAACTTGAAATTTCCGAACTTCCTTTCATTGAAGAAATTGATACATATCTTCAGACAGAACTTTACGGCGAGATCGAAAATGCAGTGAGAATCCACGAAAAACAGCCCCGGGCAGAAGCTATTTCTCAGACCCAGGAGAAAGCCCTGCAGCGTTTTGAAGAATCATATCCCGAAAGCAAGGGGTATATTGCGGGGGCCGTGGAAAAACTTGTCAAGAAAGCCATGCGCAGCTTGGTACTGAACGAACATTTCCGTTCCGACGGACGCCGCCTCGACGAAGTGCGTCCCATAACGTGCGAAGTAGAGGTGCTTCCCCGTACTCATGGCTCTGCCCTCTTTACCCGAGGGGAGACCCAGTCTCTTGGCGTGGCTACCCTGGGGATGCTCGGAGAAGACGACCAGATACTTGATGGGCTCAAGCACGATGAACCTGCCAAACGTTTTATGCTGCACTATAATTTCCCCCCTTACTCCGTGGGTGAAGTGCGTCCCATGCGTGGGCCGGGGCGGAGAGAAATCGGGCATGGAGCTTTGGCGGAACGGGCAGTAAAACCCCTTATGCCCGAAGAAGAAGCCTTCCCCTATGCGATTCGGGTGGTATCGGACATTTTGGAATCCAACGGTTCCAGTTCCATGGCTTCGGTTTGTTCCGCCAGCCTTTCCCTCATGGATGCGGGAGTTCCTATCGCCAAAGCGTGCGCCGGAATTGCCATGGGTCTCATCAAAGAGGGAGATCAAGTGGCGGTGCTTACGGATATCCAGGGATTGGAAGATCACTACGGAGATATGGATTTCAAGGTCGCGGGAACTGCGGATGGTGTAACGGCCCTTCAAATGGACAATAAGGCGGGGGGTATTACGCGTGAGATTCTGCAGCAGGCTCTTGACCAGGCGAAAAAGGGAAGAATGCATATCCTGGAAATTATGAACCAGACCATCCAGACCCCGAGAGCGGATCTTTCGGAATATGCTCCCCGTATTACCACTCTCATGGTGGCTCCCGAGAAGATTCGGGATATTATCGGTCCCGGAGGGAAGACGGTACGAGGCATCGTGAGCGCAAGCGGAGCTAAAATCGACATCGAGGATGATGGCAGAGTTTTCGTGGCGGCGGTGGATGAAAAAGTGGCGGCTAAAGCAATTGCCATGATCAACGAAATTATCCGGGATGTGGAAGAAGGAGAAATTTTCGTAGGGAAAGTTGTGCGTATGATGAGCTTCGGAGCTTTCGTGGAGCTTCTTCCCGGTAAAGACGGGCTTCTTCACGTGAGCGAGGTAAGCACGCATCATATTCCCAGCATCGAGGAAGTGCTTTCCATAGGCGACCCCGTTCTCGTGATCGTTAAGGAGATCGACGATCTGGGACGAGTCAATTTGAGCCGCCGCCGGATTCTTGCGGATGTCTCCCAGTTGGATGCTGCGGAATATGGGGATATTCTCAAGCTTGAAGAGGATAGGGACAAGAAGATCGAAGAGCTGGTAAGCAAGGGCGGAGGCGCTCCGAAAAGGGAAAATCGCGGCTCTTCCGGCCGAGGCAGTGATCGGAGGAGTGGCGGTGGAGACCGAAAAGGCGGCGGAGGATCATCCCGCGGAAGTGGGAATCGGGATCGGCGATAGCGCTTTCCTCTAGGATTTAACAAGCGAAACTAAAAAAGAGAGCGGAATTTTCCGCTCTCTTTTTTAGTTTCAATACATGATATTGGGAGAAGCTATTTTTTTATTTCTTCTCCGCCTCGGCATTCATGGTCTTTTTGACGCAGAGGGCAAAGCCTCCCCATACCACGAGCAGCACGATAGCCATATTAACTTGCCAGGACATAAGCATTACCTCCTTGGGTCTCTCTAGTCTCAAGCCTTAAAAAATCTTTTTGGGAACTTCAGGGTTTTCGGGGTCAAACTGATAGAGATATTTATTGTTGAACCAGCCCCTGAAAACATAGACGATCGCAAAGAGAATTGCCCACTGGAAGAAGATGGTGCCGGGGCTGAAGTTGTAGGAGTAGCCCGCGAAATCGTATACGGGCCAGAACTTCCACCACTCGCCGGGGTACCAGCTCGCAGCCTGATAGATCCACCATCCGAAGATGATCACGAACCACACCGGGAAGAGATAGATAAGCTTGAAGAGCCAGGGCCACTTGAGGTCCGCATTGGGCTCGATATCCTCTTTCCAGATCTTGTCCACTCCCACCTTGATGGCTCCAAGGGAGAAGATAAGGCCAGAAACGAGAAGTCCCACGCCCCATACCCAGTCCTGGTTATCCAGGAAGTTCATGTTCATGGCGGAGGGAACTCCCAGGGCGTACATAACCACGCCTCCTATGAGAAGTGCCTTTCTGCGGGGTATTCCTGAATCCATGAAGAACCGGGATACCAGTTCGAGCATGGGGAAGGTGGAGCTGAGAGCCGCAAAGGTAAGGGCCAGGAAGAAGAGAACCCCCACGATTTGCCCTGCGGGCATCTGCTGGAAAAGAGCTACCAGGTGCACGAAGACCAGGCCGTTGTTGCTCGCTCCTTCGAGGAACTGCGCTGCATTGGGATCCAGGGCGAAGACCGTGGGAACCACGCACATAACCGCCAGAAGTCCCGCGCTGGTATCGCCGAAGCAGACCGTGGTGGCGTTGAGCACCGTGTCCTCGTTGCTTCTGGTGTAAACGAAGTAGGTGAGCATGAGACCCCAGCCGGCTCCGGTGGACCAGGCCGCCTGGGTGAAGGCCTCTATCCAGAGGCGACCGGTGAGCATGGAACCCCAGTCGGGCTGGAAGAGGAAGCGAAGTCCTTCCACGGCTCCGGGAAGGGTGATCGCCCGGATCATGACGATAGCGAGGAGCACGAACAATGAGGGAATGAGGATTTTGCAGAGCTTTTCGATCCCCGCCTCGATTCCCCGAAGGGTAACCACGAGAACGATGAGCATGGAAATAAGATGCCAGGGAGCGGCACCGTTGAGAGACCAGGCCGCTGCGCCTTTGGCGGCGGAGAAGGTCTCCCAGAGCTGGGCGGAATCCGCGGAAGCGAGAACGCCTTGAATGCCGTATACGAGATAGCGGACGCACCAGCCGAGAACCACCGCATAATAGAAGGCGATGCCCGCACAAATCATGCCCACCATATTACCTGCCCAGGTCCATCCCGGGCCAACGTACTTTTTGAAGGAGCCGGCGCAGCCCATGCGGGTCTTGTTGCCCCAGACGGATTCCGCGATAAGAAGCGGAATTCCCCAGAGAATCATGGCGATAACCACGCCTATGATAAAGGAACCGCCTCCCATTTTGGCGGCCATACGAGGAAAGCGCCAGATATTGCCCGTTCCTACCGCCATGCCGATGGCAGCGAGAA
>DAIPKP010000140.1:0-3840 GCA_036769705.1 Synergistaceae bacterium
CACCTCCCAGGGAGACGAAGAGTATCGGGCGGCCCAGGAAATGATCAAGAAGTACAACGAGGATAGAATCATTCACGTGACCTATCCCGACAAGTTCATGGATGAGCAGGAAACCACCATTCAGCAGATTCTCAGCATGGCTGCCGATCCCGATGTGAAGGCCATCGTGCTGGTTCAGGGCGTTCCCGGTACTGCTGCTGCCATCGACAAGGTGAAGGAAATCCGTCCGGACATGTTCTTCATCAATATCGTTCCTCACGAGGATCCCATACTCTCCGCCCAGAAAGCGGACATCGTTCTCGAGACGGATAATCCCGCCCGAGGGGTCACCATCATCGAGCTGGCCGAGAAAATGGGAGCCAAAACCTTTTGTCACATCTCCTTCCCCCGGCACATGTCCTACGAGCTTCTTTCCCAGCGCCGCGACATCATGATCGAAGAATGCAAAAAACGGGGCATCGAATGGGTCTTCATCAACGCTCCGGATCCCACGGGAGATGCGGGCATTGCGGGAGCCCAGCAGTTCATTCTCGAAGATATTCCTCGTGAAGTGGAGAAGTACGGCAAGGATACCGCTTTCTTCTGCACCAACTGCGGCATGCAGGAACCCCTCATCAAATCCGTGCTGAACACCGGCGCTCTCTATCCCGAGCAGTGCTGCCCCAGCCCCTACCATGCCTATCCCGGTGCCCTGGGTATCGAAATTCCCGAAGGTAAGGCGGGAGACGTTGCCTTCATTCATCAGGCCATCGAAGAGAAGATCCTGGAGGGCGGCGGCGCTGGCCGTTTCGCCACCTGGAAGGTGCCCATCAACATGGCTTTTGCCTATGCCGCCACGGACTACGCCTTTGACATCGGTGAAGGCAAGGTAAAAGGTTACGATCGGGCTCACATGGAAGATCTTCTCCGGAAGCATTCCGGCGAAATCCGTACCTCCACCTACGAAAAGGGCGAGGAGAAGGCGGATAACTTCATTCTCGTGGTGGGAGAATCCATCATCTACGGAGCTGACAAGGCAGGTAAATAGGAATCGCGTAACGCGATTTCTCCGTAAATTCCATTACGTGGAGATATTGTAGAGAACCCAGGGTCGCCCCTTCTGGGGCGGCCCTGGTGTCTTTTCCAGGGGAGGGATAGATCGTTGGCGGATCGTCGCCTTGAAATGCGCAACGTGGTAAAGGAGTATTTTGGCAACAGGGTGCTCAAGGGGGTCAACCTTACGGTGGGGGCCGGAGAAATCCACTCCCTGGTGGGAGAAAACGGTGCCGGAAAATCCACCCTTATGAACATTCTGTTCGGTATGCCGGTGATTCACAATACCGGTGGTTTTGGGGGAGAGCTTTTCTTTAACGGAGAGCCCGTGGTCATTCAATCTCCCCAGCATGCCATGGATCTCGGCATCGGCATGGTACACCAGGAGTTCATGCTTCTTCCCGGATTCAGTATTACCGAGAATATCAAGCTCAATCGAGAAATAACTTCCAAAACCCTGGCAAGCCGCATGCTCGGTAAAAGACTGGAGAAACTCGACATGCCCGCCATGCGCCAGGATGCCAGGACCTCTCTGAACCGTCTCGACATGGGGGTAGACGAAATGCTTCCCGTGGCGGGGCTTCCCGTGGGGTACATGCAGTTCGTGGAGATCGCCCGGGAGCTGGATAAGAAAAACGTGCAGCTTCTTGTGCTGGACGAGCCCACGGCGGTGCTCACGGAGTCCGAGGCGGATCGTCTTCTCGCCGCCATGCGCCGTTTGGCGGAACAGGGAATTTCCCTTCTGTTCATCACCCACCGGTTGGACGAGGTCCTTTCGGTATCCCACAATATTACGGTGCTTCGGGATGGAGAACAGGTAGCGGAGCTTCCTACCTCGGAGGCTTCCCTGGAAAAACTGGCGGAGCTCATGGTGGGGCGCAAACTTGATATGACCGCCCGGGATCATGCCAAGGAACAATCAGTAGACAGTGCGGAAACCCTTTTGCGCATGGAAAATCTTCGGGTACACATGCCCGGAGAGGAGGTAAAGGGGGTTTCCCTGGAGGTGCACAAGGGAGAGATCCTCGGCCTCGGAGGTTTGGCGGGGCATGGCAAGGTGGGGATCGCCAACGGTATTATGGGGCTGTCTCCCTCCACGGGGAAAGTCCTCAAGGGAGGGAAGGAAATTCCTCTCAACAATCCCATAGAGGCTCTCAACGGAGGCATGGCCTTCGTCTCGGAGGATCGCCGGGGGCTCGGGCTACTGTTGGATCAGTCCATCGAGCTGAACATCGTGGTCCAGGCTATGCAGAGCCAGGAGAAGTTCCTCAAGGGCTCTTTTTTCAAGATGATGGATTCCAAAAAAGTGCGGCAGCACGCTCTCAAGATGATTGAAGACCTCGATATCCGTTGCACCGGACCGGAACAGCTTTCGAGACGTCTCTCCGGAGGGAATCAGCAGAAGGTCTGCATCGCCAAGGCCCTTACCCTCAACCCGGATGTGCTTTTCGTCTCCGAACCCACCCGGGGGATCGACGTGGGAGCCAAGAAGATCGTGCTGGATCTTCTGGTGCACCTCAACCGGGAGTACGGCGTTACCGTGGTGATGACCTCTTCGGAGCTGGCGGAGCTGCGATCCATTTCGGACCGTATCGCCATCATCTATGAAGGCAGATTGGAAGGCATCCTTCCTCCCGACGCCAGTGACAAGGAGTTCGGACTGCTCATGGCGGGAGAGGGCGCACATTCTCGAAAGGAGGCGTCTTGATGCTTGCTATTGAAAGAGATCGGGAAAGCATGGGGGATCGTCTCCGGGAAATGGTAAAGGATTTCGGTATTCCCCGGCTTATCATACTGATTTTTTTGGCGATTCTCATTACATCCGCATACTTTCTCAAGCTTCCCATGGGACAGATCCTGAGCAGTATTCTCACCCGGTTTGGCATGAACGGTGTGCTGGTGCTCGCCATGATCCCCTCCATCCAATGCGGTACCGGGCCCAACTTCGCCCTTCCTCTGGGGGTTACCTGCGGCATCGTGGCGGCTACCCTGAGCATCGAGCTGGATCTCGTAGGTTTTACGGCTTTCTTTTTCGCCCTCCTGGTGGCTATCCCCCTGGGAGCTCTCACGGGGTACCTCTACGGAGTTCTTCTCAACCGTGTCAAGGGACAGGAGCTTACCGTGGGGACCTACTTCGGTTTTTCCGTGGTCTCCCTCATGTGTATTTTCTGGACCCTGGTCCCCTTCAAAAGCCCTGAAATGATCTGGCCTTACGGAGGTACCGGGCTTCGGGTAACCATCTCTCTTCAGGATCGGTTCGACAAGGTGTTGGACAGCTTTCTTTCCTTCAATATCGGGAACGTGGTGGTTCCCACGGGATTGCTCCTCTTTTTCGGAGCTTTCTGCATCTTTATCTGGCTTTTCAACCGTTCCAAAACGGGAATCGCCATGCTCACGGTGGGAAACAATCCCCGCTTTGCGGAATCCTCGGGGCTGAACGTCAACAAGTACCGTATCGTGGGCTCCGTGCTCTCCAACGCCTTGGCAGCGGTGGGCATCGTGGTCTATGCCCAGAGCTTCGGATTCCTTCAGCTCTACATGGCGCCGCTCTTCATGGCCTTCTTCGCGGTGGCTTCCATTCTCATCGGAGGAGCCTCTTTGCGCCGGGCTACGGTGTGGCATGCCATCATCGGCTGCTTCCTCTTCCAGTCCATCCTGGTGGTCTCCATGCCGGTGGCGAACGTGGTGGTGGCGGATAATCTCGCGGAAGTGGTGCGCATTATCATCAGTAACGGGATTATTCTCTACGCTCTGACACGGAAAGAAGCGGGGGTTGACGTACGGTGACGGATAAATCCATACTCGAAC
>DAIPKP010000141.1:0-3778 GCA_036769705.1 Synergistaceae bacterium
GTTCCAGGGATTCGAAAAAGGAGGGATAGGAGATGTTCACGCACTCCGGATCGTCCAAATCCACGGGGCCCTCCGCGATGGCGGCGGCCACGCTCAAGGCCATGGCAACGCGATGATCTCCCAGGGTTTTCACGCTTCCTCCGTGCAGAGGGGTGGGGCCCGTAACAATCCAGCCGTCTTCGAGTTCTTCGATATCCGCTCCCAGGGCGGCGAGGCCCTCCGCCATTCCCCGGATACGGTCGCACTCCTTGTAACGAAGCTCCCGGGCTCCCCGGATCTCCGTCTTTCCCGTAGCCTGGGTAGCCGCCACCGCAAGCACCGGGAGCTCGTCCACCATGCGGGGCACCTCCGAAGCCTCTACCCGGGTCCCCTCCAGAGAAGCGGTACGAATTCGCAGATTACCCAGGGGCTCTCCTCCGGATTCCCGCAATGCTTCCGTTTCCCAACGAAGCCCCATACGTTTCAAAACTTCCAGGAGCCCCGTCCGGGTAGGATTCAGCCCCACCTTTTCGAGAAGCAGCTCCGAATCCGGCAACAGGGCGGCCGCCACGATCCAGAAGGCGGCGGAGGAAAAATCTCCCGGAATTTCCCATGCCGCTCCGGGAAGCTCCGGATAGGGAAAGAGGGTAATTTTGTTCTCCTCCCGCACCAGGGGAACCCCCAGGAAGCCCAGCATGCGCTCCGTATGATCCCGGGAAGGAGAGGGCTCCGTCACGGTAACGCTCCCCTGGGAGGAAAGCCCCGCCAGGAGAAGGGCGGTCTTCACCTGGGCACTCGCCACGGGAAGGGTAAAGCTCCCTCCCACGAGAGAGGCTCCCCGGATGCTCAGGGGAAGGCGGCTTCCTCCTTCCCGGCCGTCGATCCGGGCCCCCGCGGAACGAAGAGGAGCCACCACTCGATCCATGGGGCGGGAGGAGAGGCTTGCATCCCCCGCAAGAATACCGAAGAACCCCGGCACTCCCGCCAGAAGGCCGCAGAGCAGCCGGGCGGAGGTACCGGAATTTCCCGCATAGAGCACTTCCCGGCATTCCCGGATGCCTTCTCCCCGGCTCACGTGAACCCGGGGACCTTCCTTAAGTACCCGGCAACCCAGCTGATCCAGGCACGCTAGGGTTCGGCCGCAATCCTCCCCCGGAGCGTATCCGGAAATCTCCATGCCCTCCCTGGAGAGGGCTCCCAGCAACGCCGCCCGATGGGAAATGGATTTATCTCCCGGAACCGTACAGCTTCCTCGCATCCCCTTCAAGGGGCTCACTCTTCTCATCTTGTCCACCTCGTCCGTTTCTCTTCTAAAAAATCCCGTCTCCAGCTTCCGGCCTCCCGAAAGAGATTTTCCGCCTCCTCCGGAGAGGATTCGAGGAGTTCCTCCATAAGGGCAATGAACTCCTTCGCCGCCGCTTTCAGGGCCCTGCGGTTGTAGTGCAGCACGTCCGCCCCCAGCCAGGGCATTCCCGAAGCGGTGCGGGTGGCATCTTTGAATCCCCCCGCCATGGCCCGGGAAAGCCCCGGAAGATCCCGGCTCTTTCGCCCCGCTCCCAAGCTGAGAGCCGCCGCGGTGAGCATGGGCAAATGGTTTCCGTACGCCACCATAAAATCGTGCTCCTCCGGAGAAACCTCGGAACAGGTCGCTCCGAGAGCAGAAATCATCTCTCTGCCAAGTTGCTTCGCCAGAGAATCAGAGTTCTTTCGGGAAACCAGAAAGCATAAAGCTCCTCGAAAAAGTTTCGGTTCCGCCCGGCCTATGCCTCCGGTTTCCTTTCCCGCCATGGGATGCAATCCCACGTAAAGCTTTCCCCAAATTTCCTCCAGCTTTTCTCCGGGCTCTCCTTTGACGCTTCCGAGATCGAAAACTCCCTTGAGCTTGGGAGAGACAAAGGGACGTATCTTCCGGCTGACGGACTCCATGTATCGGGGAGGCACCGCCAGAACCAGGATGTCCGAAGAAGCTCCCAGTTCTTCCGGAGGTACTGCCCGGGAGATCAATCCCCTTTCAAGAGCTTCGGAACAGGCGGATTCCTCCACGTCCCATCCGAGAACCTGCATTCCCCGGAAGTTCCGGATCAACGCCCCTCCAAGGGAGCCCCCCATGAGACCGAGCCCGATAATGCCTACATGGCAATCTTCAAGGGACATGTTTTCTCTTTCGGATCTGCCTGGAGAGCCGGCAAAAGCTGTTCCACCTTCTGCATAAAATCGCCGAAGGCCGGAATATCCAGGGATTGGGCTCCGTCGGAAAGAGCCTCGGAAGGACGGGGATGCACCTCTACGATCAACCCATCCGCGCCGCAGCTCAGGGCGGCCAGGCTCATGGGAAGCACCAGATCCCGAAGGCCCGTACCGTGGCTGGGATCGACGATAATCGGAAGGTGTGAAAGGGATTTCACCAGGGGAACCACGCTCAGATCCAGGGTATTCCGGGTACGCTTCTCGAAGCTCCGGATACCTCGCTCGCAGAGCACCACCCGATGGTTGCCCCCCGCAAGGATGTACTCCGCCGCCTGGAGCCATTCATCCACCGTGGCGGTCATGCCCCGTTTGAGAAGCACCGGCACCCGGCAACGTCCGAGAGCCTTGAGGAGGCTGAAGTTCTGCATGTTCCGGGCTCCCACCTGAAACATGTCCACGTGAGGGAGCATGCCTTCGATGTCCTCCACTCCCATGACCTCGGTAATGATGGGAAGCCCCGTTTCGGTGCGGGCCTCCGCCATGAGAGCCACCCCTTCATGCCCCAGCCCCTGGAAGGAGTAGGGGTTGGTGCGAGGTTTGAAGGCTCCTCCCCGCAGCATGGAAGCTCCGGCGGCCTTCACTCCCCGAGCGGCTTCGAGAATCTGCTCCCGCCCCTCCACCGCACAGGGCCCCGCCATAACGACCACATTGCCTCCGCCGATGCGAAGGTTCGGAGCGAGCTCCATGGATTCCTTCTGCGGAGCCATATCCCGGCTTCCCAGAGGAAAGGAGTTTCCCGTACAAATTACCTGACGCACTCCCGGAAGAACCGCAATTTCTCCGGTTCCCTCCCGGGGCTCCTCCGCCACGATACAAACACCCTCGGGATGAGGCACCATACGCCCCCGACATCCCTGTTTTTCCAAAATTTCGCAAACCCTCGCCATATCAAGACTCAAACTCCGCTCTTCCATTCGTACTACCAACATAATCGCTCACCTCCGCTAAGCTCGTTCTTCCCGATAAAAATAAAGTCAACAAAAAAAGCCGGATTCGGGTTGTAGAAACCCGAATCCGGCTTGTATCCCTTATGCTATCCTTCGGCTCCGGAAAATCCTAGAACCGGGGTAACGGTATGGGTGGCGAAAGAACGGTACCAGCCTTGTTCGGATTTCCATATGCGGAGAGGTCACTGGCATAATAATACGCTTGCCACTGACCGTCGCTAAAGTAATAATAAAAGTTGGCGTTCCACTGGGAATTACCTTTTCCGAACATGCGCCGTTCCTCCCTTCCCCTTTTCTTTCGAACCAATGTTTTCTATCTTGCAATTTCGGGCCATTATATCCGTATTTTCTCTCTTGTCAAGAAAAATTTTCACTCTTTCTGGCGGAGCTGTTGGAATACCACGAGACCTTTTACAGAATACCCTTATGCCTACGCAAAGAACATCAAGATCTAAGGACAACCACCTCTTAACGAAAAAGAAAGCGTGCGCATCTCCTCTATCCTTCCGGTCCCTATGGAAGCAGCCGCCTTCGTCAGGATGCATTTTTCCTCTTCCGAAAGGCTGTGTAAATCCCCATCCTCAAAATATACCAGGGCTTTCAGG
>DAIPKP010000042.1:0-21641 GCA_036769705.1 Synergistaceae bacterium
GCAGGGCGGTTACCATGTCGTCGCTTCGATGAGCGTGAATCCGAAGGGGCACTTCTCCCTTCAGCACCCGGAGAAGCGCTTCATATTTGAGATTTCTTTCCGGTTCTTCTCCCTTTTCCAGGGCCTTTTCCATTTTCACCCGGTAATTCCATGCTTCGGTAAAGGCCTCCCGCATGCAGGCCGCCACCGCCATACGAGTGGAAGGATATTTCTTGAGGGATTTATAGAGGTTTTTAGGATTTTCTCCGAAGGCAGCCTTCATTCCCGAGGGAGCCCGGCGAACCATGGAATCCGCCACGACTCCCGAGGTTTTTACCACCACCCCTTCGCCTCCCAACACGTTGGCACTCCCCGGAAGGATCTGGATGGTGGTAACTCCGGCACTCCGAGCATCCTCGAAAGCCTGGTCCATAGGATGGAAGGCATCCAACACCCGCAATTGGGGCGTAAGGGGATCCGTGGCCTCGTTGCCGCTGGATTCGCTTTCGGGATATCCCTCCTCCCACAACCCCACGTGGGTATGAGGGTCGATAAGTCCGGGAGTGACCACCAGCCCCTCTCCGAAGAGCACCGTTTCATCTCCCCGGGGAGAGACCTTGCCCATCTGAACAATCCGCCCGTCCCGCACCAGCACATCCGCATTTTCCAGAATTCCCGCAACCCCCATGGTATAGGCCAGGGCATTTTTAACGAGGAGATTGCCTCCCCCCTTCGGAGCTTTTTCTTCCCCGCTCATTCCGTTGCCTCCAGATAATCCAATCCCACCTGGGCATAGAGAGCCGCCATCTGATAGAACCGGCTTTCGTCAATATCGAATTTTGGATGGTGGTGAGCTCCGGAAGCCTCGGGGTTGCTACTTTTACCGCCGAAAAAACCGAAAGCCCCGGGAATGCGTTCCACGTAACGGGAAAAATCTTCCGCTCCCCCCACGGGAGGAACATGTTCAAAACAATTCTCTCCCAGAATTTTTCGGGCACTCTCCCGGGCAAGAGCGGCCATGGCGGGATCGTTTTTCGTAACGGGAACTCCCTGTACGTATTCCACCTCCGCCTCCGCGCGGTAAACCCGGGCGGTATTTTCCGCTATACGCCGAATGGCATGGGGTATGTTCCGCCGCACCTCCTCGTTGAAGGTCCGTACGGTACCATCGATAAACCCCTTGTCCGCGATAACGTTGTAACGGCTGCCGCTACGGACCTCTCCCATGCTTATCACCACGGGATCCTGAGGGTTCATCTCTCTGCTCACGATGGATTGAAGAGCCAGGACGATGGCGGAGGTAACCACCGCGGCGTCCACGGTTTCGTGAGGAAGCCCCGCATGTCCCCCCTTACCTTTGACATGAATGGTAAAACGATCCGCCCCGGCCATGCGGGGCCCCTCTTCGATGGAAACCTTTCCTGATTCCAGGGAAGCCCAAATGTGCTGGCCGAAAATGGCATCCACCCCCTGGAGCACCCCTTCCCGAACGAGCACTTCCGCCCCGGCCACGTTCTCCTCGGCGGGCTGAAAGATAAGTCTCAGGGTACCTGCAAAATCTTCTTTGCGGGAAACGAGAAGCGCCGCAGCCCCAAGGAGTGTCGCCGTATGAGCGTCGTGTCCGCAGGCATGCATATATCCCTTTCGGGAGGAAGCAAATTCCAGTCCCGTTTCTTCCTCCACTTCGAGAGCGTCCATATCCGCCCGAAGAGCCAGGGTTTTTCCCGGGCTCTTTCCCCGGATATCCGCCATCACTCCGGTTCCGCCGATACGCATCGGTTCGAGCCCCAAGCGCCGAAGCTCCTCCTCCACTTTTTCCGCCGTACGATGCTCCTCGAAAGCTACTTCGGGATGCCGATGAAAATCCCGGCGGAGTTCCACCATATATTCCTGAAGTTCCTGAGCATCTTCAAGAAGATTTCCGTATTGTTTTCTCATGTTTCCAAGCCCTCCTTCATCAGGCACGTATTACCTTTTTTCCGGAAATTTCCGGAGAAAAGCTTTTCTGGTTTTTACAACTCCAAAATCACAAGCGAAAAATATCTCATACGGAACTTTCCCAAAGGTCTTTACAATTTGCGTTCCTCGTATGAGAATAGATTTGCGGAAAAGGGGAAACTCGCTGTAACATTGTACAATGAAAATCCTTTTTCCGTGGAAACGGGTACCATCGCTTCTTTCGGAAAAGCATCGAGAGTGCAAGTGCAAGGTGTGGAGGAATAGCTTCTCCCGAAAGGATACGGCTTATATGGCCCAATACGGTAGAAACATCTTTCTTCCCCATGCTTCACCAAACCGAAAAAATGCGTATCTTTTTCTGCGTATTTTCGGTAATCTTGTGTTGCCCCCGCTCATTATCTTTCTCCTCTTCTTTCTTATCGGTTTCGGCTTTCTCATACCCCTTCTGGAAGAAACCTTTACGAAGCAAAAATACGATCTTTGCCGTCACATGGTGGAATCCGCCGTGAGTAATCTCCAGGCCCGGCACGACGAATATCTTCGGGGAGAAAATTTTCTTTCTCTCGAAGAAACCCAGGCCAGGGCCATCAATCGCTTACGAAAACTCCGTTTCGGAGTAGATCTCAAGGATTACTACTGGATTCTCGATGACCGGGGGTATCTCGTTATGCACCCTTACCGGCAGGATTTCGAAAATCAGGACCCCGCCACCATCCAGGGACCGGGAGGAGATCTCCTTAAAAATCTCTTTGCTCGCATGCAGAAAGTGGTGCAAGAGCAAAATGGAGGCTTCCTTCGTTACGATTGGCAATGGATGGACGACTCCGAACGGGTGGAAAACAAAATATCCTACGTACAGCGTTTCGAACCCTGGAACTGGATCGTCGGAACCGGGGTCTACGTAGAGGATATCCAGGAAGAACTTGCCTTGTGGCGAAGCCGATTTTTGGGAACCGGACTTCTTCTCACGGGAATCGCCTGCGGGGTGGCCTTTTTCCTTTCTCTTCGAACTGCAAGGCTTCAAAAACGAGAAATTCTGGCTCTCCAGAAAATCCGGGAAAGCGAAAAAAAATTCCGGGCCGTTTTCGATACCGCTCCCTACGGTATCAGCGTACACCGCCTGGAAACCGGAATCATCATGGAGGCCAACCCCGCTCTGGGGAAAATTTTCGGGAAGCCTCCAAAAGATCTTCTGGGAAAAACCCCTCTGGATTTGGAATTCACAAACAATAAAGAAAAATACTCCCTCTTCTTGGACCGACTTCTCCGGGGAGAATCCATTCTCAACGCTTCCCAAACCTTTTATTCCTCTACCGGAGAGGAACGACACGTTCTCTATTCCGTGGCCCCCCTGCCTTTCGAAACCGAATCCCTGGCCATCGCTGTTACCGTGGACGTAACTGAACAGGAAATGCTCTCCAGAAACAACGCGGAACTTCAGGAAAGAATTCGACTCCGCTCCAGGGATCTTCAGCATCTGGACGAAATGCTCCGGAAGCGCCAGAACCTGGTGCAGAAGGTACAGTCCCAGATGGAAATCCTGGAAAAAACCTTCGAGCACGTAAGCGAAGGAATCTACATTACCGACGCGAACCACAATGTTCTCTCGATAAACCAAGCCTTTACCAATATTACCGGATACAAGTACGAGGAAATCAAAAACGACCATACAAATTTTCTCCGGGCAGACCTGCATCCCCGGGAGTTTTACGATGAAATCGACCGACGGCTTGAAAAAGAACACTACTGGGAAGGAGAACTCTGGGGACGCCATAAAAGTGGAACCCCCTATCCCCTCTATCTCATTCTTACGGGTATTACGGATCGGGAAGGTACCGTAACGCATTACATCGGTGTCATCCAGGATCGAAGCGAAATCCACCAGAGCCGGATAGAGCTGGAGCACGAAACATTGCACGACAGCCTTACGAAGCTCCCCAACAAAGTGCTCTTTCTGGATCGGCTCACCGTGGCCTGCAAACAGGCTGAGGAATCCCACAGCAGTTTGGCGGTGCTCCTTCTGGGGCTGGATCGCTTCAGCAACGTCAACAAGAGCCTGGGATACTCCGTGGGGGATGAGCTTCTCCTCCAGGCAGCCTCCCGGATGGAGGAAATCCTTCCCGAGGCGGGCACTTTGGCCCGTTTCGGAGGAGACGAATTCGTAGCCTTCATTCCCTTTACCAAAAATCCGCGTCAGGCTCTGCGCTCCGCGGAGGAACTCATCGAATCCATCCGCCGCCCCTTCTTTTTGGGAGAACACGAGGTTCGCATTACCGTAAGCGGAGGAATCAGCATCTATCCCCAGGATACGGAAAACGCGGAGACTCTTCTCAAAAACGCATCTCTCGCCCTGGGACGGGCAAAACAGGAAAGCCGCAACTGGTACCAACTCTTTACGGAGGATCTGAACGAACACATGCAGATCCGGCACGACGTGGAGAAGGAGCTCCGCAAGGGTATTTCGGAACAGGAATTTTTCATGTACTATCAGCCGAAAATCCATGCCACCACGAAACGTATCGTGGGAAGCGAGGCTCTCATGCGCTGGATCCGCCCCGGAAAGGGGATCATCTCACCGGTAACCTTCATTCCCCTGGCGGAGGAAATCGGGGAAATCGTAGCTTTGGGAAGGGTAGCCATGTCCACTGCCTGCAAACAGGTTCGGGAATGGAACATCCAGGGACATCAACTCCACGTGGCGGTAAACGTCTCTCCCCAGCAGTTTTCGGACAACGCTTTTTCCGCTTCGGTACTGGAAGCCATGGAGAAGGCCCAGGTGGATCCCGCCATGGTGGAACTCGAAATTACCGAGAGCGCCTTCATGACCAACCTCACCAAGGCGGTGCGGATCATGAAGGATCTTCAGAAAGAGGGGGTTCGCTTCTCTCTGGACGATTTCGGCACGGGGTATTCCTCCCTTTCCTACATCCATCACCTTCCTCTTTCGGGAATCAAGGTGGATCGCTCTCTTACCTTCGATCTTCACACCAACGAGAACACCCGGGCGATCATCTCCACCCTGGTCTTCATGGCCCGGGAACTGGGACTGGAGCTTACCGTGGAGGGCGTGGAAACCCAGGAACAGCTCCGGTTCATTCAATCCCTGGGAGAGGATCTTCTGGTGCAGGGCTACCTTTTCTCGCCTCCCCTGCCGCCGGAGGAATTTCTGCGGTACCTTCAGAAAAGCGTTCCCGCAGAAGGGAAATAAAAGAACTCCAAAAAGAAAGGATGGTGTTTTTACATGGCCTCGAAACGCGCTTCCCGACACACCGCAGGATGGTGGCTCCCCCAACTCGGAATCCGCCTCCTGGGCATTCTTTTGGGAGTTCTCTTCTTCTGGCTTCTCGGCTTCGTGGTCACCGATATCCGCACGCTTCCCATATCCCCCTCCTACCAGGATTTTCGGGAAAGCAACATGGAGCAGAACTTGGAGAAACGCATCGAAGAAACCCGGCTTTCTCTGGAGGAAATCCGCCGGAATATGCTGGTGCTGGAAGGCCGCCAAAACATGGCCCGGGAGGGAATCCGCACTCTCGAAGCCACCATGCGGCAGCTTGCGGAGATGCAGAAGCTGAGCATCCAGAAAAACGCCTCCCTTTCCGGATCGGAACGGGAAAACCTGAAAAAAGCATTGAATTCTTTTCTGACAAGCCAGGAAGCATATCAAAAGAGCAACGAAGAACGTATTCTTCTGGCGGAAAAGGAAAATGCCCTTCAGGAGGAGCTGCGGAGCCTGGAAAAGGAACTTCGGGAAAAGGAGAGCCGTATCCGGAGATCCTACGGAGAGCTCCAGAACAAAGAAGCCCTCCGCCGGGGGCTCTATCAGCTCGCATTTCTGATTCCTCTTCTCTTGGCCTGTATCTGGATCACCAAAAAAAGCTGGAATTCCCTCTATCGGCCGGGAGGTATAGCTCTTACCGTAGCGGTCTTCGCCCGTACCGCCATGACCGCCCACGCATCGTTCCCCTTTTTCTACATGAAATACACCCTTCTCGGAGCGGGAATTATCGTAGCCTGGGCTCTCATGGTGCTTATCGCAAGAAGCATTCAGCGCCCCCGGAAATCCTCGCTTCTCAAAACCTACCGGGAAGGCTACCGGCATTTTCTCTGCCCGGTTTGCGAATATCCCATCCGCCGGGGCCCTCTGCGTTTCTTCAGCTGGACCCGGAAAACCATTTTTCGCCTGGCTCCTCCGGGAACGCTCTCCTTTCCGGATAGTTCGGGAAAATCCTACACCTGCCCTTCCTGCGGCACCCTTCTTTACAGCCCCTGCGAAAAATGCGGCGCCCTTCGGGAAACCCTGCTTCCCTACTGCAGTTCCTGCGGTGCCGAGGCTTCCGCAGCGGAGGATCCTGGAAACGTAGTGCGAAAAAACCAGGATGAAACATCCTGACAACCTTGAAAGGCGCCCCTCAAGAGGGCGCCTTTCAAGGTGTGTGCTTTCGGAGGAGGGTACTTTCAGGGGGTCATTTCTCTTCCGGATGCGGTTGCTCCCGGACGTTCCGTACTTTAATCGAAAAAAGTAACAGCTATGCCGCCTTGGTGTAACAAAACGCAAAAAAGCCGGAGGATTTCCCGCAACGGAAAATCCTCCGGCTTTTTCTCCGATCTCTCATCTCTCATCTCTCGGCAATACAAAAAACCTTGTACCTATGCAATCAATCCTGCCGCCTGAAGAGCTTCGTCAATCCGATGCTGGTCAAACCCCACGACAAAAGTATCGTTAATTTCGATAACCGGTACGCCTCGCTGCCCCGTACGGTTGACCATCTCCATGGCCATCTCGCGGTTAGCTCCCACATCGATGTAATCGAACTCCACTCCCAGTCCTTCAAGATACTGTTTGGCCCTTACGCACCAAGGGCAGGTTTTTGTGCTGAAAACTCGTACGCTCATAAAAAAAACCCCTTTCCTATATCTTCAGGAATCTCTTTTTCCGAAATTTTCGGAAAGAAGACCCCTCTCTGTTTCTCGAAAAGAATATACCCCTACTAGGTATATTTTTCAAGTGGGTATTTTTACGGATTTCTTCCGGGAAAGGGACAAAAAAGTTTTCGGTCCCGGCATAGATACGCCGGGACCGAAAACCGTGTGTGGTGTGGTTGATGTATATCCGTTTTTCCCATTCTAAGCGCTTTTTTCGCTACGGAATGAGAGGAGAGATGGAAAAAAGGCAATCAGTAACAGTTCTCCATTCCCTTTTGCCGGGCAACTTCGGTCCATCCCGGAACGGGAGGAAAACATCGATCTTCCGGAAGGCTTTCAATCTCCACGAAAACCGGCCCCTTGAGGGCAAAAGCCCTGGAGAGAATTTCCCCGGGATGATCTCCCTCCCGGATAAGGAAGGTGGTAAAACCGAACCCCCGGGCCACCATACAGTAATCGGTTTCGGAAAAATCCGTGGCAAAGAAGGAAGTTTCCCCCTCGTAGGCATCGGTTCCCCGAATCCATCCGAAAGAACGGTTATGAAAGAGCAGTACCGTTACATCCGCTCCGTTGCGGACGATAGTTTCCAGCTCACCCATGCAAAACCCCAGGCTGCCGTCCCCGGTAAGATTGAGGACTTTCCGCCCCTTGCCGGCCTTCCAGGCTCCCACGGAGGCTGCGGTAGCATATCCCAGGGCACCCTGGGAAAAGTTGGAGATGAAGGAACGTCCCGATTCGGGGAGTTTGAGAAATGCCGCGGGATAGACCGCGCTGATCCCCGGGTCCACCACGTAGAGGGCATCTTTCGGAGCAGTCTCCTGAAGAGCCTCCACGATTTTAAAAGGATGCACCGTGGAATCGAAGGATTCCCGCCGCCGGGCACAGAGGGCTTCGTATTCTTTCCGTTTGTGGCGGATCTCCCCGGCCCAGCTTTCGTCCTTTCGAACTCCTTCTTTCTGAAGAAGTTCCAGCATACGTTTCAGGGTTGCCTTGAGATCTCCGAAAAGGGTTATCGCCCGGGGATAGTTATTCCCCAGCTCTCCCTCCCCCGCATCGATCTGGAGAAGGAACTGTTTTGTATCCGGATCGGGCTTCTTCCATCCGTCGGTACCCGCGGAATCCGTGCTGCATCCCAGAAAGAGAAGAGCCTCCGCCTCCGCCACGAGGCCGTTGGAAAAGCTGGTGCCCCCCCGGGCGCCGATGCAGCCCAGGGAAAGAGGATGAGTCTCCTCCATGCTCCCCTTGCCTCCGATGGTGGTTCCCACTCCGTAACCCAGCAACTCCGCAAGGTTCCGCACCTCTTCGCAGGCTCCCGAAAGAAGCACTCCCTGACCGCAGAAAAGCACCCCCCGGCCTTTTCCCCGAAGCTCTTCCAAAGCTTTGCGAATATCCTCCTCCTCCGCCTGAAAACGCTGTCCCGGATAGGTGGCAAAGGCTTTCTGGGCGTAGAGATCCTGCACCTCCACGTCTTCCCGGAAAACGTTCATGGGAAAGCGGAGATGCACCGGTCCGGGGCGCCCCGTGGTGGCAAGCCGGAAAGCCCGACGGACGAGAAAGGGTATGTCCTGGGCCCGGCGAACCTCCAGGCTCTCCTTCACGAAGGGGCCGAAAATGGCCTTATGATCGCTGCCGGTAAGCATGTTTCTTTCGCCGTGATAAAGCGGTATATCCGAAGTGATTACAATAAGGGGCACACAGGAATCCCGGGCTTCGATCACCCCTGGAAGCATATGGGGAGCCCCTACGCTGGGACCTTCGCAAACCCCGGGACGTCCGGAAACTTTGGCGTAGGCCTCGGCCATGAAGACCGAATTGCGCTCGTCCCGAACGAGAAGGTGTTCTATGCGGGGAAAGTTTTTCCACTCCCGGTAAAGGTCCAGGGTGGTTTCTCCGGGAAGCCCGAAAACGGTTTCCACATCGTACTGCCGCAACATTTCAAGAAGGATGCGTCCCGCCTTCACGCTCTATCACGTCTCCCTTCATCCGCCCTCCAGGCGGATCACTTCCGAACAGATCTATGTTCCTCCCCGTTTTACTCCTGCATAAAGGAGAAAGCTCCGGAAACAACGAGGAAAGAATCTCGAAAAAGCTTGTTTCCTCAAAGAAGAAACCCTAGCATGCAACTCATCAGTGATGCGTGACACTTGGCATTCTACCTTTTTCCAAGGCTTTGTCAAATGAACTTTTTTCCGGGAAATGCAAAGAAAGCTTTCTCCCCGATCTTGACGGGCTTTGAAAGAACCGATAGCCTACGAATATAGCCCCGGAGCGACGAAAACGAAAGCCCGGAAAAGGGAGAAACGTACAATGAGACGAAAAGGAGATTCTCCGGATCAGAAAATACTCTTTTCTCCTCCTCCCCAGGAGGAGCCCCAGGTAGTGTACATGCGGATTCCCGAACGGGTTCCGCTGAAAGACGGGCTGCACCTTATCGAGGACTGTTCCGTGCTGGGGGTGGATTCCGAGACCACCGGCCTGGATCCCCACAAAAACCGTATGCGGCTTCTCCAGATGGCCGGAGAAAATCAACCGGTACTGCTCATCGACCTTTTCGCCCTTTCCTCTCCCGAAGAGTGGAACCTGCTGGAAAACTTCTTCCGGGAAGAACGGCTCCTTATCTTTCAGAACGCCCGGTTCGATTTGAAATTTCTGGCCCGGTACCGGATCTTTCCCCGGGGACCTCTCTTCGACACCATGATCGCCGCCCAGCTTCTGGACACCTCGGAGGAAAAACGAAGCCACAGCCTGAAAAGCCTGGTAAAACGCTATTTGGGGGAGTCTCTTCCCAAGGAGATGCAGCAGAGCAACTGGGGGGCCCCTCAGCTTACACCCCAACAGCTTCTTTACGCCGCCCGGGATGCGGCGGTGCTTCTTCCCCTGCGCCAGATCCTGATTACCAAGCTGCGGGAGAAAAAAATGATTCGCATCGCCAAGATCGAGTTCGACTGTATCCCCGCGGTGGCCGCCATGGAGTACCGGGGCATCGCCCTGGATAAAAAACGTTTCTCCTCCCTTGCGGAGGAGCTTGGAACGGAGCAGAAACAGGCCCGGGAAAAACTTCTGCACCAACTTGCCGCAACCCCTCACGCCAAAGCTCCTAGACAGAAAACCCTTTTCGACGACCCCCAGATAATCAATCCGGACAGCCCGAAACAAATTATCCAGGCCCTTCAGTGGCAGGGAATTCCCCTGAAAAGCAGCTCCCGAAGAGAGCTGGAGAAGCTGGCTCCCCGATTCGAGGTCATCCGGATCCTTCTCGAATACCGGCACGCCGCCAAGGCAGTCCAAGCCTTCGGTAAAACTTTGGAGCGTTTCCGCCATCCTCTCACGGGGCGGCTTCATCCCCGGTACGGCCAGCTCCAGACTCCTACGGGACGTTTTACCTGCTCCGCCCCCAACATTCAGCAGATTCCCCGGGCTCCCCGCTTTCGCAACTGCTTCGAGGTCCCTCCGGAAAGGATGCTGGTTCTGGGGGATTATTCGCAGATCGAGCTGCGGATAGCGGCGGAAATCAGCGGAGATTCACGGATGATCCGAGCCTACCGGGAAGGAGCGGACCTCCATCTCCTCACGGCGGCACTTCTTACGGAGAAAGCTCCGGAACAGGTGCTCCCCGGAGAACGACAGCTTGCCAAGGCGGTGAACTTCGGCCTTATCTACGCCATGGGAGCTGCGGGGCTGCGAAGCTACGCCGAGGGAACTTTCGGCATTCCCATGTCCGAAGAGGAGGCCCGGAATTTTCGAAAGCGCTTTTTCCAGGCCTATCCGGGCATCGCCGCATGGCACGAGAGAGAACGGGTTTCCCCCTCTCCGGAGCTTCGCACCCTGGGAGGGCGCCGGCGGATTCCCTCTTCCTCGGAAACCCTTCCTGGAAGGCTCAACACCCCCGTACAAGGCACTGCGGCGGATATGCTGAAGCTTGCCCTGGGACTTCTCTTTACCCGGATCTCCCCGGAAGAGGATTATCTGGTGGGGTGCGTGCACGACGAAATTCTTCTGGAATGCCCGGAATACCGTGCGGAAGAAATGGCGCTCGTTCTTAAGGAGACCATGGAAGAAGCGGGAAGCATGCTTCTTCCCCGGGTCCCGGTGGAGGCCAAGGTGCTTACGGGAAAAAGCTGGGGAGAAAAATCCTGATCCTTCTCGTGCCACAGTCTGGAGCTTCGCAAAAAAAGAAGAAAATCCCGGAAAGGAGAAAAAAGCATGCCCCTTCGTTTGGCCCTGCCCGAAGATATGAAGGAAATTGCACAAATCTACGTGGCCAGTTGGAGAGAAATCTATTCCTCCCTTCTTCCCGAAGAATATCTGACGGAGCTCTCCCCGGAAGAGGCTGAAAAAAAATGGCGGAACTATACCGTCCAGAAAGGGAATTTCGTTTTCCTGGCTTCGGGGGAAAAGCGGGATATCCAGGGTTTCGCGGCGATACAAGAAAATTCCGGCTTTCTCGGAGCGGGGCTTCTCGATTCTCTTCACCTTCGCCCAAACTACCGGGGGCGGGGAATAGGAAAGAGCCTTATCGCGGCGGGAGCCAGGAAACTGCGGGAAAAAGGAATTACCCGCATGGTGGTATGGGGGCTCGAGGGAAATGACAAGGCCCTCGACATCTACCGCCATCTGGGAGCGGAATTTCTTGCATACGAAGTACATCATTTCGGGGACCACCCGGTGCGCGAAATAGCCCAGATCTGGAGGGACACCGAAGAACTCTGTTCTCTTTAGGAAAACTCCGAAAAAACGAATACTCCATAGGGCCCCCTCCCTCTCTTTTGGGCCGATTCTCTCCCTTTTAATCCTCCACGCCCCTCCAGGGCCCGGACATTCTTTTCCGCCCTCCCTTGCGGCCCGTTGCCGTTTTTCTGTGCTATCATGAAGCCACTACAAAGATCGGGGAGTTTCCCTCGAAATTACCCGTGGAAAAACCCCGAAAAAGCCAAGGGAGGTTACGGAAATGGCAAAAGTTTTTCAAAGCATGGTCATCAAGGCTCCTCCGGAAGAGGTATGGAAGGTAATTCGGGATTTCAACGGCCTTCCCTCGTGGCACCCGGGCATTGCGGAAAGCCGGATAGAAGAGAACCGGGCCCCGGATTCCGTGGGGTGCGTTCGCAACTTTTCCCTCACCTCGGGGGATGGTATTCGAGAAAAACTCCTGGCTCTGGATGATGTGAACCATCTCTGCACCTACACCATTCTCGAATCTCCCATGCCCCTCACGAACTACACCTCCTGCCTCCGCCTCTACGAAATCACCGAAAACGCAAGTACCTTCGCCGTATGGAGCGCGGAGTTCGATACGGCTCCGGAAACAAGAGAGGAACTTTGTCAGACCGTGGGAGAAGGAGTTTTTCTTACGGGGTTGAAAGCCCTGCAGGAACGGTTTGCCTGAGCTTGACTCCGGATTTTTCGGAAGGAGGAAGAAATTTCATGAAAAAGGCTTTCATTGTGGGAACCTGTGACACCAAATTCCAAGAGCTCGCTTACGCTCGGGATCTTCTGAAAAAGATGGGAGTTTCCACCTTGCTGGTGGACGTGGGAAGCAACTCCCACGATCATCCCGTGGATATTCGCAACAAGGAGGTGGGGGCCTTTCATCCCGAAGGGGCGGGATTTCTGGAAAACCCCACGGATCGGGGAAAAACCGTGGGAGCCATGGGAATCGCCCTGGAGCGATTTTTCGCTTCCCGAAACGACATAGGCGGAGTTCTGGGTATGGGAGGAAGCGGCAACACCTCCCTGGTAACCCGGGGAATGCGACATCTCCCCATCGGCACCCCCCGGGTTATGGTCTCCACCATGGGATCGGGAAACGTGGCGCCCTACGTGGGGCCCAACGACATCTGCATGATCTACTCCGTCACAGATGTGGCGGGGCTCAACAGCATTTCCCGAAAGGTACTGGGCAACGCCGCTCACGCCCTGGGAGGCATGATGCTCCATCCGGTTCCCGAGGGAACCCAGGGAAAACCCCTTCTTGGCCTGAGCATGTTCGGGGTTACCACTCCCTGCGTGGAATCCGTGCGGCAACTTCTGGAGGAGGAATACGAGTGCATGGTCTTTCATGCCACCGGCACGGGAGGGCAATCCCTGGAAAAGCTCATCGATTCCCGAATGATACCCTACGTACTGGACATCACTCTCACGGAAATCTGCGATCACCTTTTTGGAGGAGTTCTCTCCGCAGGGGAAGACCGGCTGGGAGCCATTCTACGCACGGGTATTCCCTACGTGGCTTCCGTGGGAGCCCAGGATATGGTGAATTTCGGTGCCCTTGAAACGGTACCGGAAAAGTATAAAAACCGGAATCTCTACGTGCACAACGACCAGGTTACCCTTATGCGCACCACTCCGGAGGAAAACCGCCTCATGGGCGAGTGGATCGGCAACAAGCTGAACCGGTGTAACGGACCGGTACGCTTTCTTCTTCCCGAAAAAGGGGTCTCCATGATCGACGCTCCGGATATGCCCTTCTACGATCCCGAAGCGGACCGGGCTCTCTTCGAGGCCCTGGAACGCACGGTGGAGCAAACGGAACAACGCAGACTTATCCGGGTGCCTCACCACATCAACGACGAGGCCTTTGCCCGGGCTCTGGTGGAAAACTTCCGGGAGATTGCCGGATAAAGAAAATCGCATCAAAAACTTTTGCGGAAAAAATCGACCTTCGAGAAAGGAGTGGCAAGAATGCAAAACGGAAATACCCGGGAAAAACTGATGACCCGCTTCCGCCGGATGATAACGGAGAAAAAGCCCATCATCGGGGGAGGGGCGGGAACGGGAATCTCGGCGAAATGGGAAGAGGCGGGAGGCATCGACCTCATGGTGATTTACAACTCCGGACGCTACCGCATGGCGGGCCGAGGCTCCCTGGCGGGGCTTCTGGCCTACGGAAACGCCAACCAGATCGTGAAGGAAATGGCCTACGAAGTGCTTCCGGTGGTGAAAAACACACCTGTATTGGCGGGAATCAACGGCACGGACCCCTTCACCATCTGGGATCTCTTCTTCAAGGAACTCAAGGAACTCGGTTTTGCGGGGGTCCAGAACTTCCCCACCGTGGGGCTTATCGACGGGGTCTTTCGCCAGAACCTCGAGGAGACGGGCATGGGCTACGACCTGGAGGTGGAAGCCATCCGCCGGGCCTCGGAGGCGGGCTTTCTCACCACCCCCTACGTCTTCAGCGCCCAGGACGCCATCGACATGACCCGAGCGGGGGCGGACATCATCGTCTGTCACATGGGGCTCACCACCAAGGGCTCCATCGGGGCGAAAACATCGAAAACCCTGGAAGACTGCGTGCCTATCATCGATTCCTGGGCGGAGGCTGCCCGGAGCGTGCGGAAGGACGTGATCGTGCTCTGCCACGGCGGCCCCATCGCCATGCCCGACGATGCGGCATACATCCTCGGAAACTGCAAAAACATCAACGGCTTCTACGGAGCCAGCAGTATGGAACGACTCCCCACGGAACGAGCCATAAAGGAGCAGATAGAAAAATTCAAGGCTCTCACGTTTTAGAAACTCCCGGGAAATCGCTCCCCGGAGGGGCTTCTGCCTCTTCCGGGGATCGCCTTCTCGAAAATCCCGGGCATCTTCATCCGGCTTGCGAGAAATTCTTTTCAGAAAAGAACCTTTTTTGCTCCTTCGAGATTGAACCAGCCATCATGTTCGCTTATGATGTTGTTGCAACCTCTTTTCCTGGTCCATAAAATCCTTGACATAATTTCCCACGGAAACAGCTTCTTTTTCGAGAATCGAGTATACGAAAAAAGTGGCGCAAGCCACGGAGAGCATGAAGGAGGCCTTTTCTTGAATACCCACGACTACGAACCGAGAAACTTTCAGGAGATTCTGGAGAGCATGGAAGAGGGAGTCTATTTTACGGATCGTAACCGGGTTATCACCCGGTGGAACAAGGCAGCGGAACTCATTACGGGATTCTCCGCCGAAGAAGTGCTGGGAAGCTCATGCAAGGACAACCTGCTCATGCACGTGGACGAAATGGGCACCTCCCTCTGCCTGGGCAAATGCCCTCTCGCCCATACCATGGAAGACGAACATTCCCGGGAGGCCAAGGTATATCTTCATCATAAGAAGGGGCACCGGATTCCCGTGATGGTACGCACCCTTCCCCGAAGAGACACCCAGGGCAACGTAATCGGAGGCATCGAGATCTTTACGGATGTGAGCCTCCGGGAGAACCTGGAACTCCAGTTGGAACAGCTCCAAAGGCTTGCCATGCTGGACCCCCTGACGGAGCTTCCCAACCGGCGGTACCTGGAAAGCCGCATGGAGGGAATGCAACAGGAGCTTCGCACTGGCGGCATTCCCTGGGGAGTGCTCTTTTTCGACATCGACCGGTTCAAACGGGTAAACGACACCTACGGACACGACATGGGAGACAAGGTGATCACCATGGTGAGCAGAACTCTCTCTCTCGGAGTGAGTCCCTTCGACACCATAGGCCGCTGGGGAGGAGAGGAATTTGCGGGTATTTTCCCCAACGTCACCCTGGAATCCCTCAAGCAGGCCGCGGAACGGCTACGACTTTTGGTGGCCCATTCCTGGACCGATAAGGAAGCGGTGCATATCGGGGTCACCATTTCCATCGGAGGCACCTTGGCAAAACCCGATGAGACTCCCCTGGAAACGGTTACACGAGCGGATCGTCTCATGTACCGGAGCAAGCAGGAAGGACGCAACCGAAGCACCCTGGAATAAACTTTCCCCTCTTCCTCGATTCCGCAAGGGGAAAAGGAGATGCGAGATCGAAAGCTCCGGCAACAGGTCTCCGGGAACTTGGAAAAGGAGGGGAGCCCATGATTATCAGCGCCAGCAGGCGAACGGACATCCCCGCCTTCTACGCTCCATGGCTCATGAACCGTATCCGCCAGGGATATTGTATGGTGCCGAATCCTTACAACGCCAAACAGATCAGCCGGATTTCCCTTGCCCCGGAGGACGTGGATGCCCTGGTCTTCTGGACCAGAAATCCCGCTCCCCTTCTTCCCTTTCTCGAAGAAATCCGAAACCGCGGGCTGGAACCCTTTTTTCTCGTCACCCTTACGGGCTACCCCGAGGAATACGAGCCCTACATGCCCCAAAGGGCGCTTCTTCTCGACAATATAAAAAGGCTGGCGGAAAGTATCGGCCCCTCCCGAATCGCCTGGCGATACGATCCGATTATTCTGAGCGACGAAACCTCTCCCTCCTGGCATCTCGAAAACTTTTCCTTTCTGGCTTCCTCTCTCCGCTCTTCGATTTGCCGCTGCATTCTCTCGCTCCTCGACCTCTATCCCTCTCTGGAACGACGTTTTCGATCCCTCCCCCCGGCCTTTCAACCCTGGAAGGAAGAGCGGTTTTCCCGGGGAATGGAAGAACTTTTTCCAGCTCTTCGGGAAACTGTGGACACGCTGAAGCTGCCCCTTCAGAGCTGCGCGGAAACGAGGGATCTCACATCCTGGGGAATTTACCCCGGAGCCTGCATCGACCCGATTTGGATCTCCCGGAACGGAGCAAAACCCCTCAAAATCGGAAAGGATCCTCATCAGCGCCCTTTCTGCCTCTGCGCTTCCTCCCGGGATATAGGCATGTACCGCAGCTGCCGCTATGGCTGCCGCTACTGTTACGCTTCTCCCCTCTCTCCGGCAAGGGAACCCAAGCCTCCTCATTTTCCGGAGAGCCCCTCGCTTTTAGGAAAAGTCTAGGGATGTGTTCGGAATTTTCTTTCTTCCGGTTTGCCACCTTTTTCTCCAAGTGCTATGATGCGGAAAGGTAATTTAGCCAGGCTGCACGAGATAAGCTTCCAGATGAGCTGAAGATCAGATTGACGGGAGTTTTCAAAATGGTTGATCGTATCATGCCAGAACCTTTCCGTATCAAAATGGTGGAACCCGTGAGCGTTCCCGACAAGGAACAGCGGGAAGAGGCCCTCAAACGGGGGCATTACAACATGTTCGGCCTGCGCTCCAAGGATATCTACATCGACCTTCTCACGGATTCCGGCACCGGCGCCATGAGCAAGTACCAGTGGGCCGCCCTCATGATGGGAGACGAAGCCTATGCGGGAGCGGACAGCTTCTTCAGCCTGAAAGCATCGGTAAAAGAAATTCTCGGTTTCGATTACGTCATTCCCGCCCATCAGGGACGGGCGGCGGAGAACGTTGTTTTCGGCACCCTCGTCAAAAAGGGCGACGTGATCCCCTTCAACATGCCCTTCGACACCACCCGGGCGCATATCTTCAATAACGGCGGAGAGCCCGTGGATTGCGTGATCGACGAGGCCTTTCAGCCTGAGGTGGCACATCCCTTCAAGGGCAACATGGATATTACAAAGCTCGAAAAGGCCATCGAGACCTACGGC
The DNA here is from genome assembly GCA_036769705.1 of Synergistaceae bacterium. Lineage (GTDB taxonomy): Bacteria > Synergistota > Synergistia > Synergistales > Aminiphilaceae > DAIPKP01. Next base: position 17,222 of record DAIPKP010000042.1, read on the forward strand.
AAAGAGCGGGTTCCTCTCGTGATGACCACCATCACCAACAACTCCGGAGGAGGGCAGCCCGTAAGCCTGGAGAACCTTCGGGAAACCTCGAAGGTTTGCAAGAAATACGGCATTCCCTTCTACCTCGACTGTGCCCGCATGGCGGAAAACGCTTATTTCATCAAAATGCGGGAGCCCGCCTGCGCGAAGATGAGCGTGGCGGAAATCCTGAAGGAATGCATGAATACCGCCGACGGCATCACCGTTTCCTGCAAGAAGGATCCCCTGGTGAACATCGGCGGCATGGTCTGTTGCCGCACCGAAGAAACCTACATGACCCTTCTCCCCCGGGTGATTCTCTTCGAAGGCTTCGCCACCTATGGAGGCCTGGCGGGACGCGATCTGGAGGCCCTGGCCCTGGGACTCCGGGAGATGGTGGACGAGCAATACATGGCTCACCGCATCGCCCAGGTAAAATATCTCGGGGATCTTCTCGCCGAGGGAGGCGTTCCCTACGTGACCCCCGCGGGAGGACACGCCATCTTTATCGATGCCGCCGCCTTTCTGCCTCACATTCCCCAGAGCGCCTATCCCGCAGACGTGCTGGGCATCGAGATCTACCGGGAGGGAGCCATCCGGGGAATCGGCCTGGGAGCCCTGGCCTTCGCCACGGAGGACGAAAAGACCGGCAAGATCATCTATCCCAAGCTGGAACTCTACCGGCTGGCCATCAACCGCCGGACCTATACCAACAGCCACATGGAGTTCATCGCCCAGAGCATCATCGATGTCTACAAACGGCGGGAATCCATCCGGTACGGCCTTAGGGAAACCTACGTACCTCCCGTAAAGGGAATCAAGCACTTCCTGGCCCATTTGGAGCCCTATTCCCTTTAAGTTCCTCAGTTTCCCTTTTTTACACCTTGTAATTCGCCGAAAGCACAACCCCCGGAGGCTTGAGCCTCCGGGGGTTGTTTGTTACGATTTTCCGCAAAAATTATCCACAATTCCTCTAGTTCCAAGGCTTTATGAAAAAAACAAGGCACTACATTTTCTCATGGAAAAAAGAGCTCATTTTATCCCCCTGTAATTATCCATGTTTGTATCGAGCAATTCATTGATGGTGCGGAGAATCTTTTTTACTTCCGGAGAAGTATTCGTTTCGACACACCGTCGAAACGTATTCCCCCCTCGAAATTCCTGGAGTGTCGCATCGATTTCTTTCAGGGGCCGAACAAGGTTATATTTAAGGCTCTTCATAAAAATCATGCCTATAGTAAAAATTGCGGTAGCCATGAAAACGATTCCCCAGGCTCCGGCGCTACCGAACTGGCGGGCTTTCTGGTCTGCCTTGATCATGGCTCCTCGGTTTATGGCACTTAAACGAGTGATGGCGAACACGGTTTTTTCCGTAGCCTCTTGATTCCCCTCGAAAGCTTTTACGTAATTGGCGTTTATTTCTTCCAGGGCAAGAGGCTCTTCTTTTTCGGTAATGTTGTTCTGGGCTCCTTCGAGAGATTCCAGAAAAGCCTGGCGAAGCTCCGCTCTATTTGCTTCTTCCTGATTCGCCATAACGAGACATTGAAGCATCTCTTCACAGGCATGAAGGGAGCGCTCGTTTCGCTCGATAATCAGCTCTATGGCAGGAGCCATACGCATAAAAATCCAGATAGCTCCAAGAGCCATCAGAAAATTCAGCGCTATAAGCAACCAACCTCCAAGCCGAACGCTTTGCCCGAGTTTCACGAGGACTCTCCCCTTACAAGCTTTGGAATAGCTTCTTCACCGGACACGATGATAAGATTATCCTGGGCTTGTAAAAGTTCCTGAGGAGATGGATACATAACCTTACCTCCCACCCCCCGCCGAATGCCCACCACCATCACGCCGAATCTTTTCGGGAGAGCGAGCTCCACGAGGCTCTTGCCCACCATAAAAGGCTGCATGCATATTTCCGTAAGATGGAGATCTTCCCCAAGATTCGTATCCACGATGACATTTTTATAGATGAGGCGGTTGGCGAATCGTTTCCCGAACTCCTGTTCCGGATTGATAATCTGATGGGCCCCTACCAGCTGCAAAATGCGTCGATGCATTTTATCGTTCGCCCGGGCGATCACGAGAGGAGTTCCCATCTGACGAAGCATGGCGGTACAGATAATGGAAGCTTCCTTGGAATCGTCTCCTATGGCGCATACCGCAGAATCTCTTTTTGCGGGCTCCAGTTTGGCGAGCTCCATCTCATCCGTGGCATCCATGGCAATGGCTTCCGTAACAAAGGTAGCAGCTTCTTCCACCAGGTGTTTCTTTATATCCACCGCAAGAACTTCCACATTTTTCTCGGAGAGAGTGTGGGCAAGAGACATGCCAAATTGTCCCAACCCGATTATCAGTATCTGTTCAGCCATAAACACACAACTCCTTCTTCCAAACTTCCAAATTCTTTTCGGCAATCCCGCCGTTTCAACACCCCGAAGATCGAAAAAAAGAATTTATGTTAAGGGTATTTTTGCGTTCGGACAGGAAGACGCTGAAGAGGGATACTCTTCTTTAAGCAGCATAAATAACGTCATGGGACCGATTCGTCCCGCAAACATGGCAATAACGATTACAACCTTGCCGATTTCATCGAGAAATCCCGTAGCCCCCGTGGAAAGCCCTACGGTCCCCAAAGCGGATGTCGCTTCGAAAATGAGATCTCTTGCAGGTATTTGCTGGGTGGTTTCAAGCATCAGCACAGTTACGAACCACATTATCATTCCCGAGACGAGAATTGTCACTGCCCGGAAAACCGTGCTCCCTCGAACCCGGCGATTTTGCATGATAATCTCGTTTTTGCCGGTTATATTCGCCTGAAACGTGAGAGCCAGTACACCGAGAGTGGTGGTTTTTATTCCTCCTGCGGTACCTCCGGGGCTTCCTCCTATGAACATGAAGAGAATCATGATAAGAAAGGTGGGATGGGCAATTTTTCCGGTATCCACGGAATTAAAGCCTGCGGTTCGCAGCGTGGCGGACTGAAACCAGGCATTGTGTATTTTGTCTCCCAGCGAAAAACCTTCCAAGACCCCGTTCCATTCAAAAGCCAGAATGAAAAAGGTCCCTGAAAAAAGAAGAATCAGAGTAGTGACAAGAGCGATCCGGGCATGTACGGGGATCTTCTTTTTGGAAAGCCATGATGGAATGAGAATGCTTGTGGCGGGAGCCAGACCTCCGAAGATGATCAGAAAAGCCACCACATGAAGGACATAGAAATTATCGTTATACGAAATCAGACTATCGCTTTGGAGCGCGAAACCGGCATTGCAAAAGGCCGAGATTGCCGTAAAGATGGCCCTCCACAGAGCCGGGAAAAAGGGGTCTCCTCCCAAAAAAAACGCTCCGAAAAGCGACATGGCCCCTATTCCCTCCGCAACAAAGGTAAATTTTAAAATAACGCTGAGAGATTGTATCAGGCTTTCGTGATTCGTATCGGTCATGGACGTCAGAAGCCGCTCCTGTTTCAGGCTTAATCGACGCCCCATGGCATGAAGGGCTACGGTGGTAATCGTCATGATTCCCAAACCCCCGAGCTGAATCAGAAGAAGAATGGCAAACTGGCCAAAGAGAGCGAAGTCGTGAGGAGTATCGAGAACGATAAGACCAGTGACGCAAACGGCGCTTACCGAGGTAAAGACGGCATCCACGAGAGATATGCTCTGATTCCGGGTAGACGCGGGCAGAACCAGCAAAAGAGTCCCCCCTATGCATAACCCCAGAAACGTAAAAAACAATATTCTGGCAGGGTGATTGAGGAAAACATCCCACCAGGGCTCCTTTTTCTCGAACACTTTGCCGTTTCGAGGCAAAGAAACCAAGCAAATACCGCTAAAAAAAAGCGAAATTCCTGGAAGAATTGCAGCATGGGAAAAGAAAAGAACTGCTCCGGGGGAAAGAATTCCCCCGAGAGCCAGGACAACAAGTTTCTTCGATTTACGTTGTACTCCCCAAAGGAGAAAAAGGGTCTGGGATATAATAAGCGACAACGCTATTACATAAGGGGAAAAGGGAGATGAAGATGTTCCGAGGGCGAGGTTTGCAATCAGGAGAACAGGTACCATGAGGCATCCCCACCAGGCCCGCTGAAAAGCCCCTCGGTTCCCGGAAGAAAAGGCTTCTTTCTTTACGGATAAGTCAAAAAAGAGGAAACTTGCTCCGATAAGAATCGTGGTGGCCGTCAAGGCAACAAAGGGATTCGTTACGATATGAGGAAAAAGTGTTCCGTAACTTCCTCCAAAAGCGAAGATTCCGCATGTTTTTCCCACAAGGGGTTTACGGAGAATCGTAAGAGCGCAAAGAAGCCACATCATTCCCGCAAACAAGGCAAATCCGGCCTTCCAGGGAAAATTAAAGTGGACCCCGTTGTCAAGACCAAAATGATGCCGAAGTTAGTTAAGGTCAG
>DAIPKP010000043.1:0-21607 GCA_036769705.1 Synergistaceae bacterium
TATGTTAAGGAAGTTATCCCTTCCGCTGAACTCGACATTCGTTATTACGGCAGTCAGCATTGGCCTTTTCCGGATTCTCTTATGATAGGCTTTGTCGCTCAATGGAAAGAAGGGGAAATCTCTGTGGACAACGAGGAAATTATTGCCGCAAACTGGTTTTATCCAGAAGATCTTCCGGCTTTGCCGCGAAGCGGCAGCATCGCATATAAAATGATAGAAGAATGGATTTCCCGTTATCAAAGCAAAGATTCTCTTTTAAAAACGTGAAAAAAACAGCACTTTGGCCAAACCTTTTCCAAATAATGAACAAGAAAAGGGAAAAAGCATCTTTTGTTCATAAAACTTAACTTGAAAATCCCTTTTCAAGGGGTAGTTTTTCTTTTTTCAACAGAAATCAGAACGTCCACTAATATTGAACTCGACATATCCCTCTTCTTGTGATTAAATGTAATCTACAAGTTAGAATTGTGTTTTAGTTCCTTGCAGAACCAGAAGGAACAGCATGAAGGGAGAGAATGTTATGAAAATTTTGGTGGTTGAGGATAACAGGGATCTTGCGGGGATTTTAAAAGAGCATTTTTTTGAAGAGGATTTCTCCGTGGAAATTGCAAAAACAGGCCAGGAATGTTTTGAGATGACGAAAAGAAACGATTACGCCTGTATCATTATCGAACCCGCTCTTTCGGATATGGATGGCCTTGACGTTATTTCTACGCTTAGGGAAAAAAACAACAACGTTCCTATTATAATTCTTTCAGAGCGGGAAAGCACAGAAGATAAAATCAAAGGACTTCACAAAGGTGCAGATGATTACATGACAAAACCCTTTGATTTTGGCGAGCTTGTGGCAAGAGTGAATGCGGTAATACGAAGGAGCACGAATCAAAGCCGATCCGTTCTGCAGTGCGGCAATCTGGAGATGGACCCCGTGGCCCGGGAATGTCGAGCAAATGGAGAACCCGTGACACTTCGGAGAAGAGAGTTTGATATTCTGGAGCTTCTTCTCAAGAACGAAAACCAGGTGTTTACCAGAGAGCAGATAATCAACAAGGTGTGGAAAAAAGAGTACGATGGAACAAGCAACGTGGTGGACGTACACGTTAAATACCTTCGCGACAGGCTTCGGCCTTGGGATATGGATAGATACGTTGTTACCGTTCGCGGAGTGGGTTATAAGGTTCATTGCCCCGAGCGGTAGAAAAGCTTTTCAAACGATTTCGGAGAGAAGCCTCAAAGGCTTCTCTCCGTTTTTTATGACCCTATATGGTTGCTCCATACGGAAATAACGTTTTCTGTAACTTCGATTAATGCGAGTAAAGGAAAGGCAATATCTTTTTCTTCGTAAATTTTTTCCAACGAAGATTTTCGGCGCCTTAGTTTAAAAAGAGAACCTTTCCGCTCTCCCCTTTCAAAAGCCTTGCGCTCATCCATAACATGAAGGGGATAGAAGGAAGTTGGAACGTTTAACAATCGAGATCCCCAAAGAGTTTTTTCCTCTTCTTCGAGCATAGAAAGAAAATGGATTTCCTTTTCCGAAAGGCTTTGTTTTTTAAAAACCTCCGGAGCAGGTGGTTTTTTCTCTTTCTTTTTCTCGGGGAGAGGGGTTGGCTCTCCATCCCAATGGACCTTTCCCGTGGTGAGGTAATTCTCAAGGCTAGGTTTCCTTTTTTTAGCCATGGCAAGCCCCGAATTTTTCGAGAAATTCCTCCGCGAGTCGAAGGTAGTCCTTGGCTCCCTTGCTTTCAGCGTCGTAACCGAAAATCGAAAGTCCCGCGCTTCCAGCTTCGACGATACTGATATTTTGTCGGACGAACCGTTTAAAGAAAAGATCTCCGAAATAATTGTGAGCCTCTTTTTCCACTTGGCGATTGATCACTATTTTAGGATTGTGCCTGGTAAGAGCGACACCGCCTATACAAAGTTTTTTATTAAGACGTTTTCGGAAAAGATCGACCGTTCTTGTAAGAAGGCGAAGCCCCGCAAGGCTGTAAAACTCGCTTTCCAAGGGAACGAAAAGGCTGTCCGCAGCGGCAAGTACGTTGCGCGTAAAAAGTCCGAGCTGAGGCGGACTGTCGCAGAAAAGATAATCCAGGGATTTTTCTTCTATCAAGGGTTCAAGCGCTGTCTTCAGAAGAAGATCCCTTCCGGGCTCACTTTCCAGCTGCATTTCCATAATCGCCAGATCAAGACTGCTTGGGACAACCAAAACACCTTCTTTTTTTACGGCCACATCGGAAAGTGTTGCCTCTCCGACAAGAAAATCGTAAACGTAGGGTTGAGATTCCTGAAGGGTTATGCCATAACCCGTGGAGAGGTTGCTTTGAGGATCCATGTCAAGCACCGCTACGCGATAGCCTTTCGAAACAAGAGCTGCGGCGATATTTTGACATGCTGTAGTTTTTCCGACTCCTCCCTTGAGGTTACAAAAACCTATGACCTTCAAAGAGAATCTCCCCTTCCGTAAATGATGATTTTAAAGAACCTTTCCGTTAACAAGCTTTTTTTGATGTCAATCCTTCTGGTAAAGAAAACAGGATACAAAATGGTTATTTCCTACATCCCGAAATTGAGGCGTTTCCCGGGAACAGCGTTCCATTGCCCGGGGACACCGGGTATGGAAGCGGCACCCTGAAGGCGGATTTACCGGAGATGGCACATCCCCTTCCAACAAAATACGTTTTTTTACCGCATCCGGATCCGGTTCGGGAATAGACGAAAGAAGTGCCTCGGTATAGGGATGCATAGGATTCGCAAAAAAACTCTTTTTATCCGCCAATTCTACCATTTTTCCCAGGTACATTACCGCAATCCGATCGGAAATATGCCGAACCACCGAAAGATCATGAGAAATGAAAAGGTATGTAAGCTTCATCTCTTTCTGAAGATCTTTGAGAAGGTTTAAAACCTGGCTTTGGATAGAAACATCCAGGGCGGAAACAGGTTCATCGCAAACAACGAACCGGGGCTTTACCGCAAGAGCCCGGGCTACGCCGATACGCTGCCGTTGCCCTCCCGAAAATTCATGAGGATAGCGGAGGCGATGCTCCGAGCGAAGTCCGCATTTTTCGAGAATTTCCACTACATAGTCATCCATTTCGGATTTTTTACAAAGCCCGTAATAACGAACTGCCTCCCCTACAATGTCTCTTACGTTCATGCGAGGGTTTAGACTGCCGTAAGGGTCTTGAAAAATAATCTGCATATTCTGACGCATCTTTCCGGGATCTTTTTTCAGAAGCTCCGCAACATTCTCGCCTTGGAAATGAATGTCCCCTTCAGTGGGCGTCAATAGGTGCAGCAAACTGCGTCCGGTAGTGCTTTTCCCGCAGCCGGATTCCCCTACAAGCCCCAGAGTCTCCTGTTCTTTTACGAAAAAAGAAACATCGTCCACCGCTTTGACGTGTGCCGTAGTTCGACGAAAAACTCCTCGTTTGATGGGAAAGTATTTTTTGAGATTGCAAACGGTAAGATACTCGCTTCCTGGCTTAATCAATGATTTCACCTACTTTCCCGGGATCGTTTTCGTAAAGCCAGCAACGACACTTTCTTCCGTCGTTCAAAATATAAAGAGGCGGTTCCTCTCGCGTGCATTTCTCGAAACACTCGGGGCATCGATTGTGGAAACGGCATCCCGGAGGAAAATTCAAAGGGTTTGGAACAACCCCCGGAATAACATCGAGGCGCTCCCTATCCTCGCGAATTTTAGGTATGGATCGCAAAAGACCTCGGGTGTAAGGATGTTTGGAATCTTTGAAGAGAGGCCGCACAGGAGCCTCTTCTACCACCTTTCCCGCATACATGACAACTACGTGCTGGGCGGTTTCCGCAATAACTCCGAGGTCGTGAGTGATGAGCATTACCGAAGAGCCGAATTCCCGTTTCAAATTGTTCATAAGATCAAGAATTTGGGCTTGCACGGTAACGTCAAGAGCCGTCGTCGGCTCATCCGCAATGAGAAGAGCGGGGTTGCAGGCAAGAGCCATGGCAATCATGGCCCTCTGTCTTTGCCCTCCGGAAAGCTGATGAGGATACTCCTCCACTCTTTGAGAAGCATTGGGAATTCCCACGATATCCAGCATTTCAATCGCTCGCTTCTTGGCTTCCCGGGAACTCAAATTTTGATGCAGAATGAGAGGCTCCATAATCTGGAATCCCACAGTATAAACTGGATTCAGGCTTGTCATGGGTTCCTGAAAAATCATGGAAATGTGATTTCCTCGCACACTACGCATTTGTTTTTCGGAATTTTTCAGCAAGTCCGCATTCTCAAAAAGAATTTCTCCTCCCGCTATTCGCCCTACCGGTTTATGCACTAGTCGCATAATGGAGAGAGCGGTAACGCTTTTCCCGCAGCCGGATTCCCCTACAATTCCCAGGGTTTTTCCGGATTCTATGGAGAAGGAAACTCCATCCACCGCCCGGATAAGGCCTCGGTCGGTATCAAAAAAAGTGCGCAAATTTTTAACTTCAAGAAGTGCCATAATTATCACCTATCGCTTCAGACGCACATCAAGAGCGTCTCGAAGCCCATCTCCGAGAAAATTAAAGGCAAGCACGGTATACATAATGGCCATTCCGGGAAATATTGCCCACCACCACTGCCCCTGTCCAAGAAATTTCTGTCCATTGGAAATCATAAGCCCCCAACTTGGAGTAGGAGGCTGGGCTCCGAATCCCAGAAAAGCCAATCCGGCTTCGATCATGATAATAGATCCCATGCCAAGCGTAGCTTGAACGATGACCGGAGCTATGGCATTGGGCAAAATATGCACGAAAATAATTCGCCAGGTAGGCATTCCAAGAGCTTTCGCAGCTTCCACGAACTCTCGTTCTCGAAGAGATATAAACTGCCCCCGTACCACCCGGGCAATTTGCACCCAGTTTACCAACCCGATGGCCACGTAAATAACGATCATGCTCGGGTTCTGAAAAACCGCCACCACCGCGAGAACGAAGAGAAGAAAAGGAAAAGCGAAAACCACGTTGATAATCCAGGAGATAAAGTCGTCTACCCAGCCTCCTTTAAATCCTGCGATAGCTCCCAAAGGAACGCCAATCAAAAGAGAGACCAGGGTAGCGAAAATACCTATCTGTAAGGATATGCGGGCTCCGAACATGATCCTGCTCAGGATATCACGGCCGTACATATCGGTTCCCATAAAGTGTTTTGCCGAAGGGGCCGCCAATTTAGCCGCCCGCCCCTCCGTCCATATCAACTGTTTGAAAGGATCGTAGGGAGCAAGGAGATTGGCAAAAATAGCTACAAAAATGATGGAAACCACCATGAGGAGGCCCAGCATGGCAAGCTTGTTTCTGCGGAAACGAAGCCAAGCTTCATACCAGAGATTCCCTCGGGAATGCTTCTTCTTGCTGCTCTTTTTTTCTTTTACCATATCGTTCATGACATCACCTAATCATAGCGAACTCTGGGATCGATCAAGCCATAGGAAATATCCACCACAATATTTACAATGAGAAATATAAGAGCCATGGAGATAACGGTACCCCGTATCATGGGAAAATCTCTCGCCACCAAAGCTTCTACGGCCAAGCGACCTATGCCCGGCCAGGCGAAGATGGTTTCCGTCAGTACCGCTCCGGAGAGAAGAAGCGATATTTGAGTTCCCACAATAGTTACTACGGGAATCATGGCATTTTTAAGAGCATGCCTTCCTACCACGACCTTCTCTGAAAGCCCCTTTGCCCGGGCAGTACGAACATAATCCTGATTGAGAACTTCAAGCATGCAGGAACGGGTCAACCTGGCGATAAGCGCTGCTGGACGGACCCCGAGAGTAATAACCGGAAGAATGAGATACCTCCAACTTCCGTCCCCATAGCCCACGCCCGGAACGAGATTGAAACCGTAGGCGAAAACGAGAAGAAGCAGAAGTCCGACCCAAAATACCGGAGCGCTAACCCCGGAAATAGCGATAAACATGGCGGAGTAATCGAAGACGGAGTATTGTTTTACTGCAGAAACAATGCCGGCTAAAACTCCCACCATGGTTGCAAGCACCATGGCCCAGGCGGCAAGGCGGAAAGTGGCTCCCAGACGGTCAAAGATGGCGGTGGTTACTTCTTCGTTATTTCGATAGGATTTACCGAAGTCTCCCCGAAGTATATCCTTCAAAAACCGAAGGTATTGCTGGTGCAAAGGAAGATCCAGCCCCAAATCCGCCCGGATTTTTTCAAGGGTTTGCGGATCTCCTCTCTGGCCCATCATGAGTCTGGCAGGATCACCGGGAACCACTGCCATAAGGATAAAGACTACTGTTACTACACCCCAGAGAACGGGAATCGTATAGAGCAGCCTTCTAATAATATAAGCGAACATCGCGACACCTCCAAAAAACAAGCGTTTTCCTCTAAAATTTTCCAGAAAAAAGGGGAGAGAGATGGTATGTGGCAACACCATCCGTTACGTACGTGAGAGAAAAAAGGCCTGTTGAAAAGCATTTCAACAGGCCTTGAAAGTGCGGAGGAAAAAGCTATTTCTTGGTTGTCCACACGTTGTAAAGAGGCGTAGAGTAATCTCCCATGGCGGGGAGGTGAATGTTTTTGATCCAATCCTGAGCCAGAAGGCTTGTGGTGTAGTGGAAGAGGAAAATCCAGGGAGCATCATCCACGATAATTTCCTCTGCACGCTGATAAAGCTCTACCCGCTTCGCGGGATCCGTCTCCACTCGGGCCTCTCCGAGAAGAGCGTCTACCTCGGGGTTTTTATAGTGCGCGTAGTTACCCTTGGGGCCCCAGTTCTCGGAATCCAAAAGGACATACAGGAAGTTATCCGGATCCGCATAGTCCACCACCCATCCCATACGGAACATTTCGGTTTCCGCACGTTCTGCGATGTCGAGATGGACTCCCCAGTCGAGAACATTGATATTTAACTTAATGCCAAGTTCCATGAGCTGAGCCTGAATGGCTTCAGCCACCGCTTTATGACGGGGGTTGTTGTTCACGTTCAGCTGGGCGGTAAAACCATCGGGGAATCCTGCTTCCGCCATAAGGGCCTTGGCTTTTTCAGGATCAAAGGAATATCCTTTCAGATTTTCGTTATAAGCGAACATCCCAGGAGGTAACACTCCCTTGCCGGGGAAATAACGTCCTTCGAGAACGAGATCGTTGATTCTCACCCGATCTACCGCATAGTTCAGAGCCTGGCGGAGTTTTTTGTTGTCCTTGAAAGGTTCCTTAAGGCAGTTGAATCCGTAGTAGTAAGTTCCCATCCAGGGACGCTCCTGAAGAAGTTCCCCAAACTCTTTCTTGGCAGTAAGGTAATACTCATCAGGAAAATCGGGGAAGCAGTCGATATTGCCTTTTTTGAATTCTTCATAAGCTACGGTGTTATCAGGAATAACGATAATTTCTACTCCATCGAGATAGGGAAGAGCGTTTCCCGCAGCATCCTTGCGCCAGTATTCGGGGTTTTTCTTATAAACTGTTTTCTGGTCGTGCTGCCACTCCTGCATGATAAAGGGACCGGTGCCTACAGGATGGAAATTGAAATCTTTACCCCAGTGTTCCGCATCTTCCTTGGGAACCACCATGAAAGAATTGTAAGCGAGTACGGAAACGAAGGGAGCAAAAGGATAGGTAAGTTCAAACTGAAGGGTATAGTCATCGATAACTTTGATGCCTTCCCACTCCTCGGTTTTCCCGTCCACGAAATCCTGGTAGCCTTTTACCATGTCGATAAAGTAAGCCCGGGGAGAGGTTACTTTCACCAAACGCTCGAAGGAATATTTCCAGTCCGCAGCAGTAACTTCCCTTCCTCCGTTCAATGTGGGTTCCCCTAGAGATTCTTTATGGAAATGCACTCCAGGGCGAAGATGGAAGGTGAACACGATTCCCTCTTCCGCTTCCCAGCTTTCTGCGAGGCGCGGCAAAAGCCCCTGACCATCAGGGTCGTTTTCTACAAGCATGTCGTACATGAGATAGAGATTTCTACTTGAAACGGTATCTGTAGCCATGGCAGGATCTAATTTGGGAGGATCATTGATTTCCCGCCACCGGAGAACTCCACCGTAAACAGGATCTTCCGCAAAAGCCATGCCGGCAAAAAGAAGAATTCCACCACTTAAAAGCAACGCAAGCACCAGTGCAAAACGCTTTTTCACAGTCACATCACCCTTTCTTTTTTAAATCCCTTTTCTCCAAAATGTCCATAAAATGTTGGTGCAAAAATCTTGCAAGCTTCCTGATGTTCCCTCATGTCACCCCCCTTAATGCTGCTGAAAATATATTGAATATATTGGCATCATCCCAAGTTCTTATTATAACACTAGCTTTTTGATTCTTACAGCAGACAAGATAACTGTACCATAATTTGCAAATCTTGTTATTTTTTAAGCACAAAAAACTTCTATTCCTCTCAATCCAATCTGAGGCGCGATTTTACGGTACCGCATTGAAAATTGCTGTGGGAGAATTTTTATGGGATTTTGCCTTTTTTACTCCGTGATAATAGGCATAGGTAAGCGGAGTACCTTTTCTGACATTTTCCGCTCCCACCACTTCTCCAACAAAAAGACGATGGGTACAGACATCAATTGCTTCGACAACCTTAGCCTCAATAACGGAAAGAGTCCAGTCGAGCACAAGAGGGGCCCCCGTAATGCCCTGCTTGAAATTGACATCGCAATACTTATCCGTATCACGCCCACATTTGAAACCGAAGGTCCCTATAAAAGGCATGGGAACATCCTGGTCCAGTACGCCTATTGAAAAAATGCCACTTTTTTCAACAAGTTCGGTGGTAAGGTTTTCCTTATGAAGACATGCGGTAATACATATGGGATTTCCCGTAATTTGCATTACCGCATTAGCAATTTGGCCATTCGGGCGTCCCTCAAAGGCGGTGCCCACGATATAAAGGCCGTAACTCATCTGGAACAAAGCAGTTACATCAATGTTTTTTTGCTGCTCTGCCATTTCCCCACCTCCATTTGAAATATTCTGATAATTTCTGCCTTTTTAACTAAAAATCAAAAAAGGCAGGGCTCATGGCCCCGCCTCTTTAAAGCCATTATTCGAGAGCTGATTAGTCATCCTCGGAGAGGTCTCGTTTCCCAAGCTCATGATCCAGCATGAAAATTCCGTGCTTCGAATCCCCCATAGCTTGTATTCTCGAAAGGACCGCATCTACCGAGGCCTCTTCTTCTACCTGTTCCGTAATAAACCACTGCAAAAAGGCTTCGGCAGCATAATCATGTTCTTCTCGCGCCATTTCCATAAGGGTATTGATTCGCGACGTTATATACTGCTCATGTTCGAAGGAATCCTTGAAGGCCTCTTCCGGGGAATCCCAAGCTGTTTTAGGTCCCTCGATAGGAAGGAGATCCACTTTATGGCGGCGATCATTGATAAACTCGTAAAATTTCATGGCATGCTCCATTTCTTCCTGTGCCTGAGCTTTCATCCAGGTAGCCATGCCGGGGAAATTTTCCGCTTCGAACCAGGAAGCCATGGAAAAATAAAGATATGCCGAATGAATCTCTGCATTGATCTGGTCATTCATAGCTTTTCTCAGTTTTTCACTCATCATACTGTAACTCCTCCTAAGAATAGATGTTTTTTGAAGCTCTTTCAGAAAACAAATTAAGTATACCCAGTCTTCGAAGTGTGTCAAGAACAGAGAGGCTCTTAGCTAAAATTTTGAAAAATCAAAAAAAGAAAGTGGTTTTGCTTCTCTAAGCTTCTTCGTTTTGCGAAGCAATCATTCCTCTTGCCGCCACAAGACCGCTTGCGGAAGCCTGAACGACGCCTCTTGTTACGCCAGCTCCATCACCTGCCGCATAGAGCCCTTTTATGGATGTCCGAAGTTGGTTATCCAAAGCGAGGCGAAGGCTGTAAAACTTCACTTCCACACCATACAACAGGGTGTGAGGACCGTCAATGCCCGGGATGATGCTATCCAGAGCTGAAAGCATTTCCGTAATATCCCGAAGATGCCGATAGGGAAGCACGAACGAGAGATCTCCCGGCTCCGCATCTGCCAGCGTAGGTGTTACCAATCCTCGAGAAATTCTTTGAGGAGTGGAACGCCTTCCGGATTTAAGATCTCCCAAACGTTGAACAATAATTCCTCCACCAAGCATGTTTGCCAAGCGGGCAATGTGGGTACCGTACCCATTAGGGTCCTTGAAGGGTTCAGTAAATTCAGTACTTACAAGAATAGCAAAATTGGTGTTGTTTGTTTTGGTCTCTCGATTACTGTGCCCGTTCACCACGAGAACTCCGGAATCACTTTGGTATTCCGTGACGACTTCCCCTCCCGGACACATGCAAAAAGTACGAACTTTGTCATCGAAGGTGGGAGCATTGAATACGGCTTTGACTTCATAAAACTGATCCGTGAGATTTTCGGTCCACTCTTTGGGCACCTCCACCCGTACTCCGATATCGACGGGAAGGGAATCCACCGAAAGCCCTATCTCTCGAGCTACTCGCTCCATCCAATGAGCACCCTCTCTTCCCGGAGCGATAAGAACTTTAGGCGCAAGGAGTTGTTCTCCGTTAACGAGACGGACTCCATGAACTTCGTTTTCCTCTATGAGCAAGCTTTCCACTTCGGTTCCCAGTAATATGGAGCATTGCCCCTGCAAATCCTGCCATATCGCACGAAGCACCTCTTTAGAACGATCCGTTCCGATATGCCGAATTTTTGCAGGAATAACTTTCAATCCCGAACAACGCCCTCGCTTGACGATTTCTCCTGCAAAATCAGGGTCCGGTTCGAAAACGTCCGTATTTGCTCCGTAGGAAAACCAAAGACCGTCGACCTCTTCAAGGAGATGACAGAGTTCTTTTCTCCCCACATAATTTTCAAGATTCCCTCCAAATTCCGGTGTAAGCGTAAGTTTACCGTCACTGAAAGCTCCTGCTCCTCCCCAGCCGCAAATAACGCTGCAGGGATTACAATGAATGCAGGTAGAGCTTCTTCCATCCTTCATGGGGCAAAATCGAGTCTCCAAAGGCCGTCCCTTGTCGAGTATCGCCACACTCCAGCCTTTTTTTACAAGCTCTAAGGCTGCGAAAATCCCTGCCGGACCAGCCCCAACCAGGATAGCGTCATAGCGGTTATTCATAACGTATTGCCTCCTCGGAACATTCACTCGATATTTTCCAATGCGAAAAAACAGGCTTTTTTACAGCGTTATTTCCTCTTCTTCCATGCCAAAGTACTCTCGAGAATTATTGTATCATGGTTTATAATGAAGAGTAGCAGGAAAAGAACTCCTTTTTATTGAAGAAACGCTTTGCGTACGAAGATAAGGTGGTATTCATGGGGAAAAATTACTTTTCAAAGGAAGCTCAGGAATGTGCCCGGTATATAATCGAGGCTTCCTCTATCGTTGTTTTAAGTGGTGCGGGGCTTTCCACAAGTGCGGGTATTCCTGATTTTCGAGGCCCCCAGGGGATTTACCGAAGATTGGGAATTTCAAATCCGGAAAAAATTTTCGACATCGAATTTTTTCAGCAAAATCCCTCCTTCTTCTACAACTTCCACCGGGAGTTTCTCGGAGAGCTTGTAAAAATTTCTCCCACGTACACTCACTTTTTCCTGGCAGCCTTGGAACGGAAAGGGAAAATTCTAGGCATTATCACACAAAATATCGACTCTCTTCACCAGAAAGCAGGCTCTCAGAAAGTTTACGAAATGCACGGAGGGATTCACCATACCTACTGCACCTCTTGCAATAAACATTACGGTTTTTCGGAGGCCATGGGAAAAACCATGACGGAAGATGTCCCCCGATGTTCCCAATGCGGTGGAGTTCTCAAACCGGATATCGTTTTTTTTGGAGAAGGCGTGAAGCACCTTTCCCTGAGCGAAGAGCTTGCTCGGGAATCGGACCTTTTTTTCGTTCTCGGCTCCTCTCTTACGGTTACTCCCGCAGCTTTTTTACCGGGGATCTCTTCGGGAAAGGTAATAGTGGTAAATCAAGGACCCTTTTCCACATCCTACCTTTCTCCCAGGAAAACAACTCTTCATGTGGATTCAGATTTGGACTCCTTCTTCCGAGAAGTAAATAGAGAGCTTCATACCGCCGGTTTCCCCGTACATCCCGAAGAATCGGCTTCCCCCGGCTCAGAAAACTCCTAAGGAGGTAGCTTTATGCTAAAAGCATGCCATGCAATGGGGAAAAAACCTTCTTTTCCTGACAAAGAAAGACGAAATATCGCTAGAAAAACTTTGCTTCTTCTACTTTTGGGACTATGCTTTTCTCTGTGTTTTCCTTTGCCTGGGGCTTTCGCCAAAATCGTTTCCTCCCAAGGATTGGAAATCGCCCTTTTTCCCGTTCTTAACAGAACACCCCAAAAAATTTGGCCTAATAAATATTACCCCGGCGATATTCTTCCGGAAAAGGTGGAACAGTATGTTTTGGAATATCTCCTCGATTCTCCGCTCATATCGGTAACACCTCTCGACGAAGCCGGAGCGGCCCAATGGTTTTCGGGGGAACGACGTTATGAAGACTTTGGGCTTTTTATGGAAATTTATCGTTTTTCTCTTTCTAAAAATACTGTGATAGGAGCCAAGTATGGTGCTCAAGTATCACTTCGCATGACTCTTTACGATAGTTTCTCGGGAGAAAAATTTTATTCTCAGACCTATTCTGCCCGGAACAGCCGATGGACTCCGGAATACCGCCCCGACACATGGCTGGAACCTCAGGGGCAAAAAGTTTTCACCTACTGGCAGCCTTTCACGGAGAGTCCCTATTGGGCAGCACTTCAGGACGCTCTTCAACAAGCCTTGGATGATCTTAGCCAGGGTTATACGGGATATCACCTTGCGGGAAGGATTCTTTCTCCTACGGAAGATTCCACGGAGGCAGAGAGAAAATATATCATCTCTCTTGGGAAAAGGCACTCGCTGCGGCCGGGAGATCTTCTTGGCGTAGTGCGTAGTGACACCTATATTACAGTTGATCCGGAGCACCCGGTGGTGCTCATGCCCAAGCTTATCGGAAAGGTACGGGTACTTTTTCTGAAAGATCAGGAAGCTGTTGTCCAGGTCATCGCGGAAGATCAAACATCTCCCATAGAACTTCGAGATATTGTTTTAATGCCGCTCCTGGGAAAGAGGAAAGGGGAATGGTAATCCATGCTTCTTTGTAGAAAAAGGGGAATCAAGAGCTCGTTTATTGCGGGGATTTTTGTGATTTCGCTCTTTTTTCCTGCTTTTCGAGGTTACTCCGAACCTTCCGCTTCTTTTCCCGAGGAAATATCGAAAGAGCCCGATCCTCTTTGGGTCCAGGGCAAAGTCCTCTGTGAAGCGGGAGAATACATGAAAAGTTTGCGTTTCTTGACAGATCTCCTCACTCATACCGAGGAAGAAAAGTCACGGGCCGTTATTCTCTTCTGGATAGGGAAATCCTGGGAAGGTATGGGCGATTTTGATCGGGCTCAAGACTCTTACCATGCGGCTTTGCGGTTAAACCCCGGCTTACCTGAATTCTCGCGGATTTTAGCGGTGCATCAGGGAAACGCTATTCCTCTATGGGATCACGTTCCCTCTCCAAAAGAAGAAAATCCCGATATTGCAAAAGCCTCCAAGCCTCCTTTCAGAGAATACAGCGTTTTACAACCTCCGGTTGTTGCAGCTCCGGCTGTGCCTTTGGGAACCCCCTACCAGCCTCCCCAAACGGATCAAAACCCGGAGCCTTTTTCGCAGCCCCCTGTTCCTTATTCCGAACCCCATCAGGGGTCTTTTTCGCAATCTCCGGTTCCTTATTCCGAGCCCCATCAGGGGTCTTTTTCGCAATCTCCGGTTCCTTATTCCGAGCCTCATCAGGGGTCTTTTTCGCAATCTCCGGTTCCTTATTCTGAACCCCATCAGAGGCCTTTTTCGCAACCCCCTGTTTCCTCTCCTGAAATCTATCAGGGGCCTTTAGCGCCTTCATATTTGCCTCCTCTGCCCCAGGAGGAAAAACATGAGGAAAGGAAAACGGTAAATCCGGAGAGCCCTTCCCCCCTCCCCCTCTACACGCCTCCTTCTTCCTTTCCCTCAAAAAATCTTTTCCCTTCTCCCCAGGGCATTGGAGAAAAGGAATCCATGCTTTCTGTGGAGATTGCGCCCAAACCGATATATACCCCTCCTCTTTCTGAGGGAACTTTCACCCTCTCTTCAGATATCCCTCAAAACGAACAGAAGGAAGGGACAAAAGAACCTCTTTACCTTCCTCCGCCGCCCCAAGAAGAGGTAAATGTGGTACCCTAAGCCTAGGATCAGAAAAGGAAGTTCCTCTCAGGAATCAAGAGATAAAAAACAATTATTTAAGGAGGTTCTTTTCATGAAACGAAGGATGGTTCTTTTTGCTCTTATTTTAGGTATGATCTTTTTCCTCCGGAACCCCGTCGCTTTTAGTGCTACCTATATTGCAGAACCCGTGCTAATTTCCCAACCGGCATATTTCGGAAACAGTTTTTACATGTACCGCCCGTCGAACCTCCCCGCAGGAGCCCTTGTTCAGATAGATTCCCAGGGAGGGGTCGTATTGGAAAACCAACAACCGGCAGCTTCTTTTCCAGCTTTTTCCTCCGGTGGGGAAGTAAAAAATGCACCTGTTTCCCTACCTCAAAGCGCACTGGGAAGCCCTCCCTGGTTGCTGAACAAAAATTTCATGATGGTCTCCGCATGGAAAGAACTGGTCGACCGCATGGGCATTCTTTACAAACCGAAACTGCCCATCGCCTGGAAAGGGGAAAATCCCAAGGCTCTTTTCGTATGGACTGGAAGAAGTTGGTGGCAGATACATTGTAAAGATGGCGAAACGCCTCAATGCGCCTTGCAACGCAACATATATGCTTTGACAAAACTTTCGAAAGAACACCAAGTTTCTTGGACTCCTCAGGATGCAGGATTTCTGTCCAACCAAGCCGCTCTGTGGGGATATTATTGGATGGGATACATCCTTCCGGAATGTAAGTAATTTCTTTTCTTCACGACTATCCGCAGACTTAAAGCGGAAATTTCCCTATGGCGCCATCAGGGAGTTTCCGCTTTTTCTGCATTTTCATCTTCTTCAAAAACGCCGCTTTCCCTAAGTTCAAAACGTAATGAATATATACGATACGAGAGTTCGTCCAGTTCATTGATGGCTTGAAATAGCTCTTCCCGAGGCTCTTCTTCCAGATGTGGTTGGGACGAACAAAAATATTCCAGCATGGATCGTGTTTTGTCCAGAGAGCGAATAATTTTTCCGTATTGTTTTTCTGCTTGAGAAAGTTTCCGACGTTTCATTTCTGTTCCTCCCCCTTTACCGAAATAATCCTTCAATTTCCCGGAGAAATGCCTGGGCTCTTCCCTCTTTTTTCATGCTTCCTGCAATTCGTATACGGCGTTCGAATTTCCGCGCCCGGTGCTCCACTACCGCTTGAGGAGCCTGAAAAAGATGCGCAGTTTTTTTTATGAATTTTTCATAGGAAAAATCCTTGCCTCGTTCCATATGCCAAAGGACCTTGCCTCCGTAAATTGAAAATAATTCTTGAGGCAGCAAAAGTTCTTCCGCAAAACGGTGAGTATTTATTTCCTCCTCATCGTATCGAGAGAAAAAAGAGAGGAAATCTCCAATCATGATGGAACGGTTTCTGAAAGGGTAGTACAGGAAATAACCAAGCAATCGGGAAATGACATACCGTTGATAAAAAATATGAGGTGTTAGAATGTTGCCGAAAACAAGGAGCGGAGCGTTTTTGTTGTCATAGGAAATATTCCCCCCGTAAAGAGTTCCGTCGTGCCCATAATAATTGCTTCGCAAATCTTTTTCGGTGCTACTGTTTCCGGACTGAAGAGACACTCCAAGAAAAGCGGCAATTTTTTCAAGTTGTACGGGAGGCATGGCAACTTGAGAGCCCTTGAGTAACGACATTACGAGAAAAGCATGTTCTTCCTGCCGCATAAGATGTTTGGGGAAAGCATACTCTTTCCATTTTCTTTCTTTCCGCATAGCATTAAAAAATTTAGGAGGGGAATTTTCTTCACGGACCTTTTTCTCGTTTGCCTTCTCATGAAGATTCAACTCGGATATGGTTTTTTCGTCCTCTTCCAGGGAAAGCAATTCTGGGAAGGTAAATTCTACTCCCTGGGGAAAAAGCTCCTCTGCAAGCTCCTCTAGATAACTATCCCTCGATCCTTTTCCTGAAAGAGATTCATAAGCTTCTCGGACTACGAGAGCATATCGAGGATCTTCACGATACACGTCAGGGTGAAATTCCTTCATTTTTTTTCTGTAGGCTTCTCGAATTTCCTCCCGGGAGGCCCCGGAGGAAAGTCCAAGAACTCTATAGGATGTATGGCGTCTCATGGCTTTGAGATATTCCCAAGCTTCTCCATTTTAAGAGGCACCAGAAATCTCTCTCGCTTTTTTTAATTGTTCCGGAGACATCGTTTCCGTAAGGTTTTCTAAAGCATTCTTTGCCATTTTACGCATTTCTCCGGAAGAATCTTTTGCGGCTTGTTCAAAATAAAGATAACCTTTTACGGGATCTTTTTGAATCTCCACTCCAAAAGTATAGGCCATTCCCATATCCATAGAGCATTCGGTTCGCGCTCTGTCAAAAAAATGATTGCGATAATAAAGGCCCATATCTATGCCCACCATAATTCCATTAGCACAATAGAGAAATATTATTCCAGTAAGCCCTTCTTGAGCCATTAAGTTTTTTAAAATGCCGGCAATGTACCCCAAAAAAATAATGACGAGAAAAATGAGACTTTTCCCTTTATTGCTTCTTGACTTCCATGACTTATAAATAGAACCTGGCCATGCCGCTCCGAAACAAAGCAACATGATAGATTCAAAAAAATGCTCCCACATATGGTTTCAAATCCTTCCACGTTTCCATATCCAAACCAATAAAACCAAGTCATGGTTTTTACCAATTTCCGTACAGGGAAATTTTACAACAATTTCTTGGAGTTATTTTTTAAAATAGATATAGAGGACGAGCACTACGAGCTGCAAAATGAAAATTGCCCATTGAATGAAAAGAAACGACGGTTTTTGTGTTTTGTGGCGAAAGATTTTTTGCGTTATTAAAGCTGCCGGAGAGCCTCCAAAAAGACTAAAGGCATGAAGAACCAGCTCAGGAACCCGTAAAAGACCAAAGGGGGATATCAATTTATCGTACAGGAAAAAGAGCGCCGCTCCTGCATTTATGGAAAGAAAATAGGAGACTTCTTTACTCCACCCACGACGAGAACCCCAAGTAAAAAGAAGCACCACGAAAATTGCTCCTAATCCTCCGTAGAGAGCGTAGGGAAAAGATATTTTTCTTTTTTTAAAGTCCCCGGAATTCTGACTGTCATACACTATGATAGTTCACCACCCTTTGCCTAGATCACGTCAAACTCTCAAAAAGCTATCTATAACGTTTCTTCTACCTCGAGAATACTAATGGAGGATCTTTGTAATTGCAACTACGAAAAGGAAAAATCTCTTTTCTCCTCCTGCAAATTCCCTTTCTTTTTGCGATACCAGGAGGCATAAAAAGGGTTTCCATTTTGCACGGCATAAAATCCTGAACGCTACAAAATCAACACGCTCTTTCCATAACGAAAATCCGGGAAAACACCCCATTTCTCTCGATTTCCCCAGGACATACTGCAGAACCTTCATTTATATACTTTACTACAAAAAAGAACGAAAATTGATTTTTTAAAGAAATCTTTTTTTATAATGTCCGGCTTTTTCCCTGATTTTGCTTGCGTTCTTCAAAAAGGATGTCTATAATGGCAGAAAAATATATGTATGCGGTATACAGAACCTTCGACTTTTATCGCCTCTAGCAGGGGGTAAAAGCAATGGGTGGAAGAAGTGATTTTTCCGCCTGCCGTGTTTGCGAAGAAGGGAGAGGTGTGTTTTACACACTTCTCCTTTTTTGCGTTTTTGTTTCACCATAATGCAATCTCTATCAGGGAGGGATTCTTTTGAAATACTTGAAAACCTATGCGGATAAGTGTATTGGCTGCGGAAAATGCATGGAAAAATGCGCTTCCACGTACTTTAAGGAAAACAATGAGAACTTCTCGAGGATTAAAGTCTCCGTTATGGGAGGCTTACCCAACATCAATGTCTGCAATCAGTGTGGTGCCTGCATTAATGTCTGCCCCGTGGAAGCTCTTTACAGGGATAAAAACGGGGTCGTCCGTCTGGATAACAAAAAGTGCACCTCCTGCCTCATGTGCGTCGGTTTCTGCCCTACCGCAAGCATGTTTTTTGATGCGGATGCTCAACCGCAGCCCTTTAAATGCATTGCCTGCGGCCTTTGCGCTACCGCATGCCCTACCGGAGCCCTTGAGCTGCAGAACAGCTAGATAGTGTTAAGGAGGAGAGAAGAATAATGGATAAAATGAACATTTTAAAGGAATGGTCCTATGAACGAACCCCTATCGATAAGGGGTATGTGCGTAAAAACCTTCACGTCAATGTAGGAACTCCCGCCATAGAGATCCGGGATATTTCTCAGGATACTATAGATAAATTTACCGGTGGACGGGGATTCGACCTTCACCTTCTCTGGAAAGCCGTGACAGAGGATACCAAGTGGAACGATCCCGAAAACGAAATCGTTATTTCCGGAGGCCCCCTCTGCGGCATAACCCAATATCCCGGTACCGGCAAGTGCTATGCCGCCTTTATCTCTCCCCTTTCGGACCAGACGTATGACAGTAATTCCGGCGGTTATTTCGGTCCTCTTCTCAAATTCTCGGGTTTTGACGCCATTGAAATTCAGGGGAAATCCGAAAAAGACGTAATCGTTTTCATTGATGGAGACCAGGGGAAAATTCAGGTTCTGGAATCTCCCTTTACGGACATCAATGCCTATACGGTTACGGAAGCTCTGCACGAATACTTCGCCAAAGATGAGGCGGATAAAATTAACATTTCCGTGGTAGCTGCAGGGAAAGCTGCCGAGAGCACACGTTGGGGATGCTTGAACATGAGTTTTTATGACCCCCGGCGCAAGGTAGCTCGTCTCAAGCAGGCGGGACGCGGAGGCGGCGGAACGATACTTCGAGACAAGAAAATCATTGCTCTGGTAGTGAAATACTCCAACGTTACGGGAACCGAGAATCATCCGGTGGATCTCAGAACGCTCCAGAAAGTGGGAGTTAAAATCCATAAAGAGATTCATGATCTCGACGACAAGCAGTGTTCTATGAGATCCGTGGGTACGGCTCACCTGAACGAGATTATGGATGAATACCATCTCCTTCCGGTGCATAACTACAAGTTCGGCCAAAGCCCTCATATCGACAAAATCCATTCTAGTGTTTACAAAAAGCACTTCACCCAGGGAATGGCGGATGGCTGTTGGTATGGATGTTCCATGGCCTGTGCCAAGGCGGTGGACAAGTTCGAAATTCAGACAGGCCCCTGTAAAGGGCATGTGGTTACCGTAGACGGCCCGGAGTATGAAACAGTGGCCAGCCTCGGCAGCAACGTGGGAGTCTTTGATCCCAAGTGGACCATCGAGGCCAATTTTTATGCGGATCACTACGGAGTGGACACCATCTCTCTGGGTACGGGTTTCGCCTTTGTATGCGAATGTTACGAGCTTGGCCTTATTAGCAAAGAACATACCAACGGATTGGAACTTAACTTCGGTGCTGCGGCAGACCTGATGGAACTTATTCACCGCATGGCGGAAGGAAAAGATGAGTTCGCTCTCGCCGTAGGCCAGGGTATCAAACGAATGAAGAGTATCTTTGCCGATAAATACGGGGCAGACAAAAACGTTATGGAAAAAATCGGCATGGAAGGCCAGGGAGTTGAAACTTCGGAGTATGTTCCCAAGGAATCTGTCGCGCAATGGGGAGGTTATTACCTTACTCTCAAAGGACCCCAGCATGATGAAGCCTGGCTCATCTTCATGGACATGGTGAACAAGCAGCTTCCCACTTTTGAAGACAAAGCAGATGCACTCCACTATTTCCCTGTCTTCCGTACTTGGTTCTCTCTCACAGGACTTTGCAAACTTCCCTGGAATGACGTGGAGCCTGCGGATAACTCCTATCGTTATCGCCCTCAGGATGCTGCCAAGGTTCCCGAGCATGTGCAGAATTATGTGGATGTCTTTAACGCTGTTACAGGTAAAAACGTCACCAAGGAAGATCTTATTCTTCAGTCGGAAAGGGTTTATAACTTCCAGAGAGTTTTCAACGTTCGCATGAAAAAGGGAAATGCGGAACACACTATTCCCATGCGCGCCATGGGCCCCGTCTTTCCGGATGAATGGGATGCGCGGAAAGAATATTACGACGGGAAGCTCAAAGAGTTTGGTTTCAACCCCGAAGGAATGCCCACGGAAGAGAAAATTGCCAAACTTTATGAAAAACGTTGGGGACAGTGGCTGGAGTTGAAAAAAGCTGTTTACAAACGCCGGGGATGGAATGCCAAGGGAATTCCTACAGTAAAAAAACTCAAAGAGCTTGGTATGGATTACCCCGAAGTCGTAGCGGTGGTAGAAAAATACAGCCGCCCGGAAGACGAGCTCGAATAGCTTCATGATCCGGGTAAACGGAGAATCCATGACGTGGTTTGAAGGAATCACGATTCAGGATATTCTCGACAAGAAAAATTTTACCTTCCGCATGCTTGCGGTATGGGTGAATGATGTGGCGGTTCCGCGAAATGATTTCAAGACCTTTAAAGTACCGGATCAAGCTACTGTGCAGGTAGTCCATATGATAAGCGGCGGATAAATTTTTCCTTCTCAGAAAAAACATAGCAAGAAAGCCCCTGGCAAAAACATCTTTCCAGGGGCTTTCTTATTGGCCTACTATTAAAGAATCAGAAGTTTTTCAGAAAAAGATTAGCCATTCTTATCTTCGCGCCCCCGCCTTCCTTTGTGAGGCCCCGAAGGATACCCTGAATTAGGAGCATCTCCTTCATCATTGCCAAGCCAGGGGATCTGTCTGTTACCAAGACTTTTTGTAAAGGGAATTTCTGTCCAACCCCAAGGAGTAACCAAAATATAATGGAATTCCACTCCGCGTTTTTTGAGAACCTGTACGTGCGGTTGATAGCGGAAACATTCTCCCAATACCCAATTGTCCGTAAGAATCCAGACACGTTTACATGTATCCGAGGAGAAAACCGCTGCATGGTCGATAGCCAACCGCAACCCTTCTTCTATATCCATAGGAGCGATAGCAATAACTACAGCGTTTTCCTTCCCTTCAGAAGGTTGAATCGAAGGGATTACATCCGCATAAGAATGCAACCATTCCATTTGAGAGAAAAAGTGTTCCGGCTCCATTCCAAAACGACGTTCCAAAGCTCCAAAAACATCATCATCGCCGAGAAAATCCTCTCCTTCAAGGGCAGTGGACATCCATCCCTGAATTTGCTCTACCGTCTTTTGGATATATTCAGGATACGCCGGCTTTTCCATGGCCCGCAAGATCTCGCTGATACGAACCTCATCATGGGAATCTCGTTTTTTTTCCATAGCACATTCACCTCCTGCGAGACATATTCGTATGCATCTGCCCTTACGGGTGAGCATAACACAGGCAAGACATAAGCGCTACCTTGACATACTCCCACCACTAAAGTAGTGGGATTCTAGGCCCGTTGGAGCACGC
>DAIPKP010000142.1:0-3689 GCA_036769705.1 Synergistaceae bacterium
TTCTTCTGGGACATCTACAAGGACAACCCGGAAAAGCTCTTCTCCGGCAAGGCCATGCGGCAGTTCGAAATCGACCGCCTTCTGAAGCGCACCAAGAAGCTCAACAGCCGCAAGGTGGAGCTCGAAGACGAACTCAAAGGCATTTACGAAGAACTTCTGGAAGTGCAGAAACGTATGGACGAGCTCCAGAACCAGACGGAGTAAATAATCTCCCTGGAGCGGCATACCCCTCTTTGCCTTGTGCCGAAGATCTCCTTCCCCGTGCGACAGCAAATTCACCCGCTTATTTCCGCAGCGCCGGGAAACCCGGATTATCATTATCCCGGTTTCCCGGCGTTTTCGTTTTCTATTACGGGAAGGGAAGATTTAGGAGTTTGCCCGGCAGCAGGTGAACTGGGGAGAGAATCATGCTTGAACATTTGCTGTTTTTTGCAAGAAGAAAATCGGACATGCAAAAAACACGTCAGGGATGAGCCCATGGTTTATCTGATATCGCAAAGATCGTTGGGAAAGTGGAGGCCTCCCACTATACTTTCCTCTTGGTTGTCCCCTTTTACAGAGCGGTGCTATACTTGTTCTGGCAGAGGGGTGAGAAGAGCCTTTCCTGTGCATGCACCGATACCGGCTTTTCCGAAGAAGAGATCCGGGAATTCGCCCGGCAGGAGGCGAACGAATAGGAGTGTTATGGTATGCCAAGGATGAAGGGGAGCAAAAAAAACCAGGATAATCGGAAGAAGAGTGAGCACGCACCTTCCTCGGAGAGCAAGTTTGACGACTCTCTCTGGAAAGATATGCTCACCGCCTTCTTTCTTCCCATGCTGCGTTCCGCCCTTCCGGAAATGGCTCAAATGGTGGATACGAACCGCTCCGTGGCCTTTCTGGATAAAGAGCTCCGCCGCCTTGCCCGATATACGCGAAAGTATACCGAAGGAGAGCCCGACGGCGGGCGTTTCGTGGATATTCTTGCGGATGTTCCCCTTGTCACCGGAGAAAGCGCCTGGATTCTGCTTCATGCGGAGGTGCAGGGTCGGGGAGGGCGGGAGAATTTTCCTCTTCGGATGCATCGGTACCGTTGCCTTCTGGAAGGTCGGTACAACCGCTCCGTCATGGGCCTGGCCCTTCTGACCCAACCCATCGGAAAAGAACAGGAAAAGGGGCTCTACCTCTGGGAAAAGTTCGGGGCCAAGGTGCTCTACGAATACCCGGTCTTTAAAATTTATGAAGGGGACGAAGAGTCCCTGCAAAAGAGCGACAATCCTTTCGACCTGGCTCATTATGCGGGAATTCAAGCGTGGAAACACAGAAGACAGGATGCCCGTAAGCTGATCTACATGAAAACCATGCTGCATATTCTGAACGAGCGGGGATGGAGCCGGGATGAGAAACTGTGGCTCCTCTGGTTCATCGAGGGAATCACCCACATAAAGGATCCTCAGGTATGGCAGGAATGGGAACAGGAGCTGGAACAGCAAAAGGAGGAGGGCAATATGTACATTAGTCTTATGGAACGTAAAGGCATGCAGAAAGGCATACAGGAAGGCATGCAGAAAGGCATAGAGGAAGGCATGCAGAAAGGCCGCCGGGAGGAACGTATTACCCTTGCGGTTTCCATGTTTCGGGAGGGAATACCTCTGCCCACCATCGAGAAGATCACGGGCTTTTCCGAAGAGGAGATCCGGGAATTCGCCCGGCAGGAGGCGAACTGATCGGGAGAGTGCCGATTTCCGAGGGCGAAGAGGAGTGTTTTTGAGGAGGTGTATATACCATGATAAAAGTGGCGGAGCTTAAAGAGGCGGTTTCTTCGCTGGGCGAAAAAGATCTGAGAGAGTTTTCATCATGGTTTGCCGCATATGAAGAAGAGCGGTGGGATGCCCAGCTACTCAAAGATCAGTGCTCCGATCCATTGAGAAAGATGATGGAAGTAGCTTCTAAATCCGTTGCAAACGATCGATGCAAACCCCTTTAGAGCATTTTACCACTCCTCAGTTTTGGGAGCTTTATAATGCTTTACCCGGAGAAGTTCAAGCCCGGGCAGATAAAAGCTTTTTGCTGCTGCGTTCCGAACCGGGACATCCGTCGTTGCATTTTAAAAAGATAGGAAAACTTTGGTCGGTGCGGGTGGGGCTCCGTTATCGAGCTTTAGGCGTTGCTTATCCTTCTCGGAAAAATGTCATCCTTTGGTTCTGGATAGGAAGCCATGCCGATTATGATGGTATGGTTTAAAAATGTCGAGGCTAAACTGGAACAGCAAAAGGAGGAGGGCAATATGTACATTAGTCTTATGGAACGTAAAGGCATGCAGAAAGGCATACAGGAAGGCATGCAGAAAGGCATAGAGGAAGGCATGCAGAAAGGCCGCCGGGAGGAACGTATTACCCTTGCGGTTTCCATGTTTCGGGAGGGAATACCTCTGCCCACCATCGAGAAGATCACGGGCTTTTCCGAAGAGGAGATCCGGGAATTCGCCCGGCAGGAGGCGAACTGATCGGGAGAGCGCCGATCCAATCCGATCCGATGCCACGGTTCGAAGAAGCCTGATTTTTGAGAGTTTCTCCGGTGTTTTCCCCCTTGAAATCTATGGAGGTCTCGTGCATGATTCCGGGTTTTTCACCATCCCTGGCGTATCTGACGTAAAGGAGCCTGAAGAATGGAAAACAGCAAACTGCAGCGTATCGGAGTGCTTACCAGCGGCGGCGATGCTCCGGGCATGAACGCCGCCATCCGTAGCGTGGTGCGCACCGCCATCTATAACGATCTCGAAGTGGTGGGAATCCGCCGGGGATATGAAGGGCTTCTCGAAGGGGACATCATTCCCCTCTCGGTGAGCTCTGTGGGAGGTATCATCCATCGGGGAGGCACTTTTCTGCGTACCGCCCGGTGCGAGGAGTTCAAACGCCCCGAGGGTATCAACGAAGGCCTTTCCCGCCTGGGAGAATACGATCTCCATGGCCTGGTGGTCATCGGCGGGGACGGATCCTTTCGGGGAGCCTGGGAGCTTGCCAAGAAGGGATTCCCCGTGGTGGGCATTCCCGGAACCATCGATAACGATATTGCGGGAACCGACATCACCCTGGGATTCGATACCGCCGCCAATACCGCCCTGGATGCGGTGGTAAAACTGCGGGATACCGCCAGCAGCCACGAGCGCCTTTTTATCGTGGAGGTCATGGGGCGCCATTCGGGATGCCTGGCTCTCTACGTGGCGGTGGCGGGGGGAGCGGAGTGGGTCGTGATTCCCGAACGTCCCGTAAATATCGAAGAGCTCTGCAGCAAACTTCAGAGTACCCGGCACCGGGGGAAAACCCATTCCCTGGTGGTGGTGGCGGAGGGTGCCATGGGAGCTCAGGAGCTGGCGGCCAAGCTCCAGAATAAGACAGGGTTCGAATTTCGCATTACCGTACTGGGGCATATTCAGCGGGGTGGTGCTCCCACCGTGGCGGATGCGGTGCTGGGTTCCCGCATGGGGGCCTTTGCGGTGAAGGCTTTGCTGGAAGGGCAGAAGGGCGTTATGGTGGGAAGCATAAAGGGAGATCTCGCCCTTTCTCCTCTTTCCGTGGCCTGGGAGCGGAAAAAGGAGCTCCCTCCGGAGCTGATGGATTTGGTGGATGTGCTGAGTATCTGAAATCTTTATCCAAGCAAATCCCGGTGTTTGGAAGGCCTTTTGTAATTCTTTTTTTGGGTTTTGCTCT
>DAIPKP010000044.1:0-21048 GCA_036769705.1 Synergistaceae bacterium
TCACATCGTCCAGCAATCGTTTTTCTGTCCGGGGCCAGTCCCCATCCACTCCATCCTGGGGGGAAAAGCCGAGGCTCCGCCCTTTCATGGTATGCTCCGCTCCCACGTTGCTGGTAAGCACGATTACCGCATTTCGGAAATCCACCTCGTGCCCCTGTCCATCCACGAGGCGCCCTTCTTCCAATATTTGCAGAAGGACATTGAAGGAATCGGGGTGCGCTTTTTCCACTTCATCGAAGAGAATTACCGAATAGGGGCGGCGACGCACCGCTTCGGTAAGTTTCCCCCCCTCTTCGTGTCCCACGTATCCCGGAGGAGCGCCGATGAGCTTGGCCACCTCGTGCCGTTCCATGTATTCGCTCATGTCGAAGCGTATCATGGCCTCTTCACTTCCGAAAAGAAATTCCGCCAAGGCTCGCCCAAGCTCTGTCTTCCCCACACCGGTAGGCCCGAGAAAGAGGAAACTCCCCACGGGACGCCGGGGATCTTTAAGACCGCTCCGGGCCCTTCGAATCGCCCGGGCCACGGAACTTACGGCGCTTTTCTGGTTGATGAGACGTTTGTGAATCTCCTCTTCCATACGCAGAAGCCGGGCAGCTTCTTCTTCCGTCATCCGCACCACCGGAATACCCGTCCATTCCGCCACGATTTGCGCTATCTCTTCCGTTCCAATTACAGGAGGCTCCGAAGTCCGTTCCACCTGCCACTGATTCCGACGCTCTTCGAGAAGCTCCGAAAGCTTGCGTTCCTGATCGCGGAAACGAGCGGCTCTTTCGAACTCCTGTTCCGCCACGGCGCATTCCTTTTCTTTGCGAAAAGTTTCCAGGTCCCGTTCTATCTTTTTGAGATCCTCCGGGGGCTCCATGGTGGCAAGCCGCGCCCGGGCCGCTGCCTCATCGATACAGTCTATGGCTTTATCGGGCAAATAACGCTCGGTGATGTAACGCTCTGAAAGCCGGGCCGCCGCCTCCAGGGCCTCGTCTTCGATCTGCACCCGGTGATGGGCTTCGTAAGCGTCCCGAAGCCCGCGCAAAATTTCCACGGTATCCTCCACTCCGGGCTCGGAGACCATAACGGGCTGAAAACGGCGCTCCAGGGCAGCGTCTTTTTCGATGTGTTTCCGGTATTCATCCAGAGTGGTGGCTCCGATAACCTGAAATTCTCCCCGGGCAAGACTGGGTTTGAGAATGTTCGCAGCATCCACCGCTCCTTCGGCCCCTCCGGCACCGACGATGGTATGAATTTCGTCGATAAAGAGAATCACGTCCCGGGTCTCCCGAAGCTCCTTCACCATTTTGCGCATGCGCTCTTCGAACTCGCCCCGATACTTGGTACCCGCCACGAGATTACCTACATTTAGAAGGACCACCCGTTTGTTCCGAAGTCCCTCGGGGAGATCCCCCGAAACCGCTCTCTGGGCAAGTCCCTCCACGATAGCCGTCTTTCCCACTCCGGGATCTCCAATAAGTACGGGGTTGTTCTTACGACGCCGGGAGAGGATCTGCATAACCCGGGCTATTTCCCGGGAGCGTCCCACCACAGGATCGAGCTCTCCCTTTTCCGCCATATCCGTAAGATCCATGCTCAACTGGTCGATAATGGGGGTTTTGCTCTTCCGCTCTTCCCGGGTGCTTCCGGGAACTTCCGAAACGGGGGAATCTCCTCCATCCCCCCGGCTGAGAATTTCCACCACTTCCTTTTGAACCTTTTGCAGATCAAAACCCGCACTTGTAAGAATCTGAGCCGCGATTCCCTCACCTTCTTCGAGAAGCCCCAAGAGAATGTGTTCGGTGCCTACGTAGTTGACACTCATATTCCGGGCTTCCCGCATGGCCAAATCCAGCACTCTTTTGGCCCTGGGGCTCAAGGGCAGATCGAGAGGCCTATCCTTGGGGCGCCCCCGCCCTACGGAATCCACGATACGCTGCCGAAGCTCCTCCACGCTGAGGCCGGATTGCAAGAGCACCTTGGCAGCAACCCCCTCCCCTTCCACGATGAGACCGAGGAGAAGATGCTCCGTTCCTATTACATCATGCCCCAGCTCCAGGGCTTCCCGATGGGCCAATTGGACCACCCGTTTTCCTCGTTCCGTAAAAAATTGCCACATGATTATTCTTAACTCCTTACTATTTTCTTCGTAGGCTCGCAGACAAGGTTTTTACCGGAAATTCCGCAGAAAATTCCTTATATTCCTAAAATGCTCCGCCAGCGTTTTTTACGCTTTTTCCTGTCGATTTTTCGGAGACTCCGTGTTTTTCAGAGCCTGGCGTATGCGATAGGCTCGAACCTCATGTTCTCCCGCAGGAATTCCCCTTTCGGAACTCCATGCCCGAATATGCATGGGATGTATGTGAAGCAGCAAACGCTTCCAATCCCCGTGAGAAATTGCGGGAAGACCTCCGAAAGACATGCCCATACGGAGAAGAGAAAGATGAAAGAGAGCTTCCTCGAAATCCACGTACCGAGCATAACGCATCATGCCGAAGGATCGCCAAAGTTTATCCTCCAGAGAGGAGCCTCCTCCCTGGCGAAGTTTCGAAATGGCCTTCTGTTCCCGGGCCACAATATCCACCGTAAGTTCCCGAAGCTCTTCAAGGATCTCCTCTTCCCTTTTCCCGAGGGTTCTTTCGTTGGAGAGAACGAAGAGGCTGCTCCTCAGAGGAGCCTCCCCCCGACTCGCGTATCTGCGCAAGAGACATCCTCTCTGAGCACACATACGCACGAGCAGCTTGCTCTGCCGGGTCATCTCCAGGGCGGGAAGATCCAAAAGCACCGAAGCCTGAAGAGCAGTCCCTACAGTTCCGGGAGAAGCAGTAAGATACCCTAATTCATGATCAAAAGCAAATCCCAGATGCTCGAATCCCGAGGTCACCGCCGCCGCTTCCTCCCAGGCGGAAGGAAGGGCAAGACCTCCCAGCAAGACCTGGATTGTCAGATGATCCTCGTAGTTTACAAGAAGAGAATCGGCTCCGGTTTCGCTGTACACCAAAAGCCTCCCCGGCGCTCCTTCAAAAAAAGAGGGCTCCCCAAGGCCGCATTCCACGAGAAGCCCTTTTTGCATTTCCCCAAGCTGGCTCACCGGAAGGACAAGATATTCCGGGAGAGGAGAGGATCGTCGAAGAATCCCTTTTACCTGATCCGCCAGAGCCTCGAGATCCTCCGCATCTCCTCGGGGAGGAAAAGGAAGGTGGCTCAAATTCCGGCGAAGCCTCACTTTCGTGGCAAGCACGCTCCCTCCCAGAGAAGGGCTATCCAGAAGCCAGGCCAAACGCCACGAAAGGATGTCACTCATGAGGGGTATTCTCCGTTAGAGAAGAAAGGCTTCGTATGCGATCCCGCAACTCCGCCGCTTCTTCGTAGCGCTCCTCTCTCACGAGACGGCGCAAATCCTCTTCCAGTTTTCGAATTTCCACGGAGGGATTTTCCTCTTCTTCATCGTAATACCAGGAGGGAGTGGAACCCACGTGAAGATCCCCCTTCTGTTCCTTCTTGAGATATTCCAGGATATCCTCCCGAAAAGCGTTGTAACAGGAAGGACAGCCGAGGAACTTGGTCATGGCGAACCATTCCTCGTCACAACCGCACTGGGGGCATCTTCCGTGAAGAAAAAGCGGTGTCTCCTCCCGGGAAGGCTTCTTTCCGTGCCGAGGCAAATTTTCTTTCTCCTCCTCCGAAGTAAAACCGTCCAAAAAACTTCCCACCGCCTGAGCGAGCTCGTTGATGGGAACCGAGGAAGCTAATCCGGGAAGCAGAAAACCTTCCCGAAGCTTTCGGGCACATTCCCTGCAAAAATGGAACTCCTGAACTTTTCCGTCCACCACGGCTCGTATATGAAGCTCCGCTTCCCGTTTACCGCAATAGCTGCATTTCATAATTAAGATCTCCCTTCCCGAGCTACATAAGCACGAGGCTGCGAAGGAAGCGTTTGAGCAAATCCGCCTGCATGACACTTTTTTTAAAGGGAGAAACCTCGAATTCCGTGCGGCATTGCTCCTCGAGATACCGCAAGGCCACTTCGATAAGCAGATGATCCCTTTTATTGAGAAGCCCCCGATGACGAAGCGTAGAGAGCACCCGCCGGATATCCTGCTCCGAAATACTGCTGCCTATCCATTCTTCGAGATCCTTGATTTTTTCTGCGGGATCCGCATAGTGAATGCGGGTAATACGGATATATCCGTGCCCCCCACGCTGGCTCTCCACAATAAAGCCTCTTTCCGGCGTAAAACGGCTTCCCAGAACATAATTGATCTGGCTGGGAACACAACCGAAACGTTCCGCCAGCTCCTTACGCCGCAAAGATAGGGCTTCGGAGTCCTGTTCCTCCAGAAGATCCTGAATATACTGCTCGATTATTCTTGTCAAGCTCGGCATGACAAGGCCTCCTTTGACCTTTGATAGTTCACTTTTTTCTGCGGCTATTATAGCCATTTGGTCAATAAAAGTCAATAATCATCCCGGGCAAAAATTTCCTTCCTACAGTTCCGAAAAACAGTTCAGGAGAGTTCCGGCACATTCCCGAAGCTCTCCTGATTTCGATTGACACCCCTTCTTCAAAAGTTTTCCCGGTGCATGGGGAAAATCTTCCTACCGAGGCGAAGAGGGTTCCTTTTTTTTCTCCCCCACTCTGGATTCCGTGCCGTTCAAAAGGCGGCGGATATTCTGGGAATGACGAAACATGGTAAGCCCCCCCAAAGCCAAAGCAAGACAGGAATACTCCCAGGGAGCTCCCAGGAGGCGGAAAATAAGAGCCATGGAAGGAACCGAAACGATGGAGGAAAGAGAGACGAAACGGGTAGTTTTGAGCAGAAGATACCAGAGAAGCCCTCCCAGGGGCGCTCCAAGCCAGAGAATGCCTCCCGAAGGCTGCAATGCTACTCCCAGAAAGAAAAAAACTCCGAAGGAAGTAGCCACCCCCTTGCCCCCCCGAAAATGAAGCCAGACCGGAAAGTTATGCCCACAAACTCCCGCGAATCCCACCAGGGCAAGAAGCCCGGGATCGGTAATCCCCATGAGACGGGCCGCAAGTACTCCGAGCCCCCCCTTTATCATATCCGCCAGAGCCACTCCTATGGCCGCAGGCTTTCCCAAGAGACGCCCCACGTTGGTAGCCCCGATGTTTCCGGATCCGTAATTCCGGATATCCTCTCCCCGGAGCATACGCACCAGCAAAAGTCCGGTAGGAAAAGATCCGAAAAGATAGCCCATGAGAAAACAACCGAGAAGCTTCATATCATTTCCTCCTTCGCATAAAAGCATCCGCCACCACAAGCCCCTCCCCCCGGGGAAAGAGGAATACGGGATTGCAATCAAGCTCTTCCAAAGAGTCTTCCACCAAGGCAAGGTTCGCGATCTGCAACAACAATTTTTGGAGGGCCTCGGTATCCCGGGGAGGCTGTCCTCGATCCCCCCGTAAAAGGGGGTACCCCTGAAGATGGTACATCATGTGGAGCGCCGTTTCCGGGCTTATGGGAGCCCGGCGTATGGAAACATCCGAGAGGATTTCGGTATAGATTCCTCCCAGGCCGAGAAGAACGATGGGCCCGAAGATGGGATCCCTTCGCATTCCCACCATGCACTCCAATCCTTGAGGCACCATTTCTTGTACCAAGACTCCTCGGATCTCCGCCCGGGGGC
Source organism: Synergistaceae bacterium (assembly GCA_036769705.1). Classification (GTDB taxonomy): domain Bacteria; phylum Synergistota; class Synergistia; order Synergistales; family Aminiphilaceae; genus DAIPKP01. The sequence goes on from DAIPKP010000044.1 coordinate 5,638, forward strand.
TGTAAAGCCGGGCTTTTTCGAGAATCCTTCCGTAAGCGTTTCGAAGCTGTTCCTCTCCCCGGATGTTCAGAACCACCCCGCCAGCCTCGCTCTTGTGAGGTATTTGGGGAGAGATGATTTTCAACGCCACGAACCATCCCAAATCTTCCGCCGCATCCATGGCATCCCGAAGGTTGGAGCAGAGATACTCCCGGGTAACCGGAACGGAGTAGTGTCGAAGAATCTTTTTCGCCTCGTATTCCGTGGGCTCCTCTGCAAGATCCGGAAGGCGGGGGCGCTGTCCTTCCAATTTGACGTAAGCATCTTCCCGTTCCAGAACGCGCCATTTCGCAAGAGCCCCGAAGGCACGAGCCATGCTTCGAGGACTTCGGAAAAGGGGGATACCGGCTTCCCGTATTTTCTTGCGCGCCTCCGATCCGTGAAGATCATCCGTAAGCCAACAGCATCCCAGCGGAAAAGAAGAGTTGTTCCATAGCCAGATAAGCTGATCCGTCAGCTTGGCTGCGGAGGATTGGGAAAGCATGGTATGTACCGCCAGGAGCATATCCACTTCCCCGGATTCCGCCAGTGCCTGGAGGCATGAAATGTACCCTTCGGGCTCTTCCATAATCTGGGCGGTTACATCCACGGGGTTTTTCGAAGATCCGTATATGGGAATATAGGGCTCTATACGGCGCCGAAGTTTTTCCGAAAGCCGGGGCACTTCGAGCCCCCGGGAGACGCAACAATCGGTGGTTACAATACCCGCTCCTCCCGAGGTGGTGCAGATCCCCACCCTTTTTCCTCCGAGGTTCCGCCGGGTTTCCAGAAGCAATCCCATATCTGCGATATCCTGAGCATCCTCCAGGGGAATGACTCCGTACTGCCGAAAGAGGCTTTTCCACACCTGGCTCTCCCCCGTAAAGGTTCCCGTATGGCTTTGCACCACTTCTCCCGCGCCGCTTTCGTTACCAGCCTTGAGAACTCCCAGGGGAATGCCTCTTTCATGGGCCTCCTGAACCATTTCCACAAACCGCTCTCCCTCGCCGGGGCGCAAACCTTCCAGATAGAGCAGAATGGCGGAAATTCGAGCATCTCTGAGAAGGTACCGAGCCACGTCCACCACATCGAGATCCGCCTGGTTCCCCGTGGTAATGACGGAATGGAAACGAACGCCCCTCTCCACGGCCGAAGCGAAGGTGGAAAAACCGAAGGCCCCGCTCTGAGAGACGTAGGCAATGCCTCCGGGTTCCACGGAACGTCCTTTGAGGGAGGTGGAAAAGGAGAGGTAGGTTTTGGAGTGGAAATAGGCAAATCCCTGGCAATTCGGGCCGAGAATCCGAAGGTTGCCTTTTTGGGCGACATGCAATATTTCCTCCTGAAGTGCCATGTTGCCGCACTCTCCAAATCCCGCACTGAGAACGACTCCGAAGGGAATCTTTTTCCGGACACAGGATTCCAAAGCGGAGGGAATCAAAGGGGCCCGAAGGGAGAGGAAAGCCACATCCGGAATTTCCGGAAGATCTTCCACCGAGGAGAAACAAGGCACATTTTCGAGAGAATCGTATTTCGGATTTACGGGATACACCCTGCCTTCATAACCATGCTCCAAAAGAAGGGGAAGAGAACGTCCCGCAATCTTCTCCCGGGAAGGAGAAGCACCGATGAACGCCACACTTCGGGGAGCAAAAAGACGATCTAAATCCGGAGGCTCCGGTATACCTTTGAGGGAAGTCATGAAGAAGCTCTTTTCCGGTATGGCTTCATCTCAGGAATCCCTGGAATCCGCCGCAGCGAATTTGTGAAGAAGCTTTTTCCAGGTTTCGGGAGTGCTCTTTTCCGCCACTCCGGAAACCCATTCGGAAGCACCTCCTCCTCGCGCACCCAGGGAGGGGTCTCGTAGCAATTCCCGGCAATCCAGAGGAGAGTTTTCTCCCCGGGCAAGAAGAAAATCGCTCTTTCCCTCCTCCCGGGGTAGCAGCGCAAGGACCACGTCGCCAGGACAGGAAGAGATATGCCGTTTCACATCGGGGGCCACCATATCCCTGGGAACTCCGGCCAGAACAATCCAGTGGAGGGAGCTGCTTTCATCCAAGGGTTCTTTCTCCCAGGGAAAGGAAAGATAGTTTCGAGTTTTTCCGAGGAGCCGGGAGAGCTCCTCCTTTTCTTCCTGCATTTTCAATACCACCTGCTCCAATTTTTCCGGAGCACAGCCAATGTGCCGAACCAGGCGCCTCATGATACGGCCGTATTCCCGTTCCACCGTAGAGCCCTCAACGCGAAATTTCAGCGACCATTCCGGGGAAGAACCGTTGTATCCCGTTATCAACAGATCCCCCACCTCTGCGGTGGAAGATACGTGGCTTCCAGAACAGGCGATACAATCGAAATCGGGAATTTCCACCACCCGGATGGCAGTATCCTCGATGCGGTCCCAATTCGCTTTCAGGGAAGGAAGTTGTTGCGCCTCCTCCCGAGAAAGGGTCCGTATCGTTACGGGAAGATCCCGAGAGATGATCTCCCGGGCTTTTTCTTCTGCGGAAAAAAGGATCTCCCAGTCTATGTCACCGTGATAGGTAAAGGATACCGAGGACTCATCCTCCCCAATGGCCACCTTATAGACATGCAGGCCCTCTAAAGAATTTTCCAGTATCCTGGAAAGAATGTGCTCTCCCGAATGCATTCGGGAGTATCGGCGGCGTACTTCCAGATCCGGAGCGCCCCAAACTTCCAGGCCTTCCCGGGGAGAACCCTTTTCAAAAGCCACTTCCACCACGACTCCCTTTTCGGCATGGCGACAATCCACAACCCGGGCCCGGAAATCTTCGCCTTCCAGTTTCCCCCGATCTCCGGGCTGCCCTCCTCCGGCTACTCGAAAAAAATTTTGCTCCAACCGAAGAAGCCCCCGTTTTTTGCCGGCTTCCACCACCTCAAGAATCCTGGTACGCATTGTCTGCAGCTCCTCCATATCTTTCTTCCCTCCGAAAATTTCTTCGAATCTTCCTACGAAACGAATTGCCATCTCGTTCTAAAAAGAACAAGGGAGGAAACCCAATCCCCCCCTGTCTGGATGCCGCTTTCTTTTACGTGGCGCAATGGAACTTTCTTTTTTCATGGACAAGAGAGGGCTCACCTTCTCTGCCGAAAAAATCGTTTCTTTTACCCGAGGTCAGGACGTAACGCCCTTGATGCGCTCCGTGGCATCCTTGATCCCCAGGCTTGCCAAATCCTTACTCTGAAGAACGGCCCAGCGGGAATTCAGGATAACCAAGAAGAGCACGGACCAGATATCCAACCGCCAGGATTGAAGCTCCCCTTCAAAGGATTTTTTGATAGCTTCCAGGTGGGCCCGCCCTTCGCCGGTACGTTCCAGTCCCTCTAGGAAAGAGCTGAAATCCTGCATGGTTTCGATTCCCGATGCCCGGAGAAGGTTCATGAGGTTCCTGCGGCTCTCCTTCTGGTAATCCGGGGGAAGCTCCGTAAAGGGATAGCCCACTTCCTCCGCCAGGTTACGCCACCGGGAAAGCCTGTTCTCGTTAACGGTCTCCCAGTTGGAAAAGGCCTCTTCCGTCATGGGAAGAGAGACGGGGGTCGGTTTCCCCTGAGAGGCCGGAACGCTTCCGGAAGTTCTCGAAGAGAAGTTCCCCTCTTCGGGAACGGAACCTTCCCGAAGGAATTCCCAGACCGTGAGAAATCCTTCATCAGCCTCTTCCAGAAGGGCACTCATCCGGGAAAGCTTTCTCTTGAGCCCGCTCTTGGAACGCTGCACCTCTTCATAGGGAAGTTTTTTCGTAATGGTGGCCCAGGCATTCTGAAGAATGGTGCGTATCTGGATCTCTCCTCTGAGAGGGCCATATTTACGCCATTCCCGGAGAGAACTTCGCTCAGGGGAAAGGCTTACGGCAAAACGAACGGAGCGATACCCGTAAGCATCGGGATCCCGGAGATCATCGAAGGGAACCGACTGAAGAGGATAGACGGTAAACTCCTCTTCCACCAAGCGGGATACTTTTTCCAAATCCTCCGCGAAGTACAGAATAACCCGAATACAGCTCAAATCGGGAATTTCCTCCAGAGAACCCACTTCTCCCTCGGAGTTTCTCAAGCGCTCCACAAAATTATCGATGCTTTCGGTGCTGCTTTCAATATGGAAAAGGTCTAGATCGATCTGCTCCAGCAGATCCTGTACCAAATGTTCCAGCCTCTTCGTATAATCCCGATACAAACTATAGGAAGCGATATAACGATCCCGCCATTCCCCCAGGCCCTGTTGCAAATCCATTCCTCCATCACCACCCCGTTCATTTCATACGGTATCTGAGCCTTAGGGCCCACTCCATAAGATTGTTCCCGTACATTTACATTTCCACATCTTTCATCGCAAAATTGTTCTGTACATCTCTTTCCGGGAAAATGAGCTTTCCCAGAGAAGCATTATACCCCATACATGGCCGCTACAAGCATGGCTTTCCGGGCAAGATCCATATTCCCCGAGGATTTCGACGCTTGAGCAAGAAGAAGATAGGTTATTCCCTTTCCGGGATTTTTCTTCAAAGAGGATTCAAGAAAAGCCCTGGCCTCTTCATACTCCCCCCGAGAACAGAGAGCGTGTCCTACAAGGGATAGCCCCCGGGCCTCTCCGGGAGAAGAGGCATTTTTTTCTCCACACATCGCAGCCCTTGCATCCATACGCTCTCCCCATAAAATGAGAGCTTCGTAAAGAGAAGCCTTCCGAGGATTAAGTTTCGAGGATTTTTCCAGAAGGTCCCGGGAAAGATTTTCTGCCTGAGCACTATCATCTCGATTTCCCGGCAATGTTTCCTCCCGTTTCAGCGATTCGCCGGAAGGAGAGGCATTTTTTTCTTTCACCGAAAGGGGAAAAGGTATTTGGGGAAAACGAAACAACCTTGCTCCGCCGGAATTTTCCGGGGCCCCGAGAGCCTGTTCTAAAGCCCGGAAACCACGCGCCTCGTCCTGTTGTTGAAAATAGAGATATGCCAAGTTGTAAAACGTGGCAGAGTTAGGGCCCATCTGCAATAAAGCCTGGCGGAATTCCTTGAAAGCTCCCCGGGTTTTCCCTTGCATTCCTAAAACCCATGCGAGGTTATGCCGGATATCACCCCGGAGAGGTGCCCGATCCAGAGCCTTTCGATAAAGCTTCTCCGCCTCTCCGTAATGGCCTTGCCTGGCAAAGATATTCGCCTGGATGAAGATTTTTTCCACAAGAAAAGAAGGGCTCTCTTCTTTCGCCTCCGCTTCCGAGGAAATTCCCGGGAAAAGGTTTTCCGATTTCCGGGAAAAGGAATCCTGAATTTCCGGAAGCGGGCTTTTTCGAAGATCCAGCCGTTCGTTTTCAATCTCCATTTTCAGATGTGCAGGTTGCCCATCGGGAAGCACAAGCCATTCCGGAGGTTCCCCGGGGCTTTCAGCTCCAGCCTTCGAAGCTCCTCCCGCGGCGGAGCCTTCCGGCCCGGCCTCTTCCGAAGTCTGAGCAAGTCTCTCCAGACGTCTTCGGGCTCTGCTGTAAGAGTTATCCCGGCGAAGAATCGCTTCGTAAAGTTTGCGTGCCTCTTCACGTTTACCCTGACGCTCCAGAGTTCTCGCCCTGGAGTAAAGCCCTCCCAGTTCTTCCGCAAGCTCCTGCCTGGCCAGGTCCGTACGGACTCCTTCTATTTCCCCTTGCAGCTTCTCGGAAAATTCCGGAGAGGAGTCGAAAAGGATTTCACAGCGTTCGTACGCCTCGAGAGCTCCCTTATAATCCTTTGCCTTTGCCAGCGTGCGGGCCAATCCAAGATAGGCCGGAGGATACTCTTCTTCCTCGAGAATTCCCCGATAAGCCGCAAGAGCTCCTTCCATCCGGCTCTGCTCCCGCATTTCCGAAGCCCTGGCAATAGCCATATCATAGGCCTTATGGCGGGCTGCCCGTTCTTCCTCTGCCCGCTGGTAGGAACTCAAGGTTTGCTCAAGATAGTGAAGGAAATCTTCAGGGAGCGTCCCCTTCTGCATATTTCGTGCCTCTTCCACGAGAGCTTGAGCATCCTCGGAACGACGCTGCATCAAGAGAGCGTCCAGAAGCCCCACCCGAGCTTCCGGAGATTGAGGAGATTCCTCGAGAGCTTTGCGATATATCTCTTCGGCAGGGGCCAAATCGCCCGACACGAGAAGCTTTTCTCCTACGGCGAGATATTCCGAAAGCCGCGCAGCTTTTGCGGCCTCCCGGGCCTGCTGCAACGATTTCTCCCGGCCCAACTCCTCCATTTCGAGTCGGGCACTCTCGTTTTCCGGATCCAACTCGAGAACTCTTGCAAAAAGGGTCTCCCCGCGATCCAGGCTTCCGCTCTGAACATGAATCTGACCCAGGGCAAGCAACATTTCTCCGTCCTCGGGAAGGCTATCGAGAGCTTTCTGGAGTTCCTTCGCGGCCTTTCCAAGCTCCCCCTTCTGGAAATGAGTCAAGCCAAGCCCTTTTTGGGCCTGAGGATAAAGGGGAACCATCCGGAGAGCCTCACGGAAAGATCCCGTGGCTTCTTCGAGATTACCCAAAGAGAGCTGAGCATAGGCGATATCGTTGTAAAGAAGGGCGTCCGCAGAGACTTTACGTATAGTTTCCTCAAAGGCCTTGAGAGCCTCTTTATATTCTCCCTGCTGGTAGAGAGCTTCTCCGAGAAGACGATACCCCTCGGGCTGATCCTCGTCTTTCTGAAGAGCCTTTTTAAAAAGCTGCACCGCCCCGGGGTAATCCTCCTTCTGGAGTCGGCTTCTGCCCCGTTCGAGAAGATTTGTCGGGGTATTTCGCCACATGGTATACCCCACCACTCCCGCTGCGGCAATACCGAAGATTCCCGCCAGGGCAAGGCGGAACATGCGTTTGCGCCGAAGAGAATCGTCGAAGAGGACTGCATGCTCCCGAGACCCCACGTAATCGGGATAAGGTTCTTCGAAATCTTCCTGCATTTCTCCGTGAACGGAGGGAACTTCCCGGAAGGGCAAAATTTCTTCCGCCTTGGGCTCCTCCACTCCGGGCACTTCGTTATCGTCTTCAGGAGCTTCCGTCTCTTCGGAAGCGGGGGCCAACTCTTCGGAAGAAATTCCCCGAAAAGGTAGCTCCTCTTGGAGAGAAGTCTCCGGACGAGGTTCTTCTTCCGAAAAAGGCAAAGCTCCGGAATGCTCGGGGAGATCCGTAGCAAGCTCTTTCTCCTCAAGAAGTTCTTCCGCAGAAGCGCCGGAGGTTTCCCGAGGCATTTCCCCGGCATCCGAAAAAGGTTCTTCCGTTTCTTCCTCCGGAGAGGAGAAAGGAGCAAGAATCTCTTCGCCCTCTGGAGAAGTTTCAGCTTCGGGAGGAGCTTCTTCCTCGAATTCCGGCGGGGTTTCCGAAAGAGGCTCCGAAGAGGGGTTCTCAGGTTCCCGGAACTCCTTTGCCGGAGCTGCCTCTCTTACAAAAGACTCCAAACCGGGAGCGACAGAAGAAGAAGGCGGAGGAACAAAGGTTTCCGGACTTGCGAGAAACATCTGAAAGGCCGGAACAAGACCTACCGCCGCAGCCGTACTATCCCCGGCAGAAACGGAGTCCTCCGAGGAAACATGGTTCTGCTCTTCCGAGGCCTCCAACATATGCCGAACCCCTTCCCAAGATTCCAGAAACCAAAGGGCATCTTCGGGAGAAAAGCCCATTTCCCGGACAATTCTCTTCAGAAAAGCTTCACGTTCTTTTTCTTCCGGAAAAGGGGGGAGATACCCTTCTTCAATCAGTCGAAGAAGGCCATCGATCTCCTGAGGAAATCTGCCCTCTTCCTGAAGAAGATAAAGCCGGAGTGCTTTCGGTTCCTGAAAAATATCCCTTCCATGTTCCGAAAGGTACTTACGAAGCTTTTCTCTTAGTACAGTACGCACGTAACAGGCACCTCCAGGAAAATATGGATTCGGATATGGGTCACCATACGTCACCTCTGTTTTCTCAAGCATCTTCAGATCTCTGAAAAGAGAGAAGGGAAAGACCTTGCATGTAGAGAATGTATCATATACGAAAAACAGGAACAACCGAAGGAGCACATCTCCCGAAAGAGCTCCTCCGCCATGGTTCGCACAAATCATCTTGCTATCATAATAGCAAAAGATCCTTTCATAGACCACGGCAAACACGGAAAAATCGAAAAAAAGTCTCGCATCACATCTTAGCACAAAAAGGACTTGCATTTCCAAAAAACTCATGCTATCATTTCCGGGCCTTGGGGAATCGTCTAATTGGCAGGACGCTTGACTCTGGATCAAGTAGTCGTGGTTCGAGTCCACGTTCCCCAGCCAAATGCGAGTAAGCGGTCCCTTCGTCTAGTGGTCTAGGACGCCGGGTTCTCAGCCCGGTAACAGGGGTTCGAATCCCCTAGGGACTGCCAATTTTTTTGTTTTTTGTTTTCGAAAGCCAAATAACAAAAGCTAAAAAAGGTCTTTTCATCTCACAAGATGAAAAGACCTTTTTTGTTCCAAATCCTGGAATCCTTGAATCCTTGCTTTCGTTTCGCCTATCTCCTTATGGAAGCTCCCATACGCCTCCAGGTATGACGCCTTCCCCTCAGGGCCACGGAATAGGCGGTAATATTTTCGGGAACCGCAATTCCCGAATACCCCGCATCTCCGATATGGTGCAGGTCCACACCACACATCTTGGACCACAGAGCAATCTGGGCGAGACTTTCGGCACTCCCCCCCTCCTGAGAGGTTCCTATGGAAGTCATGGCAAGGAGTCCCGAGGAATGAGCCTCCGAAGCAAAGGAAACCGCATTTTCCATCGTAATTCCCGGAACCGTGCCAGGAGCCGGAAAAAGGATTACATCCGCCCCCGCATCTCTCCAGGAACGAATACATTTGTCCGAGAGGAAAGGCTCCTTCTCCGAGGGAAGCACCCCCGCATGGTGCATTTTTCCAGCCATGAGCACCGGGTCATCTCCAAGAGTTTTTCGGATTTCCTCAAGAGAACGGGCAATATCATCCAGGGTCACTCCGGAAGCGGGGTTCCCCGTAAGAAGGATAAAAGAGACCCCTCGATCCACGGCTCTTCGCGCTTGTTCCGGAGTAGCCCTATACCCCGGGTTCACCAAATCCGAAGGCTCCAGGTTAATTCCCACGGGACGTCCTAAAAACGAGGCAAGTTCAAAGAAAAAAACGCTCTCCTCCATGCCGGCAATCCCTGCGATTTGTGGCTTCCCCGGATCGATCATATTGAGAAGAATGCAATCCGCTCCCATGGCAGCAGCAAGTTCCGCATTACTTATTCCATCCACCAGAGGAGCTTTATGTGCCACGATTTCCGAAAAAAGGACTCTGCCCTCGCTGAGGCGAAAACTCTGAAGCAATTCTCGGCCCGAAAGAGCGGCAATCTCGGAATATGTCATATCAAGAAAACGTTGCATTCTCTTCCTCCTTTCTTTCCGAAGCTTGTTTCCCTCCGGAAAAACGAAAATACACGATTTCTCCGTATTGTAACACCCTCCCAAGGGAAAGCCTATCGCAAGAAAAGGGACCCTAAAAAACACAGAAGCTCCGGCACCCTCGAAAGGGGCTGGAGCTTACGTACACCCGGAAACTGTTGTAAGAAACGCAGTAAAGCTTTTCCGGAATTTGTAAAATTTTTCAGTCTAAGCTGTTTAAGCTAAACCCTAGAGGCAATTCTGCCCTTCCATGAGACGAACTCCTTCAGGGGTCTTAAGATAGAGCCCTCCATACTGATGAGTCGATGTGGCATGGACATCGATAAAACGTCCTTCCGGGGTCATCCAATAGGGTTTTCTTTGAATATACACTAACTTCATATTTTCATTCTCCTTGTTCTATTTTATTCTTATTTTTATTTGCGCCGTCAATTTAGAGCCATCTCCGCAGAATCCATGAAAAGGCACGCAGAATTCCGCTGGAAAGCCTCTTGAAGAGTTCTCCACCAGCATCCCTTGCCAGAAAGGGATAACCTCAAAACGAATCAGAATAAAAGCATACGGTTTTTCCGGAATAAAAGAAGGGGGGGACAGTCCTCTTTTTGCAGAAAACGCTGCACTTTCTTTGTCCGAGGGGAAACTCGCTACTTGCTCTTTGGGTAACGCAAAACCACAAAAAACGTCCTCTCCCCCACTGCGAAAGAGGACGCTTGTTCAATTTTGGCTCCTCGGGCAGGACTTGAACCTGCAACCTAGTGGTTAACAGCCACCCGCTCTGCCGATTGAGCTACCGAGGAATACCCAAACATTCTACGAGGCGTTTCGATAGTGGAGGCGGCACCCGGATTCGAACCGGGGATGAAGGATTTGCAGTCCTCTGCCTTACCACTTGGCTATGCCGCCCCGTTTAATCTCTCATGGAGCGGAAGACGGGATTCGAACCCGCGACCCCAACCTTGGCAAGGTTGTGCTCTACCACTGAGCTACTTCCGCAGTAATTCACAAGTGGTGGCGAGACCCAGAATCGAACTGGGGACACGAGGATTTTCAGTCCTCTGCTCTACCTACTGAGCTATCTCGCCATAATGGGGACATAAAAAGTGGCGGGGCTGACGAGACTCGAACTCGCGACCTCCGGCGTGACAGGCCGGCACTCTAACCAACTGAGCTACAACCCCGCATTATTCTATGCTTTACAAGATGCCTTCTAATTTGGTGGGCGGAGATGGGTTCGAACCAACGACCCCCTGCTTGTAAGGCAGGTGCTCTTCCACTGAGCTATCCGCCCCGCCCTCCGGCTATTCCTGCCGGCGCGAGGGTAAGTATATCCAGAGCAGGGCTTTGTGTCAAGCCTCTAAAAAGGATTTTCTACATTTTTTTTCGGCCCCGAGGGAAAAAGGCTTATTCTCTTCGAAGCTTTTGCAGAAGAGCTCGGGCATTCCCTCCGAAAAGCCCCGGGACATGTTCCGGGAAAGCCTGGGGGAAAGCTTCCTGTACAAGATTTTTATAACGGGGAAGACGGAGCAGGGGATAATCGCTTCCGTAAAGCACCCGATCCATCACCCAAGGCATCCCCGAAAGAGCCCGAAAGATCTCTTTGCCGTACAGGAAAGGAGAGGCCGCCATGTCATACCAGGCATTCTGAAGATACCGCTTCATTTCGGGCATGGCTTCATAAAGCCAGAGCCCTCCTCCCCAATGGGCAAAAATCACGCTCACTTCAGGATGATGCATGCAAAAAGCCGCAGCCTCCCGGGGCCCCGTAGCTCCTTTGCCCGGATAGTCGTGCCCTACGGGCTCTGCCGTATGAATCAGCAGAAAAAGAGAAGCCTCATGGCAAATTCCCGCAAGCCTCCAGGTTTGCCGCACATCGTCGATATCCCATCGCTGTCCTCCAGGAAAGAGTTCCCCCACTCCGATAGCCCCTCTTGAAGCACACCTTGCAATTTCCGCTTCCGTTTCGGGATGAAGCGGAGGGACCACGATCATGGGACAAATCTTTCCGGGATTCTTTTCCGCCGCTTCGAGAACATAATTGTTCACTTCCCGGCAAAGCCCCATGTCGGTAAATCCGAATCCGCATACCCAGGATGTATCTACCCCATCCTCTTCCATGGCCTGCAAAAGATCTTCCCGGGCTCCCCAACGATGTGCCCGGCTTTGAACGAGAGCGGCGAAATAAGGCTCTCTCTCGGCAATTTTCTGCCAGTTACGCTTTATTTCCGGGGGGTACATATGCACATGGGCATCAATAATCACAATCCCTTTCCTCCTTGCATCGTTTCTTTCGTTCCGCACAGAGCTTATGCGCCCACCGAGTCGGCTCGGGAAGCCTGTATTTTGTGCAGCAGGAAAGCACCAGGGACACCGCATCCCGTAAGGAGATCCCCCATCCTACACTGATGTAAAGAGGCCTTACCTCCCGACGGGAGCGCACCACCATTCCCAGCACAGATCCATCGTTGCCTCTCAAAGGCACCCTGTCCCCTTTCAAAGGCCCCGGAAGGTCTTTGGTTCCTATCAGGCGGCTTTTGGCCACGCCTACGGAGGGAATCCCCGTAAGAAGGCCAAAATGGCAGGCAAGCCCGAACGATCGAGGATGAGCGATTCCGGCTCCATCCACCAACCAGAGATCCGGAAGAAGCTTCAGTTTTTCAAAAGCCTCGAGGAGCACTGGGATTTCCCGAAACGAAAGATACCCCGGAATGTAGGGCACCTTTACGGGAAGTATTGCAAAAGCCTGATGTATCAATTCCAGAGCGGGATACGAAAAAAGAACCAACCCCCCGAGAGCAAACGTCTCTCCCCGAGAAGAGGAAAAATAAGAAACATCCGTTCCGCCTATGATATTGCAAACCCCGCCCCTCGCAGAAGCCAAAGGAAGAAGTTCCCGAAGATTCCGCTGAACCTCCGCAAAGCGCTTGCAGATTCCGGACATGAAAAAACACTCCTTTTTTCTTTTCCGGGCTCTCAGTCCAGCATAAAACATAGAAGAAGAAAAAAACCATAACAAACAGGGGCAACGGCCTAAAACACCGTTACCCCTGAAAGTATATCATGAGAAAACTGAAAAATTGCTCTACTTCACCTCTACCTCGGCACCAGCCTCTTCGATCTTCTTCTTGATCTCTTCAGCTTCTTCCTTGGTGATCCCCTCTTTAAGAGGCTTGGGAGAATTGTCCACCAGTTCCTTGGCTTCTTTCAGGCCCAGGCCGGTGATCTCACGCACTACCTTGATGGTGGCGATCTTGTTGGAACCCGCTCCCTTGAGAATTACGTCAAACTCTGTCTTCTCTTCTTCCGCAGCCGCAGCACCGCCAGCACCGGGCATCATCATGGGCATAGCCATGGCAGGAGCAGCAGCGGAAACACCAAACTTGTCTTCGAGTTCCTTCACGAGCTCGGAAAGCTCGAGTACGGACATTTCTTCAATCGCCTTGATGATATCTTCACGGGTCATATTACAGTCACACTCCTTGATAGTTTACGTTCAATATACGGCGCAAAACCTTTTAGGCTGCGTCCTTTTCTTTCTGCTCCTTGATTTGAGACAAAGCAGTAACCAAACCACGCACGTTGCCGGAAAGCACCGTAACCAGTCCGCGAATAGGGCCAGCCATGGTTCCCACAACCTGTCCAAGAAGCTGTTCCCGGCTGGGGAGATCTGCCAAGGCAAGAACCTGCTCGCTTTCGAGAACTTTTCCCCCCAGGATTCCCGCTTTAATGAGGAGATCCTTATTCTTCTTTTCCTTTGCAAAATCCCGCAAAGCCTTGGCCACCGCCGCCACGTCATCGTACACCATAGTATACGCATTGGCACCAAGGGTATGTTCCTGAGGAACCGGAAGTCCCGCTTCTTCAAGAGCAATACGGAAGAGAGTATTTTTACCGATTTTCATCTCCCCTCCGGCTTCCCGCACTTTGCTGCGGACATCCGTCATCTGGGCCACGGTCAAACCACGGTATTCTACAATAATTACCGCTTCCGCACGCTCCAGCAGTTCTTTGTATTCCGCTACTTGCTGCATCCGTTTTTCGTTAGGCATTCTTTCACCTCCTCACAAAAAAAGTGCTCCCGGGCCGAAGACCGGGAGCACCTACGCATGGCAAGAATAAAATCTTCTCATACGATCATCCCGGACCTCGGCGGGCAAAATTAAGCGCATTCTTGCGCACCAGCTTTCTACAGTCCCAAAACGCGCGGGTATTATAGCACGTTCTTTTTGTCAAAACAAAGCGTTTTCTACTGAATTACAATTTCCTTCTGAGCCGAAAGAGCATCCACAGGAATGGCAACGCCCATGGTGGTAGAAAGAGTAAGGTTCCGGATATACTGCCCTTTGGCAACCGAGGGTTTCGCCTTCACGATGGCCCGCAAAATGGTGGCCACGTTATCGAAAAGCTTTTCCTCTCCGAAGCTCGCCTTACCCACGGCGTTATGAATGATTCCGAATTTATCCACCCGGAACTCCACACGCCCTGCCTTGATTTCTTTAATGGCATCTGCAATTTCACTGGTTACGGTATTCGCCTTGGCACTGGGCATCATTCCCCGGGGACCAAGAACCTTACCGAGCCGCCCCACCAGTTTCATCATATCCGGAGTGGCCACCACGGCATCGAAGTCCATCCATCCTCCCTGGATCTTCTGTACCATATCCTCGCCACCCACGAAATCCGCACCTGCAGCTTCCGCTTCGGCAATCTTCTCGCCTCCGGCAATGGCAAGAACCCGTTTCGTAACACCCGTTCCATGAGGAAGAGAAACGGTGCTCCGCACCTGCTGATCCGCATGACGGGGATCGACGCCCAATCGGACATGAATTTCCACGCTCTCGTCAAATTTGGCGGTAGCGATTTCGCCGAGCAGGGCTACAGCCTCCTTGAGGCTATACTGACGATCCGCATCAACCTTCTCGAGAAGGGCCTTATATCGCTTACTTTTTTTTGCCATTCTTATTCCTCCTTGTGGTCATAGCGGAGTTTTTTCTCCTGCCACGTACTGCGTTTTACAAGGCTCTTTTGAAAAGCCTTTCCTAATTAACGAACCTCCACGCCCATGGAACGAGCGGTACCCTTGATCATCTCCATGGCAGCCTCCACGGTATTGGCGTTAAGGTCTTCCATTTTAATCTTTGCGATTTCTTCGATCTGAGCCAGAGAAATCTTGCCGACTTTCGTCTTGTTCGGCTCTCCGGATCCCTTCTCCAGGCCGATAGCTTTTTTGATAAGCACACTTGCCGGAGGGGTCTTCATGATAAAACTGAAGCTGCGATCTGCAAATACCGTAATTACCACAGGGATGATCATTCCCGGCTGATCAGAAGTTTTTGCGTTAAACTGCTTGCAAAACTCCATGATATTCACTCCATGCTGCCCCAGGGCAGGCCCCACGGGAGGTGCGGGGGTCGCTTTTCCTGCAGGTAGCTGGAGCTTGATCTCTCCAATCACTTTTTTTGCCATACTAGTTGCTCCCTTCTTCCTATCGTTCTTCTCCCTCAACAGAAAAGAGACGAACGTTAAAATTCTTTACAAGCTGAAAACCGCGCTACAAAAACAGCACCTTCTAAAGCTTTTGAAGTTCGCTGTAATCGGCTTCGACTACGGTTTCACGTCCAAAAACGGTAACGGAGAATTTCACTTTTCCCTTCTCCGCAAGCACCTCGACTACAGGGCCGCTTTGACCCTCGAAAGCGCCTGATTTTACCGTCACCACATCTCCCGGTTTCAAATCGATCTCCACCCTGGGTTTCGCATGACCGAGGCCGATCTTATCCATTACATCCTGAATTTCTTTATCGGAGAGAGGCATGGGATGATTACCGGCTCCTACAAAACCCGTAACCCCGGGGGTGTGACGAACCACGAACCAGGACTGATCGTTCAGGATCATCTCCACCAAGACATAACTGGGATAGAGTTTGCGGCGAATCCGTTTGGTTTTACCGTCTTTCACCTGCAAACGTTCCTCAATGGGAACAAGCACGCTGAAAATGCGGTCCTCCATTCC
>DAIPKP010000045.1:0-20387 GCA_036769705.1 Synergistaceae bacterium
CGAGAAACTCCCGGCTGCCCCAGAGGACATCCTTCACGGCGTACCAGTTTTCCCGAACGTCGCGGAAGAAGGGATATCCCTTGCGCTGAAGCTTTTCTACGAGGGGATCCACCTGGTCTACCTCGATTTGAAGATTCATTCCCCGTCCGTAGGGATGCTCCATCTTTCCCGTTTCCCAATGGCAGTTACGCTCCTCCAGCATAAGCTGAGCTCCCTGGAGAGATATCAGGGCAAAGCACTCCTCCTCCCGGACATATGCCACGGAAAATCCCAGAAGGTTGACGTAGAAATCGAGGCTTTTTTTATAATCCGATACGCTCAGTTCGGGAATCAGTCGGTTAAAGTTCATGCACGGCCTCCCTTGCATGCCGCAGTTTGGCTCTTATTTTTCGGAAAATCTGCGGATGGCCTCTTCCAAGGCCCGGTTAAACTCCTCTCCCCGGTGCATCATGAGAAAGTGATCCCCTTTCTCCAGCACCAGGACATCGAAGGAGTGCATGTGCCGCCGGTTAGCTTCGGGATTGGCGGGCCAGAGATCCCCGTTCACCACGATCACGGGAAGAGGAATTTCTTCGAACATGGTGGCCAGCTCCCCCGTAACGTAGAGGTTCAGCATGTCCTCCATGGCACTCATAGCCACTTCGGGAGGTGCCGCCGCCATGTCCCGGAGTACCCATTCCTGAAGAGCCGGGTCCGTATCGGGATAGAACATGGCCTTTACGAATTCTCTGCATCCCTGGGGAAAATCCTCCCGGAAGGGAGCGAGCATCTGTTCCTTTCCCTCCGGAGAAAGCGGATACTCCACATCCTCCAGGGTATCTACCCCGATGAGACCCGACACCTTGTCCGGCATGAGCCGGGCGGCTTCGGCGATGACCACCCCTCCCATGGAATGGCCGATGAGAACCGTCTTCTCCGCCCCCACCGCATCCACCACAGCCCGGACATCCTCGCCGAAGGATTGCATGGTGTAGTTGGAACGCCCGAAACCGGAGTGACCGTGCCCCGCCAGATCCACCAGCACCACCCGGTATTTTTCGGAGAAATAGGGAATCTGCTCCCTCCAGTACCGGCTGTCGCAGCTCCATCCGTGCACGAGAACCAGCGTCGGCTCCCCCTCGGCACTCTCTCCCCGCACTTCATAGGATATGGGAGTTCCGTCCCGGGAGGGTGCCATAAGGGGCCATTTTTCCCGGGCCTCTGCGCATCCGCAGAAAAGAACGAACAATACCAGACAGGCAAAAAACCTCTTTGTGTGCATTACACCAATCCTCCTCTTTCAAATCCTTTTTTCGGAGAGAGGCATCTCTCCTTGAAGGTGCTCCGGAAACGACATCACACGCGCCTGCGGAAAAAACCGCGTCCTCTCCTTTTGTACGATTTTATCCTGAAATTTTCATGCAGGAACTTCGAGTTTACAGCGATTCAGAACATTAGAAAAGAGATAGCATGCTTTTTCAGAAAAGCGATTCTCCCAAGAGAGGCCCTGCGTCATAGCCAGAGGTACAAGTTCTGTTGTATTATGGCGGAACACGTACTTTCTTCTCAAGGAGGAATTTCCCATGCTGAATCTACTGAACACTCTCGCCCGGGAGCGACAGGAAAAAATTATCCTGCTGCGGCGCCATTTCCATGCCCATCCGGAGCTTTCCTTTCTGGAGTTCGAAACCACCAAACGGGTAGCCCGGGAGCTTGCCTCCCTGGGTTACGAGAACCTGCGCATCGGCACGGGAGGAAAGCAAACCGGGGTGGTGGCGGAGCTGAACTCCCATAAATCCGGCCCCTGCTTCGCCCTCCGGGCGGATATGGATGCTCTGCCCATGAAGGAAGCATCCGGAGCCTCCTACGCGTCTCAAAATCCCGAGGCCATGCACGCCTGCGGTCACGACGCCCATACCGCCATACTTCTGGGAGCGGCGGACATACTCAAGGAGGTAGCGGAGGAGCTCCCCGGCAGAGTGCGTTTCATCTTCCAGCCCTCGGAGGAATCCCCGCATCAGAGCGGCGCCCGCTCCCTCATCGCGGACGGGGTGCTCGAAGGAGTGGATGCCATAGGGGGACTTCACGTATGGGCTTCGGTTCCTACGGGAATAATTGGATACCGCCCCGGAGCACTTATGGCCTCGGCGGACGAATGGGAGTGTACCGTTTACGGCAAGGGAGGGCACGGAGCCATGCCCCATGAGGCGGTGGACCCCGTGGTAGCGGCATCCCAGATGGTGGGGCTGCTCCAGACCGTGATAAGCCGGGAAACGAATCCTCTGGATACGGCGGTGCTCACGGTGGGAAGGATCGAAGGGGGCACCACCTTCAACATCATTCCCGACAAGGCCTTTATGCAGGGCACGGTACGCACCTTCAATCCCGCCGTACGGGAAGCCATCCCCCTTCAGATGGAACGGATATTCCGGGGCCTCGGCGAAGCTACCCGATGCAAGGCGGAATTCCATTACAAAGAGGTGCTTCCTCCCACCATGAACGACGAAAAAATCACCGAAATGGCCCGGGAGGTGGCCCTGGTGCTTACGGGATCTCCCGAGAAGGTACGCCTTATCCCTCCCACCATGGGAGCCGAGGATATGAGTCTCTATCTGCAGCAAGTTCCCGGGGTTTTTCTCTTTCTGGGAATCCGTAACGAGGAGAAGGGCATCATCGCCCCGCAGCATCACCCCGAATTCGACGTGGACGAAGATGTGCTCCCCCTGGGGAGCGCTCTTCTCGCGGGAATGGCCTGGAAATACATCACCGATAACTGCTGATTTTTCCTCGGGATCGAAGAAATTGCATTCCCCCGAGAACCCTGAGGGATATTCCCTTTCAGTTCTCGGGGGAATCTGTGTTTCTTACGAAACTTTTTTCCCTTCCTTTATGCGACCCCCTTCTTGCCACGCTTTTTTCAAAAACCCCTTCTCAGCATTCGATAAAACCACAGGCAATATGTCATCTAGAGAATACAACATTTTTTGCCACTCAATTTCATTCTGAGTACCAAGAAGACGGAAAAGACTTGACAATTTTTTCGAAATGAACGTATACTGAAAAGAGGAGTTCGCAATGCTTCTTCACCGCGGTAATAGCTCTGGAAAGAAAAGAAGTTGTGGATAGAGACGGAGTTTTTCCCGGCAAAAGACCGGGACGTACAGCATGCTTGCCATGCTTCGAAGAAGTGTTCGCGAAACCTATTTGAAAAACGGAAAAGCAACCTCCGAGCCGTATCTCCTGGGAGGCTTTGGTCTTATGGAGTACGGCCGTTAGGGTATGTCTGGAAACGGGCATGCCTCCCATGTTTGGCAAGGAGGGTTCATAACGCCGCGTTCTCAGCCATTTTCCCATGATAACAAGCGGGGCGCTCCTCTTTGCCGGAGGGGTGCCCTTTTTGTATGGAACGAGATCGTTTTCCTTGTGACATACGGAGGAAATTCAAGAGTTGTTACGGTTTTTCAGCGGCGTTTTTCAAGGAAAGCCCCCGGAAAAAGGGGAAGCAATGATGGTGAAAAAGAGAGAAAGGGGTTGAAAAAGGGTGATTCAAAAAAGTTTTTTCGTAAACGGAGTGGAACGTAATCTCGTTATCGACAACGAGGATTCCCTGGCAAAAATACTGAGGGAACAGCTCGGCCTCACGGGAACCAAGGTGGGGTGCGATACGGGACAGTGCGGAGCCTGCAGCGTGATCCTCAACGGAGAAGTGATACGCTCCTGCGTGTTCAAGGCAAGCCGGCTCAAGGACGGGGATTGCGTCACCACCATCGAGGGTATCGGCACTCCGGAGAAGCTGCATCCCCTGCAGAAGGCATGGATCAAGTACGGCGCGGCCCAGTGCGGCTTCTGCACGCCGGGATTCATCGTCTCCTCCAAGGTTCTTCTCGACAAAAATCCGAGTCCCACCCGGGAAGAGGTGCGGGAGTGGTTCCACAAAAACCGCAACGCCTGCAGATGTACCGGCTATATCCCCATCGTGGATGCGGTGATGGAGGCCGCCAAGGTTCTGCGCGGAGAGATTCCCGAGGAGGAGCTGGAGTTCAGGATGCCCGCAGACGGAAAGATCTGGGGAGGCAACTATCCCCGCCCCACCTCGGTGGCCAAGGTTACGGGAACCCTGGATTACGGCGCGGATCTGGGGCTGAAACTCCCCGGGGACTCCCTCCAGATAGCCCTGGTACAGGCCACGGTAAGCCATGCCAACATCCGAAATATCGACATTTCCGAAGCTGAAACCATGCCCGGAGTCTACAAGGTGGTTACGCACAAGGATATCAAGGGGAAAAACCGCATTACCGGGCTCATTACCTTCCCCTCCAACAAGGGAGACGGCTGGGATCGGCCCATTCTCTGCGACGAGAAGGTTTTCCAGTTCGGTGACGCCATCGCCATGGTCTGTGCGGATACCTACGACAACGCCTGTGCCGCCGCGGAAAAGGTGAAGGTGGATCTGGAGGTTCTTCCCGCCTACATGAGCGCCCCCGCCGCCATGGAGGAGGACGCTTTGGAGATCCACCCCGGAACTCCCAATATTTATTACATCCAGAACTTGGAAAAGGGAAACCCCACGAGGCCCATCTTCGAAAGCGCCCCGGTGACGGTGGAGGATGATTTTTACGTGGGGCGGCAGCCTCACCTTACCATCGAGCCCGACGTGGGTTTTGCCTATCTCACCGATGAGGGAATGCTGAAAATCCACTCCAAAACCATCGGGGCCCATCTCCATCTCGCCATGATCGCTCCGGGGCTGGGAGTGGAAGCGGACAAGATCGCCCTGGTCTGCAATCCCATGGGAGGCACCTTCGGCTACAAGTTCAGCCCCACCATGGAAGCCCTGGTGGGAGCCGCCACCCTCGCCACGGGGAAACCCTGCTTCCTCCGCTATACCTACTTCCAGCACATGACCTATACGGGAAAACGCTCTCCCTTCTTCGTGAACATCAAGTTCGCCGCGGACAACGAGGGGAAACTTCTCGCCATGGAGACGGATTACAATGTGGATCACGGCCCCTATTCGGAGTTCGGAGATCTTCTCACCCTCCGGGGAGCCCAGTTCATGGGAGCGGGATACGACATTCCCAACATCAAGGGCACCGGTCGAACCGTATGCACCAACCACGCCTGGGGTTCCGCCTTCCGGGCCTACGGCTCTCCTCAGTCCCTCTACTCCTCGGAACTTCTCATGGACGAACTGGCGGAAAAACTGGGCATGGACCCCTGGGAGATCCGCTACAAAAACTGCTACCGCCAGGGAGCCACGAATCCCAGCGGCCAGGAGCCCGAGTCCCTGAGCTATCCCGAAATGCTGGAAGCCCTGAAGCCCAAGTACGAAGCGGCCAAGGAAAAGGCCCGGCGGGAATCCACGGAAACCATCAAGAAGGGAGTGGGCCTCTCTCTGGGCTGCTACGGCTGCGGTCTGGACGGCCCGGACGGCTCCGAAGCCTGGGCGGTACTGAACGAAGACGACACCATCACCATCGTCACCGCCTGGGAGGATCACGGCCAAGGAGCGGACATGGGAGCCATCGGTACCGCTCACGAGGCCCTGCGTCCTATGGGAATCTCTCCGGATCGGCTGCGTTTCACCTGGCCGGACACGTCGAAAACCCCCAATTCCGGACCTTCCGGAGGCTCCCGGCAGCAGGTCATGACGGGGAACGCCATTCGGGTAGCCTGTGAAGAGCTGATGAAAGAGCTCCGCAAACCCGATGGTTCCTGCATGACCTACGCCGAAGCCACCGCTGCGGGGAAACCCCTCAAGTATGTGGGGAAATTCTCCGTTCCCGGCACCGCCTGCAACGAAAAGGGACAGGGAAGCCCCTTCATGGTCTATATGTACGGGGTCTTTCTTGCGGAAGTTTCCGTAAACACCGAAACCGGCAAGACCACGGTGGATAAAATGACCCTCATGGCGGACATCGGCAAGGTGAACAACCGCCTCGTCACGGACGGCCAGATTTACGGAGGCATGGCCCAGGGAATCGGCCTGGCCCTTACCGAGGATTTCGAGGATATCCAAAAACATTCCACTCTCGTGGGTGCGGGATTCCCCTTCGCCAAGGACATTCCGGACGACATGGAAATCGTCTATTTCGAGAACTATCCGAGAGAGTTCGGCCCCTTCGGTGCCGCCGGCGTAGGAGAGCTTCCCCTTTCGAGCCCTCATGCGGCCATCGGCAACGCCATCTATAACGCCTGCGGCGTGCGGGTACACCGTCTCCCGGCTCTTCCGGAGAAGATCCTCGCGGGTCTCAAGGGCGAGCGCGTTTAATCCAAGCACGGCTATCCCCCGCCTCGTGTTCGTGGGGCGGGGGATTCGCCATCTTTTCCCGGAAACGTTTTTTCCCTTTCTCTGGAGGTGTTCATGGAACAGAGCCGACTCAAAGATTTGGAACGACGCTGCGTTCAGGGAGAACCCGCCTACTGCCAGGCGGCGTGCCCCCTCAGGGTAAACGTTCGAGGCCTCTGTGCCGCCCTGGGAAAGGAGGATTACGGAGGAGCCCGGAAAATTCTCTCCAAAGCCATGCCCCTGCCGGATATCCTGGGACGCATCTGCGATCATCCCTGCGAAGATGCCTGTATTCGGAAGGAAAAGGGAGGGGCCATAGAAATAGGCAGACTCGAACGGAGCTGCCTTGAAAAAAGCTCCCCTCCTGCGCCTCCCCTGAGTCTTCCTTCCAGGAACAAAGAGGTCACCATCTACGGCGGGGGGCTCTCCTCAATGGTTTGCGCCTACGAGCTCGCCCGGAAGGGATACCGGGTGCTCTTGGAATACACCGGACCTCTGCCGGGAGGAAGGCTGCACTCCCTTCCGGAAGAAGTGCTTCCGAAATCGGTGCTGGAAGATTCCTGGAAGCTCCTTCAGCAAATGGGGGTGATTCCGGTACCCCGGAAAAAGCTGACTTTCGACGATCCCCGGGAGGGAGAATACGCCTATGTGGGAACGGACGACCCGGAGCTGGAACATCCCTTCTCTCCGGAAGAGGTGGATTCTCTTACCCATCAGACCTCCCTGGAGGGCGTTTTCGTGGGAGGATTTCCCCGGGAGGGAAAGCCTTCTCCTCTAGGGGAAACCGTGGACGGCAAGGGAGCCGCGAACTCTCTGGACAGGCTTTTTCAGGGAGCCTCTCTCTCCTCGGGAAGGGAGAAAAAACTTTCCCGAGAAACCCGGCTCTATACGCCCCTTCACGAAGTGGAAAGTCTGGGGGTTCAGGAAAACCCCGTGGAGGAAGCCCGGCGCTGTCTTCAGTGCGAGTGTCTTTACTGCGTGAGAGAATGCGCTTTT
Source organism: Synergistaceae bacterium (assembly GCA_036769705.1). Classification (GTDB taxonomy): domain Bacteria; phylum Synergistota; class Synergistia; order Synergistales; family Aminiphilaceae; genus DAIPKP01. Next base: position 7,265 of record DAIPKP010000045.1, read on the forward strand.
CTCGAACACTACGGAAAGGACCCCCGGCTCTACGCCCGGGAGATATATAACAATTTCGCTATCGTCCACGGACATCACAAGGCAAATAAAATGATCAATTCCTGCGCTCTCTGCGGGCTCTGCGAGGCGCTCTGTCCTCACGATTTTTCCATGGCAGACCTCTGCCGCTCCTCCCGGGAAGAGATGGTGGACCGGGGGTTCATGCCGCCTTCGGCCCACGAATTCGCGCTGCTGGACATGGAGCAGGCCAACTCTCCCAGAGCTGCGGGATTCCGGCAAGGAGAAAAAGGAACCCGGGGAGTGTTTTTTCCGGGATGCCAGCTTACCGCTACCCTGCCGCATCAGACCGAAGCCCTGGTAACCTTTCTGGATGAAAAATTCGAGGGCACCCTGGGACTTCTCCTGGGATGCTGCGGCGCCCCCGCCTGGTGGGGAGGAAGGCGAAAGATGCTGGAGGAGAGAATGGAAGATCTTCGAAATACGTTGCAGTCTCTCGGAAATCCACCGCTGATTCTGGCATGCTCCTCCTGCAACGAGGTTTTTCGGAATTTCCTGCCGGAAATTCCCCGCATTTCCCTCTGGGAAGAACTCCTCCGGAAGGGACTGCCTCCGAGAAAACCCCTGGAAAAGCCCCTGGCGCTTCACGACCCCTGCACCACCCGGGAAACGCCGGAATGGCAAGAGGGGGCACGCACAATTCTCCGCCAACTCGGGCAACCCTTCGAAGAACTCCTTTTCAGCGGGGAAACCACCCGTTGCTGCGGCTATGGAGGGCTGCAATCCTTCGCCCATCCCGAAATCGCCGAGGAGGGAGTGCGCCGCAGGCTGGAGGAAAGCGAAGCTCCCTTTCTCACCTACTGCGCCATGTGCCGGGAAAGCCTGTATCAGCCGGACCGGAGAACTTTTCATTTTCTGGAGCTCCTCTTTCCTCCTCCGGCTCCTCCGGAAAAGACCGGCTTTTCCCGAAGAAGGGAGAACCGGGAAGAATTGCGCCGCCGCCTTCTCGGCCCTCCGGAATGTCCGGAAAATCCCTGGAATCGCCTGGAACTTTCCGTTTCTCCCGAGGTGCGCTCCCTTCTGGAGGAACGTCATATCCTGGACGAAGATCTTCGCCAGGTGCTCTGGAAAACCTCGAAAACCTCCGAGGGGCTTCTCTCTTCCCGGGGAACCTTTTTGGCCAGGAGCAAAATCGGCAACGCCACTTTCTGGGTGGAATACCGCCAGGAGCGAGAAATTTTCGAAATCTGCAACGCCTGGAGCCATCGAATGATCCTGGAGCTCGTGCCATGACACATCACAGCCGGAACGACCTCAGTTTTTCAAGCGCCACGGAATGGCGCTGCCGCTGCGGAGGAACCCTGGTTCCCCGAAAAGTGGCGGCCCTGTATATGGGAAGCCGGTTCGAGGTGGAGCTGCCCGCTTGCGAACAATGCGGATTCATCCTGGTGCCGGAAGAGCTCGCCCTGGGAAAAATGCTGGAGGTGGAACGGATACTGGAGGACAAGTAATGCTCTTTCCCTACGAACATCCCCGGTGGAAAGAGGTGATGGGGGCCTTTATCCATCCCGGAGGAGAGGAGCTCTCTCTTCGGCTTCTCTCGCTCTGCGACTTTCCCCGGGGAGCCCGTATCCTGGATCTCGGATGCGGTGCGGGAGGCACCCTAGGACTTCTCCGGCGGCAAGGAGCGAACCCCCTGGGGGTGGATCGCTCCGAAAGCATGCTGGAACAGGCCTCTCTTCGGGGAAGGGTTATGCCGGGAGAGGCCGAAAAACTTCCTCTGGAGGATGCCATTCTGGACGGAGGCATCTGCGAATGCGTACTTTCTCAGCAGTCCGAACCGCTCCGGGTAATCCGGGAAGTGAAGCGGGTTCTCAAGGAAGGAAGTCTTTTCGGCGTAACGGACCTCTTCTCTCTTTCGAACCATGAGGGCAAAACCTCTTATGGGGAGCGGAAACAGAACGCTCTTTCCTGCGTTCAGGGAGCTCCGTCCCGGAAAGAGATGGAACATATTTTTACGGATCAGGATTTTGTACTGCTCCATTTCGAAGATCATTCCCGGTTTCTCCGGGAATATGCGGCCCGCCTGGTTTGGGAAGGGCTTCTCGAAGGCCCCGGAAAGACGTGTTTCTCCAAGCCCCTGGGGTACGGCCTCTGGATATGGGAAAAAAGGACCTTTTCTGAAAAGCCGCCTTGGCGGTAAAGCATGGGGGGGAATTTTTCATGAACGGACTCGAATCGAGAATCATAGCCTGGGGACAAGAAGGATACTGTTGTTCCCAAATGATGCTCCTGGCGGGATTGGCCTTCCGAAACTCCGAAAATCCGGAGCTTATCGCCTCCCTGGAGGGTTTGTGCAAGGGCGGGTACGAGCCTTCCGGAACTTGCGGCGCTTTCACCGGAGCCTGCTGCCTTCTGGGGTTGTACGCTGGAAAGGGATTCCCCGAAAAGGAAAAGGATATTCGGCTTCCTCTCATGCTTTCCCAGCTTCATGACTGGTTTCGCGAAAAATGGGGAACCCCGGGAGACACCATAATGTGCGGAGAGATTCTGAAAACCCTTTCGGGAGCCCCTCCTCTGGCATGCTTTCCCCTGGTGTTGGAAACCCTTGCCAAAACTTTGGAAATCCTGGAAAAACAGGGCTTCGACCTGCAGGAAGATCCCTCCTATCCATGAAGCTCCTCCGCCGGACTTTCAGCGTTTGCCCTCTCTGCCTCCGCCAGGTTCCCGCAAGGTTGGAACAGGAAGAAGAGCATGTTTTTCTCCGCAAAGAGTGCCCCGAACACGGAGCTTCTTCCTGCCTCGTCTGGGAAGGAAACCCCTCTCTCGAGACGTGGCGCTCCGCTCGTTTTCCTCTTACCGCACCTCCCGACACGCCTCCGGAGAATTGCCCCGCCGCATGCGGCCTTTGCGAAAACCACCGCCAGGGAAGCTGTGCGGTGCTGTTGGAAATAACCGAAAGATGCCAGCTCCGGTGTCCCGTTTGCTTCGCGGATGCGGGAAAGGCCCGGGAACCGGATTTCGATTTTCTGGCACAGCTGCTCCGTAAAGCCCGGGCGCAGGCTCCCAAGGCAATTCTGCAAATTTCGGGAGGCGAACCCACGCTTCGGGAAGACTTGCCGGATCTCCTCGAGCTTGCCAGAGAACTGGGATTTCCGGGAATACAGCTGAATACGAACGGGCTTCGGCTGGCAGAGGAAAAGGGATATGCCGCCAAGCTCAAGAGTGCCGGGGCGGGATGGATCTTCCTCCAGTTCGACGGACTCCGAAAAGAAACACATCTCGCCCTTCGGGGCAAAGATCTGCGGCAAGTCAAGGAAAAGGCCCTTCGGGAATGCGAGGAGGCCATGCTGGGGATCGTGCTGGTTCCCACCCTGGTGGAACGGATCAACTCCGAAGAGATCGGAGATATGGTACGGTTCGCTCTCTCCCGCTTTCCCACGGTGCGGGGAGTACACTTTCAGCCCGCCACCCATGCGGGGCGTTATCCCTTTTCCCCGGAGCAAGCTCCCCGGTTCACCCTGCCCCGGCTTATGAGAGAGCTGGAGGAACAAACCCGGGGACTGGTGCAAATCAATCACTTCAAACCCTCTCGGTGCGAGCACGAACAGTGCTCCTTCCGAGGAGTCTATCTCGTGGAAAGCCCCGAAAGCCTTCTTCCCCTGGGAGAACAATCCTGCTGCTGCCGACCCTTCGAAGACGGCCCCCCAAGCTCCGTAGCAAGCGTTCTCCGCCGGTGGGGAGCACCTCTCTCTTCTCCGGACACCGACACGATCCTTCCTTTGAAGTGGAACGGTGAAAGTCCCTCCGGAGAAAGTGATTTCGACGCATTTCTCCGTCTGGCAAAACGAGGCAATTTCACTCTCAGCGCCATGGCCTTTCAGGATGCGGAAAACCTGGATCTGGAGCGCCTGCGCTCCTGCTGCATCCACGTGATCTCCCCGGAAGGGAAGCTTGTTCCCTTCTGCGCCTGGAACCTCACCTCCCGAAACGGCGAAAGGCTTCATCCACCACGATGACATTTCCTCTCACCCCTGTGGAAAGCTGGACCACCCGCAGGCTGGAAGGGCTCTCCCTCTCCTCTTCCGAGGATTTGGGAAAACCTCTTCACCTGGAAAGCCGAAAAAAGCTGGAGGAAGCCCAAGAAAGGGCGCTGCGCCATCTTATCCGGGGAGCTGTAAAAGACACCCTTTTCTACAGGGAGCGCCTTCAAGGCCTCGAAGAGGCTCCTCTGAAGGAGCTTCCCTTCACCTTGCCTTCGGACCTCCAGGAGAGGGAATTCGCTTTTCTCGGCACTTCCCAATCCCGGATCGAACGCAGGGTTTCCCTTTCCTCTTCGGGAACCCGAAGCCCCTCGAAACGCCTCGGCTTTACCCGGGAAGAGCTTCGGAAAACGGAAGATTTCTTTCTGTACGGCATGAGCACCTTCACGCCTCCCCGAAGCGTGGTGGGGATTTTCATGGAAGGCTCCCGCCCCTGGAGCATCGGGGATCTTCTGAAGAGAGCCCTGGAAAGAATGGATTGCACTCCTCGGATCTTCGGCCTCGTGGAGGACCCTCTCCGGGCTGCGGCCTGGATGGAGAAGGTTCGCCCCCGGGTGGTGGTGGGACTCCCCTCCCACATGGCCTTCCTGGCGGGAGAGACCCTATGGACCCCGGAAACGGTGCTTCTGAGCGCCGACATAGCTCCTCGGGCTCTTCGAAAGCGCATCGAAAAAAAGTGGCATTGCAAGGTATACAACCATTACGGGCTTACCGAATCGGGATGGGGATGCGCGGTGGAATGCGCCGCAAGAGGGGGATGTCATGTCCGGGAACTCGACCTGCTTCTGGAAATTCTGGATTCCCGGGGAGAAAAAGTTCCCGAAGGTAGCTGGGGAGAGGTGGTGCTTACCACCCTGGGACGCCCCTCTTTTCCCCTTATTCGATACCGCACCGGCGACCGGGGGAGGTTTCTTTCCGGAACCTGTTCCTGCGGTTCGGTACTGAAACGCCTGGAGGTAAGCGGCCGCCTTCCCCTGAAAGGAGCCGAGGGCATTCCCCTGCACCTGGAGGAGGTGGAAAATATCCTGTGGGATTTTGACGCAATCCGGGATTTTTCCCTCCTTCTTCGGCATGAAGGTTCTCTGCCGGCGGAGCTTGTGGCGGTTCTGGGAATTTCCGAAAAAGCAGGGCTTCCTCTGGAAACAATAGAGAAAGCCCTGCGCTGCGTTCCCGGAATGCCTCCCCGGATTCTCCTGGAAAAATCTCCGGAACTTTTTCTGCAACATTCCGGAATCAAAAGGGATTGGAACAATTGAAGGTCAGTCCGAAGGAGCTTTTTCCGCTCCGGGATCCTCCGTGGCAAAGGGAATTAAACACCAGAACTCGCTTCCTTCTCCCTCCACGCTCTTAAAGCCGATTCGGCCTCCCATCATCTCCACCAAAGATTTCGCGATGGCCAAACCCAGTCCCGTACCTTCGTCATATTCCTTTTTGGAAGGCATGAAATGGAAAAATTCCCGGAAAACATCTTTCTGCCTGTTTTCAGGAATTCCTCTTCCGGTATCCTTTACGGCAAACCGGAGAAGCGACTCCCCGGGAAGCTCCTGCTGAAGCTGGACTTCAAGGGAAACGTGGCCTTTTTCGGTATACTTCACCGCGTTGCCTATAAGCTGCGCCAAGGCCTGGCGAAGCCGGAGAGGATCTCCCCAAAGGGGGGAAGGTATTTCTTCGGAAATCTTCAAAATGAAATCGAGCCCTCTCTTCCGGGCTTTCCGCTGATAGATGTCGAGCAAATTTTCCAAAAGACGCTTCGGAGCAAATTCCAGAATCTGAAACTCCGTCTTGCCCGCTTCGATTTTCGAGAAATCCAGCACATCCTTCACCAGGGACATAAGGACATCCCCGCTGCCCTGCATGATCTCCAGGTAGTTTTTCTGCTCTTCCGAAAGCTCCGTCTCCCGAAGGAGCTCCAACACTCCCAGCACGTCGCTCAGGGGAGTACGGATTTTATGGCTCATCACGGCGAGAAACCGGGATGTGGCAATTCGGCTTTTCTCCGCTTTTTCCCGGGCTTTTCGAAGTTCCGCCTCCATTTCCTTGCGGGAGGAGATGTCGTTTTTGACGCAGATAAAATGAAGGATTTTTCCATTTGCGTCCTTCACGGGGGTGATGGTCTCCTCCTCGCAATACAACGTGCCATCCTTCCGGCGGTTTACGAGCTCTCCATGCCAAGGTTTCCCTTCGGCGAAAAGTTTTTTCTCCACCTCTCGATAGAGATCCTCCTCTTCTTCTCCGGAACGAAGGAGGTCCTGAAGGGAACACCCCTCGATCTCCTCCTGGGAATATCCCGTAAGAGTTGAAAATGCGGGATTGCTCCACTCCACCCGCCCCAGGCCGTCGGTAATCACCATGGCATTTGCTGCGGCGTTCAGCGCTTTGGCCTGGAGCAGAAGCTCCCCATAGATTTTTTTCCATTCCCGAAGATCCCGAGCCACGCACAGTACCCACCGGGCTCCATGCATGTCAAAAAGATGCCCCCGCATCTCCACGGGAATCCGCATTCCTCCGGCTTCCTGAAGCTCCATTTCACAGCGGCCGCTCTTTTTAAGGCAGAGCCCCTTCATAAACTGCGTCATGGCGGAAAGGCTTTCGGGAGCCGCCATATCCCGGCTCGTGGTAACACAGAAGGAGTTCCGGGTATATCCCAGAAGAGAGCATCCCTGTTCGTTCACCTCGGAGATGCTCCACAAATCGTCCTCCACCACGCGATAAAGGTACATGGCATCGTTGGTGTTGTCGAAAATCTGCTGGAACTTCTCCTCCCGCACTTCCACATCCCGGAGAGCCTTCTTTTCTGCCGTCACGTCATCCAGAATCACCAGGGCTCCTTCCACGATTCCCCGGGTAGTCCGGGGCTTTACGTGTATCCGCAGCCAGGATTGCCGTTTCCACCTGGATTCGTAGAGGACCTCGAAAATAACGGGTTTTTTCGCCTCCATGGAGAGCCGGATTTTTTCGGATATTCCAGCCCTCACGAGAAGAGGAAAGGAGAGCAAATTGATCTCTTTCGTAGTGTCCCGGGAAGGGGATCCCATAATCTGAACAAGTCTGGCGTTGCAATATTCTATGGTCCCCTGCCGATTACAGCTGAGAATTCCCACCGGGGCTTCTTCCGCAAGCTCGGAGTATTTCTTCCGGCTTTCTTCCAGTATCTCCTGGGCCTTCTTACGCTTCAGGACCTCCTTCACGAGTTCGTCCCGGGAGATCATGCTGCTCTGAAGCCTCTCCGCCATGGCATTGAAAGCTTCCGTCAAGGCCTCCATCTCGTCGCAGCCACCGGCGGAAACCCGGGCATGGAGATTGCCCTCTCCCAGAGCCCGGGCTTCCGCCGCAAGCATTTTGAGTGGATAGGATTCTTTCCGGGCACGTAAAAAGATCAAAAAGGCCACAAGAAGAAAGAAAACGCCGGAGCCTATCAACAAAAACTTGATATTTTTCCGAAAACCCGCCAAGGCCTGGCTTTTTTCCATGGAAAATACCACGTACCATCCGGAAAAACCCTCCGCCGCCGAATCCCCGGAGGCCTGAAGCAAAGCGGCACACGGACTTGCGGTAATGGGAGAAAACGCCAGAAATTCCTGTACGTCCCCGGATTCCACCAGGAGCGAAGGGGAACGCTCTCGAAAGAGAGATCGGAACAGGGCAGGGTCTTCCGAAGTGAAGAGATCCTCTCCTCCCCGGGCCAGCACCTCTCCGGAAGCTTTAACGATACGGGCTCTTCCGGTAATGCCGAGGCGGGGATATTCATGAAGCAACGAGGTAAGAAGACGGGGCACTTCGATATCGCATCCGAGAACTCCGGCAAACTCTTCACCCTGCCGTACAGCCACCAAAATCCGGACGAGAGAGGGTTCTTTCTCTCCCCGGAAAGGAAGGGTATAGAAGACTGCCCTTCCCCGACACGTTCCATGGCAAAAGTGCAACCATAACGCCCTGGAATAGCTCGTGGGCAAGGAATCCCCCGTGAAAGCCAGGCAATGGCCTCCACGATTTGCGAGAAAGATTTCTTCGTACCACCCCGGGACAAGCTTTTGCTGTAACAGGAAATACTCTTTCACCAGGCTCCAAAGCTTTTCCGGATTTTCCGGGGAAAGCTCTTTGGAAAACGAAGAAAGGGAGGAAGAAAAAGAAAAAGATTCTTCCGCGAGAGAAAGGGGAAAATCTCTGGAAAGGCTGGACAATACAGCATAACGGACCACCGGAGCCGAAGCGAGAGCCAGGGCAGTTTTTTCCGCATCTCTCAAGCGCTTGCTCAAGCTTGTCGAAAGAGTCGCGGCATACCCCTCTCCCCGCTGTGAAATCTCCTTCACTACCTGGCGATAGCTTAGAAAATAATACGAGACGGAAAGAAGCAAAATGAAAAGAGCTGCTAAAGAAAGAGCCCTGCGCATGATCTTGGTCTGTAACTTCATAGCCCCGTCTCCTTTTCCCCCAAAAAGAAAACGCTTTTTTTCGGAATATTCCGCAATCAGAAATAACTTTTGCGTGAGCACCTTTGGCTCACTCTTTCCTGACATTATGAGGATACCACAAAAAGGCATCTCTCTTATTGAAACATCACAAGAGAGATGCCTTTTCCCCGATGCCTTTTTTCCTATGGGTTTATTTTAGCCGAGCTTTTCGGGTAACGCCTCCCTTTCGGTTTTTTCAACCCGAAAGCGCTTCAGAAGCTGCTGCAGATTTTCCGCTCCCAGAGAGAGCTTCTGAGCTTCCCTGGCAATATCCTCCGCCGCCTGGGTAGTGGTGGCGGCAGCGCCCTGAATCTCTCCCATCATGGAGACTACCTGGGCATTCGCCTTCGTTACCCGATCCACCCCCTGGGCCATTTCGCCGCTTGCGGCGGCCTGCTCCTGGGAGGTAGCGGCGATGTTCTGCATGGCCCGATCCACCTTGGCAATTTCCCCCAGAGCCTCCTCGAGGCTCTGCAACGCTTCCTCGGCTCCCTGAACGGTGTGCTCCATCACTTCTCCGGATTCCTCCGCAATCTGCAGAGATTCCCGGGTGCTCTTCTGGAGATTTTCGATGATGGCGGTCACTTCCTGGGCGGCCTTGCCGCTTTCTTCCGCCAGTTTGCGAACTTCCTCCGCCACCACGGAAAAACCTCGCCCCGCCTCTCCCGCCCGAGCGGCTTCAATGGCGGCGTTAAGGGCGAGAAGGTTCGTCTGATCCGCAATATTCGTAATGGTGGTCACAAAAGTGGTGATGGCGTGCACCGATTCGGAAACTTCTTCCATGCTTTTCACGCTTTTGCGGGACCCCTCTCCCACATGTTTCATATCGGAGACCACCCGTTGCACCTGGGATACCGCCTTCTCGCTTATACCCGCGGTGTTTACCGAGGCCTCCGCCCCTTCCGTGGCGGCCTGGGCGGCGGCGTTGGATCCTGCGGAAACCTCCTCCACTCCGGCGTTGGTCTCTTCCAGAGATGCCGCATTGGATTCCGAAAGGGAGGTAATCTCCTCGATGTGTCCCCGAATCTCCTCCAGAGAAGCCACGGATTCCTCGGAGAAGGCCGCCAGGGATTCCGCAGCTCCCAGGTTTTCTGCCGAATTTTGAAGGATGGCTTGCAACGCCTGGCGCTGCTGTTTCACCATTTCCGCCAGGGCGTCCGCCAGAATTCCCGTTTCGTCCCGGCAACTTTTGCCGAAATCCTCCCTGGTAATGGTGAGATCTCCCTCCCGGGCACGGTCCGCACAGGCCACCGCCAGGGAAAGAGGCTTGGTGATCTGCCGGGAAACATACCAGGCCATGAGTATTCCCAGGAGAAGCGCCGCTCCGGTGGCAAAAAGCATGATAGCCACGATTTTATGCATGGCCGCAGAAGACTCTCCGGCAAGAGCTTCCATCTGGTCCATGCCATTTTTGTAAGCCCCCTTGCTAAGTTGAATCATCTGCTCCCCCGCTTGGAGCAGAGCCTTCTCCTTTCCCTGAAGCTCATGCCAGGCCTGAAGAAAAAGGGAAATTTTTTCCTCGTACTCCCGGGAAGCTTTCTGGATGCTTCGCACCCGCTGTACATTACGCTCCTGATCGCTCATTCCCTCGAGGCTTGCAAGATCCTTATGAATTTCCTCGAACTTCAAAAGCACTTCTTCCAGGAGCTCGGGAGTTCGCTCCCGCTGGGCCCGCTCGGTGGCGACAAAGACTTCATTTCCCTTATCCACCACGCCGTTCATGAGGGTCACTTTTTCGATCCGCCCCAGGAGAGCCGCAGTCATGCTTCCCCGCACCACGTCGTTTTCCATCATGTTTTTCTGGGTATTCAGAAATTCTCTAGCTTCCGACATGTAGAGGTTTCCCGCATTCCCGGCCTCCTCCCGCAAGCTCCGGAGAGTCGCCAGAATCTGCGTCATGGCATCCAGGGAATCCTCGAAGATCTTCTCCTCCTTCAAGGCCTTTTGAGCGGCTTCGCTTCGCTGAATGTACCCGTTGGCATCCGCCATGGCCTTGACTTCTTCGAGCCTTTTCCGGAGGATCTCCATGTTTTTCCGCCCCTCCAGAAGATAGGCCTCCTTCTCCGTAAGGGCGTACTGCCGCACTTCCATCATGGCCTCCAGAGCCGCCAGCTCCACGTCGTTCACGATACGTACCCGGGGCACCTCCACCGTTACAAGGTTTTCCGTCTCTTCCGCGAGATTTCGCAAAGAGACCCAGCTTATTCCCGCCACGAGAACCATCAAAGCCAGGACCACTCCGAAACCGAGAGCAAGTTTGAAGGCGATGCGCAAATTTTTCATAAAAATTCCCCTCTCCGGAACAATTCGTGAAATAGTTCGCTTTATGGATCGAACAAAACTAATAGATTTGTATGCACTATATTTCTTATATCACTGGAAGAGAAAGCATGTCAACGAAAGAGGGGGTTGTTCTTTCCACCTTTGTAGTGTACAAACAGAAGAAGCAGGGATAATTGTTTATTTCTCACAAAAAAGATGAGCCCCAAGGCTCTTTTTGAATAATCACGTTCATTTTTCAGAGAGGATTCGTATGTTCTCACAGAACGGCAACGAGTTTTTTTCGCAAGAGGTTTCTCCGGAGTTTCTCAAAGGAAACGGGGGCACGATTTTTTTAAAAAATGCCCAATGGCGCTACGCCCTGGAATATACCGATGCGTACGGATTTCTCGACGATGCTGGGTTATGTCTTCGCTCCTCCCTCTGTTCGAAGGCGAAAAACCTTCTTTTTCTTCACCGTTTCGAGGGCCGGAAATTCCAGGAGATCCTTTCCCCCGAACTTGCGGCAAACTCCCTCTTTTACCTGCGCTATGCCCGGGAAAAAGGAACTCCCCTTTTCCGCCTTTTCGAACATAAAATTATGGAGGAAAGGCATCTTTTCGTGGTGGTTTTCCTGCGAACCCCCTTTCTCGTGGAGACACGGCCCATCATCGCCTTTTTCGTTCAGCATATAAGCTCTTCGGAAGCCTCCCTTTTCCTGGAAAACGAGCATGAAGCCTTCCGACGGAACGAAATTCTTCGGGACATCCGCACAAATCGCACGCTTACCCCCTGGGCGGTAAAGGAACTTCTTTTTCTGGGACTCTCTCCCGAAACCCACTACATAACGTGCTTCTTGCTGAAGGGAGAAGCCAAGGATGAACAACGCCGAAAAGACCCCTCCTGGCATTCCACGATTTCCCGGTATCTTCTGCGTGAACGAAGCCTCTTTTGCTGGAGCGGGGATCGGGGGTTGGGTATTCTGCTCCCCCAGAAGGAAAGTACGATCCCTCCGAGGGAAGAACAAAAAAACCAGGCTCTTTTTTTGCTGGAACTCTGTAAAGAGATCTTTCCGGATCAGGATTTTTTCATGGGCCTTGCCGCAATTCCCCGGCCTCTTTCGGAACTCTGCCGCAGCATAAGCGAGGCGGAAAGGGCTTCCCGAGGAGCCCTTTTCGGAGTAAGCCACAAAATCATTCATTTCGAGGAAATCGGATACGGCGCCTTCCTGGATCCCGAAAATCCGGAGTGGCTGCATTTTATCGAGCACACCCTAGGGCCTCTTCTTCTCGAAGAAGGAGAGCCTCCGGTGCTCCTCCAGTCTCTGGAAGCTCTTCTGGAATATTCCTCCATTTCCAAGGCGGCCAAGGTTCTGCACGTTCACTCCAACACGCTGAGCTATCGCAAACGCCAGATCGAGGAGCTTCTGCAAGCGGACCTGAACGATATTCACGTGCGCACCAATCTTCTCCTGGCTCTCAAGGCCCGGCACCTTCTGGAGAACTATTGATCTCCCTCCAGCCGCCTCCGCCGCATTCCTTCCGAATAGGATAGAATAGAAACATCTTTTTCCCGAAAGGACGCTGTTCTCGGTGATTTCCCAACTCTCGAAAAATTCCCTTCTCTCCTGGGAAGGAGAGCCCCGTTTTTTTCGGCGGCATCGTTATTCCCTCTTCTGGGGGACAGGGCTTCTTCTGGGATGGGCCGCTTCGCTCCTGGCAACCGCCCCGGCGGGAAGGGTGCTCTCCCTCCTGGAAGAATCCGCCTCCTGGGGAGATAGCGGCTACCTCTTTTTTGCCGCAGGCATCCTGGTGCTTACCAATACCGCAAGAGCGGCGCTGCTCTATGTGGGGTGGTTTTTTACCGCCGACGGTATAGCGGCACTGCTGCAGAAAGGGCCTCTCTTCTCTCTCTGTATTGCCGCCCTGGCTATTCCTCTTTCCTACTCCTTTTCCTCCACCCTCGCCTCTGGCACGGTGCTTCATTTCGGAGTTCCCGCATTTTTCGGCATTGCCACGGTGGTACTTCTACAGTACCTTATCCGGGATGTGCCGGGGCACATCACCCGGGCCCTGGTATTGGGGCTTCTGCTTTTTTCGTTTCAATGGCTCGACGTGATTCCTCTGCTTACTCCCTACGGATTCGGCCGGGGGGAGCTCTCCATGGCGGTGAAACAAATGGCGCATCTTCTGGATAGGGAGGATCTTCTGAACCTTCTCGGGGGTATCGCCTTTCTTACGGTACTCGCGGGAGGAGCGGTAACCACGGAGCTTCTCGTGGGATGGAACCGCCAGATTTTTCAGCTTCGACGCATCCGGACCCAGGAGCGCGAGCTTGCCCGGCTGCGGGAGGAGCGCCTTCGCTCCAGGAGCG
>DAIPKP010000143.1:0-3531 GCA_036769705.1 Synergistaceae bacterium
TGAGACGCTTCTACGAAGATCGGTACCGGGCCCGGCAGGAGCATATATGCGGGGTGCTGCGCCGCTGCGGCGTGGATCGCCTGGAGATGAGCACCACCGATTCCGTGGGGGACGTACTGCTTCGCTTCTTCAGCCTCCGGGAAAGGAGAAGAGTTTCATGATTCCCGAGATGACTCCGAGGGAAAAACTGCCCCTTCTGGGGGCTCTCTCTCCGGATGCCCTTCTGCCCGCTCTTTCCGGGGACCTTCCCATGACGGATATTCTGGATATAAAGCCTTCGGTTCCCCTGGAGGGTACTCTTTTGTTTCTGCCCTGGGTTGCGGGAACAATAGCCCTGCTGTTGCTGGCAGCCCTTGTGCTCTGGAGGTATCTGCGGAAAAAACGGTTCCTCCCGGAGGCCCCGGACCCGGGAAAAGAGGCGGAGACGAGGCTTCGGCAGTTGATGCAGGCGGAAAAGATGCCTCTCCGGGAGCGGTATTTCGAAGTTGCCCTTATTCTGCGCCTGGGATTGGAAGCCCGGCTTCTGCGGGGGGCCCGGGAGAAAACCCTGGAAGAGATTCGGGCGGGTCTGCAAAACCTTCCGGAGGCTCCGGAGATGGTAGAGGAGCTTTTCCCCCTTCTGAGACGCCTCGGGGAAGTACAGTTCCATAATCGCATTCCTTCGGAGGAGGAGTTTTACCGGCATGCGGCGTTGCTGGAGAAACTTCTTTCTCCCGGGTTTTGCGCTCCCGGAGTTTCCGAAGAAAAATCCTGAGGAAGGAGGTTCTTTCATGTTTTCCTTCGCTTCTCCCCTTTTTTTGATTCTCCTTCTTCTGCCGGTCGCGCTCTGGTGGCTATACCGCAAAAAGCCCTCCCCCTCGGTGGGAATTTCCACTCTGGAGCCCCTGGGGAATCTCAAGCCCAGTCGGGGAGTTCGGATTTCCCGGATGGTGGAGCTTCTCCCCCTGGTAGCCCTTCTTTTTTTGATTCTGGGAATGGCCCGCCCCCAGTGGCACGAAGGGGAGCGTTTCTTTGAAACCGAAGGAGTGAGCATCATGCTGGGGGTGGATATATCCCAGAGCATGGAAGCCCTGGATTTTATGGTGGAAGATCGGCGGGTAACCCGGCTGGAAGCTCTTCGGGGAGTGGTACAAGATTTTCTCTCCTCCCGGGAAGGAGACCGGGTGGGGCTGGTGGTTTTCGGCAGTTACGCCTTTACCCAGCTTCCTCTTACGGGGGATCTCTCCTCGGTGGAAGAGGTGCTCCGTCGGGTGCATATCGGCAGCGCCGGCCCCCGCACCGCCATAGGAGATGCCCTGGGAATCTGCCTGAAACGGCTGGAGGAGGATCCCAATCCTTCGAAGGTCATCATTCTGCTTACGGACGGGCAGAACAACGCGGGAGAGCTTTCGCCGGAGATAGCCGCCTCCATCGCCGAACATCAGGGGGTACGGATTTACACCATCGGCATGGGCACCCGGGGCAAGGCTCCCTACGTGGTGGAGGATCCTTTTTTCGGAAAGCAGGTGGTCTACCGGCAGGTGAACATTGACGAAGCAAGCCTTAGATCTATCGCCGAAACAACCGGGGGGCTCTACTTTCGGGGCACCGATACCGGAGGGCTCGAGGAGATCTATCGCACCATCTCCTCCCTGGAAAAAGCCCCCCGGAAGGATCCCCGGAGAACCCCCGGAAAGGATCTCTATCCCTGGTTTCTCGGGGCGGGACTGCTCCTTTTGGGATGCTACGCCCTGCTGCACAATATTCGCTATGTGAGGATACCGTCATGAGTTTCGAATCTCCACTTTTTCTCTATCTGCTTCTGCTGCTTCCCCTGGTTTTCCTTCTGTTCCGCCGGGGAGATGGGGTGCGAAAAAAGGGATTGCGGCATTTCGGCATTCCCGAGAGCGCCTTTTTTTCCGGAAGACGCTTTTTATTCCGGGAGCTGGCTCTTACGGCTTCCCTGGCATGCCTGATTCTGGCCCTGGCGGGGCCTCTATACGGCTACCGCTGGGAAGATACCCCCTCCCGGGGAAGGGATCTGGTGATCGCCCTGGATTGCTCCAAGAGCATGTACGCCCGGGATGTAGCCCCTTCCCGGATGGTGGCGGCCAAGCGGGAGATCCGGGATCTTCTGGAAGCCCTCGAGGGAGAACGCATAGGCCTGGTGGCCTTCAGCGGCAACGCCTTTTTGCAGTGTCCCCTTACGGCGGATCATGGAGGGTTGGAACTTTTTCTGGATTCCCTGGAGCCTTCCCGCATGCCCCGGGGGGGCACCAACCTGGAGGAGGCTCTCAGAATTTCCCTGGAGGCCCTTCCGGAAGAAACCGGAGCCCATCAGGCGATTCTTCTGGTAACGGATGCGGAGAGTACCGAGGGAAACCTGGAGCCCCTGCTGCGGCAAGCCCGGGAGAGAGGAATTCCACTTTTCGCCCTGGGAGTGGGGACCTCCCAGGGGAGCCTTATTCCGGATCCCCTCCGGGGAGGGGCTCCGGTGCGGGATGCCTCGGGAAATTCCGTGATTTCCCGGGTGAATATGCCCCTTCTCGAAGCAACTGCGGAAAGCAGCGGAGGAAAAGCGGTACAAGCCGTGCCGGGAGACGGGGATATAAAGAGCCTGGTTCGGGCTCTTCGGGGCACGCTGGAAACCGCGGAATTTTCCCTGGGGCCCCGGAAAATTCCTCTCAACCGGTACCAGTGGTTTGCGGGGGGAAGCCTTTTCTTTCTTCTGCTCTTTCTGGTGCTTGAGAAAAAACTGTGGAAGATCTCCCGAAAATCCTCCCTTCCCCTTTCGGGCTCGCTTTTCGGCTTGATCCTCCTGGGATGCCTTCTTGGGGCTTTGCCCTCGGAGGCCCGGCCCCGGGATGAGCTTTCCCCCTCTCCGGAGGAAGAGCTCTCCCAACTTCTGGAAAAACAGGTGGCCTCCCCCCGGGATCCCCGATTGGCCTACAACATAGGAAACTGCTATTACCGCATGGGCAAGTACGAGGAGGCCCGCAAAAGTTACGAGAGCCTTTTCGACGGAGAGACTCCCTGGGAGGAGCTTTCTCCGGAGCTTCTTCAGGCAGGATGGTACAACCGGGGGAACGCCTTCTACCGCACGGGAAATCTGGAAAAATCCATCGAAAGCTACCGCAAGGCCCTGGAGCTGAACCCCCGGGACGAAAAGGCCCGGAAGAATCTGGAGTTCGTGCTGGCCCAGCAGAAAAAACAGCAACAGCAACAGCAACAGCAACAGCAACAGCAACAGCAACAGCAACAGCCTGGGGCAAAGGGAGATTCCCGTCAAGAGCCGGAAGATTCCTCCCGGGACAATTCGCAACAATCTGGAGATGCGGAAAAATCCCCGGAGAAACCGGAGCAGCGGGAGAACGCCTCCGAGGAGGGAGAAAGAGAAAGATCTTCTTCCGGAGAAGAGCTTTCTTCTGCGGGAAAACCCGATACCGACAAGGGAGCGTTGCCGAAAGAACCGGAAAAAGCGCAAAAACCCGAAGGTAAAGACATGGATAAGGAAACCTCTCCGGCCAGGGAGCAGGAGGAACGTTCCGAAGA
>DAIPKP010000046.1:0-19934 GCA_036769705.1 Synergistaceae bacterium
ATCCCCTTTTTGCTGATCTTCTCTACCGAGAGATCGATCTCCTCCTCCAGGGAACGAAGAGTTTCTCGCATTCCCTCCAATAACGCCGGATCGGCTCCGAGATCCACGAGACAACCCAACAGCATGTCTCCGCTTACCCCGCAATGGGGTTCAAAAACGATCATTCTTTCTCCTCCGTAATCCTCTTCGGGAAATTCCGACAGGGGGCTCGGAAACGTGCCTCCGCCGGGATTTCCCGAAAAAGTCGCTGTGTCCAGGTTTTTTATTTTTTCCGGCGGATTACCAGGGCATCTCCCGCAATCGCTCCCTCTCCTCGGGGAAGCACGAAAACAGGATTGATATCCAGCTCCTGGAGATCCTCTTCTATCCAGGCAAGCCGGGAAGCGGCACTCACCACTTTCGCCAGGGCCTCCACGTCGAGAGGCCCCTGCTTGCGAACCCCGAAAAGGAAGGGAGCTCCCTTGATCTGACGGATCATCTCCAGAGCCTCTTCCTCGGAAACAGGTCCCCGGCGAAGAGCGATATCCCGCAACACTTCCACGTAAATGCCTCCGAGCCCTACCGCCACCATGGGGCCGAAGGTGGTATCCCTTTTCACGCCCACGATACACTCCAAGCCACCCCGTACCATCTGCTGCACCAGGAAGCCCTGGATTCTCGCCTCGGGATTCGAGGATTTCGCGTTTTCCCGCACCTTTTTATAGGCTCCCCGCATTTCATCGAGGGAGGTGATATTGAGAGCGATACATCCCGCTTCCGTTTTATGAAGAATATCCGGAGACATCACCTTGAGCGCCACGGGATAGCCAATTTCTTCGGCGGCGTCGAAGGTCTCTTCCATGCTCTGGCAGAGGATCTCCCGGGTGACCGGAATGTCGTAGAGTCCGAGAAGGCGCTTGGCATCGTACTCCGTCATCTCCTGGGGGAAAGCGGGGAGTTCCGGAGAACCCTCGGGATGATGGGGAGCCTCGCAGAGTCCCTTTTCACAGGCACAGTGAGCGCTCCAGGAGGCAAGAGCCTTCACCGCCTTGGCGCATCGCCGGAGACTCTGGTAAAAGGGGATGCCCCTTTGACGAAGCATGCCGAAAAATTCTCCTCCGTGCTCCTGATCCATGAGCCATGTCACGGCCTGGGGGATGTCGTTTCGGCCGTACCGGGAACGGATAACCTCCGCCATGGTTTTTCCGGAATCCCCCACGATCATGGAAACCGCATTGATGACAAGATCCACCTCGCCGCTGTCCAATACCGTATCGAGGACTTTTTCGAACCCTCCGGGATCGTTGGAAATCTGCACGGTCATATCCACGGGATTCCGGGGAGAACCGAAATCCGGAATATGCCGGGCAATGGCCTGCCGGGTGGTTTCGGAAAAAGCGGGGATCTCCATGCCAAGGTCGTGAAGGCTATCCGCAAGAACGATTCCCGCTCCTCCGGAGGTGGTGAGAATCGCCACACGGTTTCCTCCGGTACGCTCCCGGGCACCGAAAATCTGTCCGTAGCCGGTAATATCGTCCACGTCTTCCATGGGAAGCACGCAATACTGTTTGAAAATGGCGTTCCATACCGCTTCGTCCCCCGTAAGGGCTGCGGTGTGGCTCTGGGCCGCCGCCTGGGCGGAGGGGCTGCGCCCCGCCTTGAGCACCGCCACGGGGATATCCCTAAGCCGAGCCTGGCGAACCAGTTCCAGGAAACGCTCGCCGTCGTTGTATCCTTCGAGATAGATCATGAGAAGCCGTACTTCGGGGTCTGAAATGACGTAATGCGCGCAATCCACCACGTCGAGATCCGACTGGTTTCCCGTGGTGACGATATAGCGAAATCCCACGCCGTTTTCCCGGCCCAGGGTGTAGGAGGAAAAACCGAAGGCCCCGCTCTGGGAGATAAAAGCCACGTGCCCGGGAGAGGGAATTTCCGCCTGGTGGAGAGCCCCCGTAAAGGTAAGAGGTATGCGATCCACCAAGTTCAGAAGTCCCTGACAGTTGGGGCCCAGGATCCGCATGCCTCCCTCCCGGGCTATGGCGAGAAGTTCCTCCTGGCTATCCTCCTGCTCGGATTCCGCAAAACCCGAGGAATAGATGATAGCGTAGGGAATTCCCTTGGCTACGCACTCCCGGAGAATATTCGGAACCAGGGCGGCCCGAACCATGATCAGGGCCACGTCGGGGGCCTCCGGAAGGGAGGTCACGTCGGGATAGCAGGCATATCCTCCGATCTCCTCGTATTTGGGATTGACGGGATACACCTTGCCGGAATAGCCAAAGGTTTTGAGATATCCCAGAGATCGGCCGGAAACGCTTTCCAGATTTCCGGAAGCTCCGATAACCGCCACGCTCCGGGGGGCAAACATGCGCTGCAAGTCGTTTTTTTTCTCCATTACTCATACCCTCCTTGTTTTCTCATGCTTCGATTCACCGCGAAAGCTCGCAAAAGGATCTAGAAGATCTTCAGCAAATGCTGCAGAAAGGTGGTAAAAAGCACCATGCAGAGAATGGCCACGGGATAGGTTCCTCCATATCCCGCCGCACAATCTTCGGTTCCCGTGGCATCGATGGCCGCCCCGAGACCGGGGGTGCTCGTCATGGCCCCGCTGATGGCTCCCGCCAGAAGAATCCAGTTCATCTTCCACACTTTACGCCCCAGGAAATATCCGAAAAGGATGCCCGCCGCCCCGGACCCCAAACCGATGAGAGCCAACAGCACGCCGTGGCTTTGAAAGGCCACGACCGCCTCTTCCCCCGCCCGGATTCCCGCAGCGGCGAGAAAAAAGAGGAGCGAAAACTCCCGAAGCGTTTTGAGGCATCCCGCACCGGAGCGAAAATCGAAGGGGCCGAAACGCCCCAAAGCTCCGAGAAAAAGGGCCATGAGAAGGGTCCCTCCAGAAGTCCCCACCCCCACATGCCCGAAGGGCCCCAGGGGAATGGAAATTTTTCCCAGGAGAATCCCCGCCACAAGGCAGAAGGCGAAAGAAAGGAGGCTGAGAGGGAGACAGGCGTCTTTTTCTTCGGAAGAGCTCTTTTCTCCTCCTGGATGGAGCTGGGCTCCCAGGGCCCGGCGCTCCTGCTCCACATCGATGCCAAAAAGATGGGGCGCTCCCTGAACGAAGAGCACCACCGCAAGAACGCCGAAGGGATAGGCCACGGAGAAGCCCGCCGCCACGAGAGGATTGCCTCCGGAAAGCTCCAGGGCCGCTCCGAGGCCGGGAGAACTCGTATAGGCTCCCACGTAGGCCCCTGCGAGCATTTCCGGAGTGGCGGAGCCCACGAAAGATCCCAGCAGAAAAGTGGTCAATGCTCCCATTCCGGTAACCCCTACCGCGAGAGCCACGAATTTCATGCCATACCGCCGGAGCACTCCCAGGATATCCCGGGCCGCCAGAAGCCCCACGGAAGCCACGAAAATCACGAGATTCCAGTCGAAAAAAGGCTTGGGTACATCCCCTCCCAAAGCTCCTATGGCAAGCCCCGTAAAAAGGGCTCCCGAAGAGCCCAGGCTCATCCCTCCCACACGGATCTTCCCCAGGGCGATTCCCGAAAAAACCGCCAGGGCCAGCAAAAAAACGCTTTGGTTTCCCAGGGACTGCAAAAAGGACACGGTTTTTCCTCCTCCCTCGGCCCTTCCGGGCCCTCTCTCTCCAAAAACCGGTATGCCAGGGTAAAACCCTTTTATCTTTTTCTGCTTCTGTGTTTATCGTCCCTTGATTTTATAAACTAGCTCCCGAAACAAACCGTTGATGCTCTGTACGAAACGTCGGGCTTCCTCCCGCACTCGATAGGGATCTCTTCGATAGAGGAACCATACGAAGGCTCCAAGCCCCAGGGCAAGCAGCATGCTTCCCCAGGAGGTAGTAAAAAGGACGGCTCCGAGAAGCCCCACCGCTATGCCCGCTATAAAACGACCCAAATCCGGCCCCTCCTTTCGCTCATTCTCTGGACTCTATCCTTTTCTCCATTCCGGATCTTTCCGGAGAAAAGGCTTTGAATTTCCATGCATCCCGCGCTATCAATTCCGATTGATAACCTCCAGCATTTCCCGAAGCACCTTTTCCGCCTCTTCGTAGGGAACCTGGCAGGTTCCCACCCGGAAATGCCCGCCTCCTCCGTAACGCAGCAAAAGCTTTCCCACGTCGACTCCCGAAGTACGGTTCAGGATGCTGTGCCCCACGGAAAAAACGCAGAACTCCCGGTTTTTTCCGTCGAAAACCCGAAGAGATATGTTCTGATCCGGAAAAAGAGCGTAGATGACATGCCGGTTTCCGGGGATGTGTTCGTCGGTTCCCCGAAGATCCGTTATGATGGCATTGCCCTCCGCCCGGGAATGCTTTCGCATATAGTCCTCGAAGGGTTTCTGATGCTCCCGGTAACGGAGAATCCGCTCCTGCACGTCGGGCAATTCGAGAATCGCCTCGATATTCTGATAGCGCAGATGCTCCACCAGTTCTTCCATGAGGCTGTAGTTGCTTATGCGGTATTCCTTGTGGTATCCCAGCCCGGTACGGGGGTCCATGATAAAGGAGAGAAGCACCCAACCCTTAGGATTCAGGATTTCCTCCCGGGTGAACTGGGCGCTGTCGCATTTGTCCGCCCAGGAAATCATGGAACGGAATCTTCCCAGCGTCCCCGTATCGCCTCCGTAATATTCGTAAACCACCCGGGCGCAGCTTGGAGCAGGCCAGGAGGAACCTTCGAAGGCATGCTCCTTCATGAGTCCCCGCTCCTCCTCGCTGGTGTGATGATCGAACCACATGCCGCAACCAGGCACGAAGGGGATATTCACCAGCATATCTTCGGAAGAAACCTCCACCTTGCCGTCCTGAATATCCTTGGGATGCACGTATTTGATCTCTTCGTAAAGTCCGAGCTCCTTGAGCAGCACCGCACACATGAGCCCGTCGAAATCGGATCGGGTAAGCAAACGCATGGTTATCACTCCTTAGGCATGGTCTCTGCGAAACTACTCTCGCTCTCCGAAAAATCTTTCCTGAAAAGCCTGGAGACATTGTCGCACATCCTCCGCGGTTTGCAACGTCAGGGCCTCCTTCGCAAGCTCCCCGCATTGATCCGTCGAGAGTTCGAGAAGCCGCTCCTTCACCCGGGGAATTTTGACGGGAGTCATGGAAAACTCGGTAAATCCAAGCCCCAGCAGAAGAGGGAGCGCCAGGGGATCCCCCGCCATTTCGCCGCACATCCCCAGGTCCTTTCCCTTTCGCTCCGCCACCTGGCCGAGCATGTGAAGCAAGCGGAGTACTCCGGGATGGCAGGGATCGTACAGATAGGAGAGGCGGCTGTTCAGCCGATCGCAGGCTAGAGTGTACTGGGTAAGATCGTTGGTACCCACGGAGAAAAAGTCCACCTCCTCCGCCAGATCCTCCGCCATGGCCACCGCCGCAGGGGTTTCCACCATAATACCGATCTTCTCGGGAAAAGCCCAGGGGATTCCTTTTCTATCAAGTTCTTCGCCGCAGGATCGAAGGATCTCCTTCGCCGCCCGGACCTCCTCCACTCCCGTAATCATGGGAAACATCAGCCAGAGATTGCCCGAGGGAGCCGCCCGCAGAAGAGCTCTCAGCTGGGTACCGAAGAGCTCCCTGTCCTCCAGGCAGATGCGTATGGCCCGGTACCCGAGAAAGGGATTGGCTTCCTCTCCGGTTTTGCGCTTGATGAAGGGGATGTCCTTATCCCCTCCGGCATCGAGAGTACGGATCACCACGGGAAAGGGAGCGAGTTCTTCGAGGACCTGAACATATTTACGGTACTGAAATTCCTCCTCCGGCGGCTCCTGGCACCCCATAAAGAGAAACTCCGTACGGAAAAGACCGATGCCGGTTCCTCCGAACCGGGAAATATCTCCGGCCTTCTCGGGAGAAGCCACGTTGCCCCAGAGAGCGAGAGTTTTTCCATCCCGGGTCACCGCTTTCACCTGCCGAAGGCTCTCGAGGCGGGCTTCTTGTTCCTTCCAGAGCCGGGCTTTTTTTCGAAAAGCCTCGAGCTCCCGGGGAGAGGGGTCGATCAGCACTTCCCCCTCTTCCGCGGCAAGGCAAAGGTACGCCTCCGGAGGAATACGATTGTCCAGCTCCTTTATTCCCGAAATTGCGGGAATTCCCAAGGATTGCGCCACCAGGGCGGTATGGCTCGTAACTCCTCCCTGCTCGGTAAGAATACCCCGAATCACCGAGGGGTCCAGAGCCACCGCCTCCGAAGGAGGCAGATCCGAAGTTACGAGAATTCTCGGCCGGGTATCCTTCAGAAAGACCGCATCCTCTTCTCCGAGAAGATTGCGGTAAAGCCGCCGCCCCACATCCAGCACATCCGCTCCCCGCTCCCGAAGATAGGGATCCGGAAGAGCCTCGAAAACCGCCGCCACTTCCCGGGAGGCGTGAAAAACCGCATTTGCTGCGGATTCCCCCGAAGCGATGCGTTCCCGGATTTTCTGCGAAAAAACGGGATCCCGCAACATGAGGCCATGGGCTTCCAAAATGGCGGCCTTTTCCTCTCCGAGATTCTGTATTGCCTTTTCCCGGAGTATTTCGAGCTGTTTGCCCGTCTTCTGCATGGCCGCTTCAAGGCGTTCCAACTCCAAAGATTCTTCGAGAGAAGGGTGTTCCTCTTCCGAAAGCTCCCGAAAAACTGCAGGAGAAATCAGCAAGGGCCACCCTTCCGCAAATCCCGGAGAAAGAGGCAGTCCTCCCTTCAATCGCTGCATCGCAAATTCCCCCTTATGTCACCAGGCATCTTCATGCCATGGCACAGATCATATTGGCCGAGGCGGAATTTTCGAAAAAGGCCGCCCCGTTTCTTCCCGAGATACCATTATACGGGAATACACAAAAAAAGCCCCCGAAAGGGGGCGAAAAAACTTGTCACGCCATGGCCAATTTCTGCTATGCCTCGGAATCTTCCAAGATTTTTCGAAGATCCTTGAGAACTTCCTGGGCATTGCTTCCTTCGGCCCGGAGCAAAACCGAGGCACCCTTTTCGATACCCATGCCCATGATGGAGAGGATGCTTTTGGCATCCCCCTTTTTCTCGCCCGCCACCACCTCCACCGAGCCTTCACAGGTCGAAGCCTTCTGCACGAAAAGTGCCGCCGGACGGGCATGAAGCCCGTGAGGATTCAGCACGGTTACGGTTATTTCCGCCATGTTCCAAACACCTTCCTCTTTTGATCTCGTTCACATACTTTTTCAAAAAATTCCCCGGGAGTTTCGGATTCCGAAAAAAATATCAGTAATTTTCATGGGTTTCGAGAATGCGGATGATGGCGCGGTCCGTATCCTTCATGCCCTCGGTGGAAAAATATCCCTGATCATCCGCAGTCACCCGCATAACCGGGTCCACAAGCCCCTGGGGAGTATCCACGGTGCTTCCTTCGAGAGCCATGAGAGCCGCCAGGTAGGCTTCGCAGGAAGCGGTACCCACCTTAAGGGCACAACTCTCCTTGGCACCATCGCACACAAGCCCCGAAAGGTTTGCCAGCATAAGCTTCATAGCCCCCGCGATCTGTTCGGGAGTTCCTCCTAAAAGCCAGGCGATTCCCGCAGCGGCACCGGAGCCCGCCGCCACCGCGCAGCCGCAGATAGGACTCAGAATTCCCGTCCGGACCTTGACGTAGCTCGTGGAAAGGTGGCTTATGCAGAGGGCCTTGGCCACGTCCCGGGAGCTTTTTCCCAAGGCTTCCCCCGCCACCGCAATGGGAAGAATGGCGGTAATGCCGTGATTGCCGCTTCCAGCGCTGCTCATAACCGCTTTTTTCGCTCCCGCCATGCGGGCCTCGGAAGCGGCAATGGAGTAGAGCCTGATTTTGGCGAGAAGATCGTCGGAAATTTTCTTTTTTTCGAGAAGAATCTTGAAATGCTTCACGAGATGCAGCCGGGATTCCAGATTTTCCTGAAGGCCGAACTCCGCCGCTTCGAGATTCATCTTCACGCCCTGGAGAAGATGGGCCTCATCCTCCTCGTCCAGAGCATCCGCAAGAGAAAGCACTTCTTCATAGTTCATCTGTCTCAAAACCTTGCGATATTCCGGCTCTTCCGCAGTTGAAGAGGATCGCGCTCCCGGGGAGGCCGCAAAAATTTCTTCTCCGTTCCTGGTAACCTGAAGGATTTGCGAATGACCTCCTTCGATGAGACATGCCGCTCTTCCCGAAGATTGGGAGACCGAAGCCCACACATAGACTCCGGTGCGGTCGTAATCGCAAGCAAGATCCACGCCTCCGGCGACCACGATCTTCCGCGCCTTTTCGAGATCCTCCGGGGTGCTGTCCTTGAGAACCTCCAGGCTGTACTCCGAATGCCCGCAAACGTAGCCAAGAGCCGCAGCGAGAATGTTGCCCCGGGCTCCTTCCGCTCCGGGAATTCCCACATCCAAACCGTTCTTGTAAATATTAGGGCTCACTTTTACCGAAATCCGGGGCTGATCCTCCGCCTCTCCCAGAGCTTCCCGGGCCCGGGCCACTGCCAGGGCCACCGCTCCGGGCTCGGTACAGCCCAGAGCGGGTTTCACTTCCTTTTCAAGAAAGACTTTCAAATCGAACATGGAATCTCCACCCTTCCAGCTTCGCCATGTATCTTTTCGTTATCATTTCCCTCAGAAACCATGCCTGGTTTCGCACTGAAAAATATTTTCCCGGAAATTCGTCAGAATAGCAAGAGTTCTTCCACAATCTTCCATACTAGCAAAGGAACGTCACAAAAATTTCCCCAAAGAGGCTACAAGAGCTTTTTCAAGATTTTTGACTTCCGCTTTCGGAAGGTATCCGTAAATCCACCACCCGACGGATTTTTCCGGTCCGCGAAACTCTCTCGATTCCTCCGGGACGTTCCAGGAGCACCTCCAGCTCCTCCACTCCGTTGGCCTCCCACCCTCGGGAAAAAAGGGGCACCTGATCCTTGAGTTTTTTTCGAAGAGCCGAAGCGAGCTCTGCGGCGCTCTTTTCTTCGAGAGGTTTTTTGGTTTCCACATGAAAGAGAAAATGAAGCTTTTTCCCCCGGGGCTCCAATACGAGCTGCATTATGCCGGAAAGCTCCGGAAATTGCCGGAAAACCTCCTCCGCCTCGGACATCTGGAATTGATCGAAGTTCAACCGCACCAGATCATCGCTCCGGGAAAGAAGCCGGAATTTTGGAGCAGAGCTTCCACAGGGACAGGGCTCCTCCACCCATTCGATCAAATCCCCCACACGAGCCCGGAGAATGGGATGATAAAAACGCTCCAGCACCGTTACGAGGGCGTTGCCGTCCTCTTCCCTTTCGAGATAGCACCAATCTTCCAGCACGTGGTGCTCCGTTCCTTCGCAATGAGCACACTGCCATCCGATGGGGCCGGTTTCCACCGCCGCATATCCCGCGGAGCCGATGCGAGGATTGTTCCAGATACGCCGGATTTCCTCCTGCTGCGAGTGGGAGATGTGATTTCCCGCATAGAGCACCGTATCAAAGGAAAGTTCTCGTTGTTGCCGTTCCCCCGCCTCCGCCAGGGCCGCGAGAATGGGAGGAACGCTGATGAGCACGTTGGGGCGGAAAAGGGAAAGATAATCCAGGGTTTCTTCGATGGATTGGTTTGCGGTAACCGGAAGGATCCGGCAGGGGAAAAGCTCCAGAGTCCGGTTGAGCACCAAATATCCCGTCCAGAAAGCTCCCGCCCGAAAGCAGTTGGCCACCACGTCCTCCGGCCCGAGATGAAGATGATCGAAACAGCGTTTCTGAGCACGTACACCTTTTTCAAGCTCCTCCGGGGTGTAACAGACGTAAGAGGGGGAACCCGTGGTTCCTCCTGCAGAAAAGACATAATGTCCCTGAAAGGGGGAGGTAAGCATTTCCTCCGAAAGGTGCACGCTCTTGCTTCGAAGTTCTTCCTTTTCCAAGGGAGGAAAGAGAGCATACTCTTGGAGGGAGGTTATTTTTTCCGGCAATCCTTTGTATTTTTTTCGATAGAAGGGAGCTCGCCGAGCCTTGGCGAGAAGATAATCAAGACGTTTAAGAAGAGGCACATTTTTTCTGGCTACAGCCATAACCGAATACTCCTTTCAGCGAAAGACCTTCGGGGGCCCTTCGGAATCTCAGGACTTCCGGCGCAGATCCGCCTCGGGATCCATGGAACGGATATAGGCAAGGAGATCCTTTCCCAAGGGATCTTCGCATTGGATCTCCTCGTAGTTCAGGAGAACGTCGTGAAGATACTGGAGCACCAGCCAATCTTTTCCCGAAGAGCCCGGCAGAATACCTCCGAAGAAAAATCCCTGCTCCTCCGCCTTGGAACAGAAAAAAGCGGTTTCCTCCTTCCAGAGCGGAAGATAGAGATATATCCCCGCAAAACCTTCGTAACAAAGGCCCCGGAAAGCACGCCGGAGCTCCCGCTCCGTATCTTGCCCGTAACGGGTAAGCCAGATATCTCCGCTTTTATGCTGCATATCCGCCGTCACCTGAAGCTCCGTACGCCCCTCGAAACGATTCTCGTTCTCCCGAGTTCCGCAGAACTCCGCAACCTCCAGGGGCACTCCAAGATGTGCATAGATCCGGCGGAGTATCTTCTCATGCTGCGGAGGCAGGACGAAACGCCGGAGGGCGGGAGACGCATCCAAAAAACGGAATGAGAGAAGAAGGCTCAAGCGCTGACGCTCCTCTTCATCGATTTTCCGAAACCGGGTTGTGCCAATTTTCCCCAATAGAAGGGCGCAATCCCCGAAACCATCCCGGTGAACGGGTTTCTGGGAATACGTATGAACGGTAACGGATTCCACGAAAACCCCCTCGAGATTTTCCTTGCGGGCCTCTTCCTGCAGAACCCGGGAAAAACGCCCGAGACAGCCGAGCCCTCGAAAACGGGGATTCACGAAGGCGGCTCCCATCTCGGCAATTCCCGAGTCCCCGGGAGGAAAGGAGAGCCAGGCATGTCCCATGATTTCACCTTTCCCAGTAACCGCCACGAAGGAGCGTACCTTGCCCCGGGCATTCAGCTCTCTCACGCGCTCGGGATAATAGATGTGTTCGCAGTAGGAATAACCGTAGGCGCTCCAGGCACAGCGTGAAACTTCCAGAGCCTCCTCGGGCTGCATGGAACGGATCTCCCAGCTTTTCGGCAAGGCTCTTTCCGTATTTCCGGGCTCCGAAGGAGCCGGCACATTTCCCGAGGGAACCTCCGTCTTTACCGGAGAAAAGCGATACCGGACAAGGCGCACCTCTCTTCCCTGAATTCCTCGATTTTCAAAAACGAGCTCATCCATAAAGCTCCGTACGAGAAAAATGCGAAGCCCCGGAACATTTTCCTCCTTCCGGGAAGAAGAGGGGTCGTAAACCGGAAGAGAATCGGTATC
Source organism: Synergistaceae bacterium (assembly GCA_036769705.1). Lineage (GTDB taxonomy): Bacteria > Synergistota > Synergistia > Synergistales > Aminiphilaceae > DAIPKP01. The sequence goes on from DAIPKP010000046.1 coordinate 11,311, forward strand.
CACGGGAATTCCCCGATCCCGAAAAAGCACTTCCATTCCCAGGGGAGCGTCCCGGAGCAGCACCGTTACCGCCCCCTCCTCGTCGCTCCCCTCGAGAAGCCCGCTGAAAACCTCTTCCGCCGCCAGCTCGTAATAGCTCTGTTCTTTGAGGGAATACCCCCGGCTTCGAGCACCTTTCCGAACAAAAACGGCTGCCATTTCTATCCACTCGGTTTTTGCAGGAACCGTGAGGGACAACTTCGGGAATTCCCGAAATTCCATGGAAAAGCCCTCCTTCATCACTACCACGAATAGATTCCGCTCCGGAGATCAGACCCCGAGAAAGCCAAGCCACAAAGGAAGCGTGATTACGGAAACCAGGGTGGTGGTAGCCACAATTTCCGCAGCATACTGCGCATCCATCCCCATTCCCTCGGCGAGGGGAAAGTTATTGATCGCCGCAGGCAGAGCCGCAAGGAGCACCAGGGTGTGCTCCATCATCGCAGGCAGGGGGAACAACCTGCAGAGAAGCCATACTACTCCAGGATGAACCACCAGCTTCATTCCTACGTCCTGCCAGCTATGAGCAAGCCCCTTGAGGAGCATTTCCGGATGCAAAGACGCCCCGAGGGCAAGAAGGGCCATGCCGCTGGCGCTGTTGCCGAGAATTCTCATGCTCATTTCGAGATCCCTGGGGAGCTCTCCGGAAAAAAGGGATCCCAGGGCCATTCCCCCGAGACAGGAGAGTACCAGGGGGTTTTTGAGCACCTTCAAAAAGGTCTTTCCCAGGGAAGCGAAAGAGAGTTTTCCTGAGAAGGCGGATTCTCCCCAGGCGATGGAAATCACCATATAGCCCGCCATGCCGAAGGCGAGAAAGAGGGAGTACACCTCCATCCCCGCATCCCCCAAAGCCATGGTGATAACCGGTATGCCCATAAAGACGTTGTTCGAGCGGGTGGAAACCAGCACGGAAACTCCCAGGCGTTTTTTGGGAAGCCGCTGTATTCCTCCAATAATCCATGCCAGAGGAGGAACCAGGAAAAAACTTCCGTAGAGAACCAGGAGAAACTCCCGGGGAACATGGGCTCCGGCTCCCATAAGATAGGTGCTGCGAAAGAGAATGGCGGGATTGATAACCCAGAAGAGAAGGAGATTCAATTTCGTACATACCTCGGGGGTAAGCACATTCTTCCGGCGAGCTGCGTATCCGATGGCCATAATGCAAATGAGAGGAAAAACGAGATGGATGCCGTTCAAAGAGAATCCGTCCTTTCCGTTCCTGGAAGAAACAGGTACACTATAACAGGGTTTTCTTCTCTTCGCAGCGGCTTTCCATAAAGAATTATCCCTTATTTTTCGGCACCTCTTCCGGAAGAGAGGAGAATCCCATATCAGAAATCGATCGAGGAGGGACAATTCATGATGCAGATTCCGGAACACATTTTTCGGGAGTATGACATTCGGGGCATTGCGGACAGCGAACTGACACCCCCCGTGGTGGAAGCCATCGGCAAGGCCTATGGAACCTGGCTGCGGCAGCAGAATATAACCAAAGCCGTGGTGGGAGGAGATATCCGGATCTCCACCCCCCGAATCATGGAAAACGTCACTTCGGGGCTGCGCTCCGTGGGAGTGAACGTTACTACCATAGGAAGGGTGACCACCCCCGCTTTCTACTGGAGCATGATCCACCTGGAAAACCCAGGAGGAGTGATGGTGACGGGAAGCCATAATCCCAAAGAGATGAACGGTCTCAAACTTGGCATAGGCAAGGTAACCCTCTACGGAGAACAGATTCAGGAAGTTCTCCGGATCATCCGGGAAAAAGCCTTTTTCGATTCCTTTCGAGAGGGGACCCTGGAAAATCGGGAGACCTGCAAGGCCTACCTCGAAATGCTGGCCTCCAAACTCCAGTTCGGCCCCCGGCGGCTGAAAGTGGTGGGAGATGCGGGGAACGGCGCCGCCGCTCTTTTGATGAACGACTTTTTCGCCAAGCTCCCCTGCGACTTCATTCCTCTTTTCGACACTCCGGACGGAACCTTTCCGAACCATCATCCGGACCCCACGGTGCGAAAAAATCTGGTGACCCTCATCGAAAAGGTACGCCAGGAGGGGGCGGATTTCGGCGTAGGCTTCGACGGCGATGCAGATAGAATCGGCGTGGTGGACGATCAGGGAGAGGTTATCTGGGGGGATACCCTCATGGCCCTCTACTGGGAGGAGATTCTCGCCAAACACCCCGGAGCGGAAGCCATCATAGAGGTAAAATGCTCCCAGGCCCTGGTGGATGAGGTGGAGCGCATGGGAGGCAAGCCGGTATTCTGGAAATCCGGGCATTCTCTCATCAAGGCGAAGATGAAGGAAATTCAGGCCCTTTTCGCCGGAGAAGTTTCAGGACACATGTTCTTCGCAGATGAATATTTCGGTTTCGACGACTCCTTCTACGCTGCGGGAAGGCTCATGCGCATTCTTTCGAACCGGGAGGAAAAGCTTTCCCAGATGGTAGCCCGGATCCCCACATACTTCAGCACTGCGGAGACCCGCTTCCCCTGCCCGGATGCCACGAAATTCCACGTGGTGGAAAAGGTCAAGGAAAGCGCCCTCCGGGATTACGACGCCATCACCGTGGACGGAGTACGGATTCTCTATCCTAACGGATGGGGGCTCCTCCGGGCATCCAATACCCAGCCGGTGCTGGTAGCCCGGGTGGAGGGACGTACGGAAGAAGATTTCGTTCAATACCGGGAAGATATGCAACGGCGCATCGTGGAAGCTGGAGCGGACCCCTTCGAATGGACCTACTGATCCGCCTTTTTCTTCCGTAAATCAAGTGAAACAACATCGTGAAGGGGCGCCTCGTTCAAGGCACCCCTTCACTCTTTTTACGGCATTACGAAAAGACAGGCTTTTCAAATTTAGGAATCCGCAGATCCCTTGGAACGATCCTGAAGAACCGGCTTTCCGTCGATCTGCCCTTCTCCCTCTTTGGGAACCCCGGGAGCTCCGTAACGCTGATGATCGTATTCCCGGGTTTCCTTGGCCAGTACCAGCATGAACGTTCCGTCCTGGTTTTTCAAAAGCCGGTACTCCAGATGCTCCGCCACCAGGGGGTTATCGTTGGGTACGCTTCGGGTTCCGGGATCGATGCTGTCCGAAAGGAGATAGACCGCTCCGGAAGAGGGAACTCCTTTTTCGGGAATATCCTCGAATTTCAGGGCCTTGAATCCCGTATGCTGGTTATAGAGATACCGGGGAACGCAGAAAATACGGTACCGATTGAACTTGTATCCCTTGGAAAGGTATTCCCCCGCAAGGATTTCCCGAACCTCCGGCTCTTGGAGCATGGGGCCCGTGATGTAGGCCACCAGGGCTACTTCGGGAAAATCCTGGGCATTCACCACGGAGATATACCGCGCCACGTTATGGGAGTTCCTAGGGAGTACATCCGCACACGCAAGCCCCGCTCCCAAAAAGATTGCCGTCATAACGAGAAGAACAACAATTGAACTCATATTCTTTCGCATAAACCTCTCCTCCTTTTTTTCTCTTCCCTTTCTTTTTTCCCGGAACACGGTCATCCGGAAAATCTCGGGGTTTCTCCATACTGCATTTCTCCTACGCCCTCATGATACAATTGTTCTTGCAGGACAGCAACAGAACAATGTCACCCCTTTGTCTCAAAAAAGAAACGGAGGGTGCGCTTCCATCCTTTACAGGAGGTGGTACTATGATGCTCTATCGACGTATACCGGGAGATAACCGGGATCTCTCGATTCTCGGTTTCGGTTGCATGCGGCTTCCTCTTACCGAAGAGGGAACCATCCACGAATCCCTGGCGGAGGAGATGCTCTTTTCTGCCATAGACGGAGGCATCAATTACGTGGACACCGCATGGCCCTATCATAACGGAGCCAGCGAACCCTTTGTGGGCAAAGCCCTGGAAGGGGAATACCGGAAAAAAGTTTTTCTTGCCACCAAGCTTCCTCTCTGGGAAATAGAAGCTCCTCAGGATATGGAGAAAATCTTGGAGCAGCAGCTCCAACGACTCCGCACTGATCATATCGATTTCTATCTTCTCCACAACTTCAACGAACAGCGATGGGAACACATGAAAAAAATGGGCTTCGAAAAATTTCTTCAAAAAGCCCAGGAGCAAAACATTATCCGCAAGGTAGGTTTCTCTTTCCACGACCAGCTCCCTCTCTTTAAAACCATAGTGGACTCCTATCCCTGGGATTTCTGCCAGATTCAGTACAATTATCTGGATAGGAACTACCAGGCGGGCACCGAGGGGCTTCTCTACGCAGCTTCCAAAAAACTGGGTGTCATCGTTATGGAACCTCTTCGGGGAGGTAAAATCGTCCAGAACGTTCCTCCCGCAATTCAGGAAATCTGGAATCGTGCGGCCATTCCGCGGAGCCCTGCGGAATGGGGATTACGGTGGCTCTGGAACATTCCGGAGATCACCCTGGTGCTCAGCGGCATGAGCACCCCGGAACAGGTGAGGGAAAACCTGGAGATCGCGTCCCGAGGCCTCCCCGAAAGCCTTGAAAAAGAGGAACTGGAGCTCGTAGATGCGGCAGCCCGGGAATATACCCAACGCATGATCTACCCCTGCACATCCTGTGGATACTGTCTTCCCTGCCCCCAGGGAGTACGTATTCCCGAATGCCTGAACCACTATAACAGCGCCTTCATGTTCGACGATCTTCCGAGAGCCCGCTTTACCTACCGGGCCATGCTGGATGTAGAAAATAGGGCTTCCGCATGCATCAACTGCGGTGCCTGCCTCCCGAAATGCCCCCAGCACATCTCCATTCCCCAAGCCCTTGCGAAGGTTCGGGAACTTTTAGAAGAGTAAGTTCCGGGAAAAATATGCGAAGAACCCCGGGAGTCTTCTATGGAGGACTCCCGGGGTTCTTCGCATAGGAAATAAACGGAAAAAGGGGCTCACACTCCTGAAACCGCAGGCTCCTGAAGTGAACGTTTTTTGGCACATCCCAGAACCTTGTGAACGAAAAGTTCCGTTCCCTCGTTGTGAAGATCCACAAAGCGGTATTCTTCCTGGGAAACATCATCGGCCTCCAGCTGAAGCAGCACCTGAGGGCGAAAAAGATCTTTTTCCCGGATTCCCACCACCACGCCTATGGAGCCATCGTTCAGTTCCACGATGGACCCCGGAGGATAGAGCCCTATGGAGCTCAAAAGAAGGCGAACGATCCCCTTTTCGAAATGGGTTCCGGTGTTTTCGATGATAACCTGAAGAGCCCGGGCATTGTGATAAGCACCCTTGTAAACTCTAGTGGTGGTGAGAGCATCGAACACATCCGCCACGGAGGCGATACGAGCCACCAGGGGTATCTGCTCTCCCTTGAGTTTGTCGGGATATCCATTGCCTCCCCAGCGTTCGTGATGATGCCGGATAAAGGCCAGTATCTGGGGATCCTCCACACCTCCCCGACGGGCAAGGAACTCCCCCGCCGCAGGGTGATCTTTGATATACAGGAACTCCTCTTCCGAAAGAGGCCCCGGTTTGTTGAGAATTTCTCTGGGAACCCGTGTCTTTCCGAGATCGTGCAACAATCCGCCAACGGTAACGGTCTCTACCAGGCTGGGGCTTTCCGGCCTTATTTTTTTGGCGATAAAACCCGCGAGAAGTGCCACGTTGAGGGAATGCACGAAAGTATATTCATCCACGGAACGGATGGCCGAAAGGGACATGAGAATCTGGGGGACCCTGTTCACTTCCTCTGCAAGCACTCTTCCCGTGTCCACCAAAGCTTTGAAATCTTCCTCTTCCACCACCCCCGTAGTGGCGATACGGGAATAGACGTTCCCCACCTGGGAGACCGCCTGCCGGGCAAGAGAACGATCCAGCTCCTTTGAAAAAGGGAGTTCCAGACGATCGACTATTTTCTGAAGCTCATCGAGAGAATATTCTTCTTCCCGGCTTACCAGAAGCGTTTCGATGCCTCGCCGCTGGAGCTGGCGCATTACAAGCGGAAGGGAGCGGCGCACCGCATCCAGGGAAAGGTTAGTGCCCTTGGGAAGAAGGCAGACCCGACCGTCCGCAGACATGACGTCCTCCGCAACAATACCTTCAAAGGATCCAAGACGTTCCAGGGGGATGCGCCGTATGCTTTCCATCAGTTCATCTCCTTCTTTCCTAAGACACGATACAGACATTCTGCCTCTTTCATAACTTTTTCCTCGGAGGGGAAACCTATTTTATGAAAAAAACAAAAAATTTTTGTCACATCCTGCTTCTACAAGCATATTATCTCACACGATTACATTTTTCAAGAACGAATCTCCGGTTAAGGCCTCAATATTACAAACCCAAGAATTATTTTCATATTTTTTCATAGTTGCTCCAAAAAACAAGGGACTCTAACCTCAAGGAGGTTAAACTTTTCTGATCATACGAGACTTTCTTCATCCAGGCCACGCAGGGAATAATAAAAGAAAGCCGGAGACATGTATCCCCGGCTTTCTTTTATTATTGTTATGAGAAGCTCCGCCCTCCGGAAATGCTACTTCTATACCTTCCAGAAAATCACCTGCTTCTACACGATATTCCTATCCGTGTTGCAATTTCTCTTTGTAACTACAGATACTGCTGTTGCTTCGCCGACTTCTCCTTCGACAAAACCCCAATGCTCCGAAGGAGATACCATTGCCGTTACTACTTTCTTTTCCCTCGGGCGCCACATTCTTCCTCACATCGCCGGCACCCCTGATCCGATTGTTCCACAGCTCAAAAACCACGCTGTTTCCGCACCATGCTGCTTGGGTGCACAAAACCGAAAACCTTTGGGAGAGCGAAGCTTCTACGTGCAAAGTATACTCCTCTCGGAGCGAAAGAAACAACTTCTCTGAGAAGCTCTGAGGGATAAAGAGAAGCAAAAAAGGGAGTATTTTTCTGATATGCGTACAACATCGCCGTTCCTCGCCTTATTCCGCAGCAATTTCCATAAAGGAAACTCTTTTCCCGATGCTTCTTTTTCCCGAAAGGAAGGGTTTTTCATTGCTCTTGACAGGCCTCTTTTTTTTAGCCTATAGTAGGGGCGCTTTTTGATGGGAAAAAAAAGAAAAAGTAGAGTTTTCAAGACGTTTTCGGTAATCTTTTAAATTTTTTGACCGATACTGCTTATAAGGACAAGATAGAGCACCTTATCAGGAAGGACGATACAGTATGCATTTCACTCTTATGGAAACTAACGAAAAACGATACGTCATGTTCGATAATCATACGGGAAAGACTTTTTACGATCCCGATCTTCTAGCCCGGAGTGCCCAAACGTTTCACTCTCAGTACTCCTGCATGGAAGCCCGAGGATTTCTGGTACTCTCACCTCCCAAGGACGAGAACACGGATTTTTCCGCCGCCTTCTACTCCTGCAAGGGATGCCGGGAAAAGATACGCCTCGACGAAGCCATATGCGCCCTGGAATTTGCGCGCTCCCTGGGAATTCCTTTCAATGCGGGAAGTTTTTCCTCCGGAGATCTCCGAATACACTACGGAAAAGATGGGCTCCCCGAAAAAACGGGGCTCCGTTTCTCCGAGAATCTCCCGAATCCCCTTTCTCCTTCCTTTTTCCGCTACGGCACGGAAAACCTATGTTACTATACCGTTCATGTCCCCGGCCCTCACGGTGTCATCATTCTCGAATACCCCGGCATTTTTCACTCCTCGGAACTTCTCTTTCTCGCCAAGATCCTGGTGAACGATCCTCTTCGATTCCCCCAAGGAGGGGACATCAGTTTTATCGAATCTTCCCAGGAAGACCGCCTGAAGATCCTTACCTACGTGCACGAGGAAAACCGCCTCATCCGCTCTTCCTCGGAAGGAGCCCTAGCTTGTGCCATGGTACACCACAATCTTCACCCGGAAACGGAAACTCTTTGCGTTGAATCTTCTCCGGAGGATAAGCTCCTCTGTTTTTCCCTGGAACCGGATTCTTCCTTCTTCTCGTTCTTCAGCAGTGCCTCCTGCATTTCCAAGGGCACCGTTCTGGGAAAAAACGTTTTTTAAGAAACCCTTGATTGAAAACACCATTGAGAAACAATATACCAAAGGTTTTTGAAAGATTTTCCTCTACTCCATTCTTTATGGAAAAGAGGAATTTTTTTATTCTCTTTGCTACAATATGGAGAGAGAGAGAAAAACAAAAAAGATGCTTCTTCATCTCTCGTCGAGGAGGTTTTTTACGTGGATTCTCCGAAAAAACAGAATGACGAAAAGGGGAAACAAAATTCCAAACCCCGCCACAAGGCATGGATACGCTATGCCGAGGATGCACGACTGGAAAGCTGCGCATCCGAGCTGGGGATTTTTATGAGTGCCTGCAAAACCGAGAGGGAGGCGGTGCTCTGGCTGCTGGAAAAGGCCAGCGGAATCGGCTCTCCCCTGGAGGGAAATTCTCCCGCCAAGCCCGGGGACGTTCTTTTCATGCCCTGGAAAAACAGAGCTTTTCTCGCCGCCAAGATAGGAACGCGCCCTCTTGCGGAAGGATTCCGCCTCGTGGGCTCGCATCTGGATGCCCCTCGAATCGACCTGAAGGTACAGCCCCTTTACGAAGATTCAAGACTTGCGCTTTTCGACTGCCATTACTATGGAGGAATAAAGAAATACCAGTGGACCA
>DAIPKP010000144.1:0-3470 GCA_036769705.1 Synergistaceae bacterium
AAGGTGATTTTATGACCCATGCAGCCCCCGCAAAGATAAGCCTTGTGGATTCGAGGATAGACCGACAGAATATTCTCAATAACTCCTTTGCGTTGCAAGAGATAGAAAAGGCTGCGGGAATAACGGGGATTCTCTACGAGGGAAAGGTTATCCTGCTCAAGGAACAAGTGGCTTCCTTCCTTGAAATAGACGTGCGGACGGTTGAAAATTATCTTCAGCACCATTCTGAAGAGCTTCATGCCAACGGCTATGTGGTTTTACGTGGCAAAGCCTTGGTATCACTGAAAAAAGCAATTTTCGACATGCATGTTCCCGAAATAGATTTCGGGAACATCAAGAAGAGTCCTCAGCTTGGCATTTTCGACTTCAGAGCTTTTCTCAACCTTGTGATGCTAGTCGTGGAGAGCGATCGCGCCAGGTTGCTTCGCCGTATGATACTTGATATCGTCATCGATACCATCAATTTTCGAGCCGGTGGAGGCACCAAGTACATAAATCAGCGGGACGAGGATTTCCTTCATTCTGCCTTTCACGGCGAGCACTACAGAAAAGAATTTACCCACGCTTTGAAGGAGTATGTTGCTGGAGGAAATTTTAAGTATGCCAACTATACGAACAAGATCTACGTAAGCATCTTCAAAGAGAGAGCCCAGGAATACAGCAAAATCCTCCGGTTGGCGGTAAAAGACAAACTCAGGGATACCATGTATGCCGAAGTCTTGGATCTCATCGCTTCCTACGAATGCGGGTTTGCTGCGCTCCTTAAAGATGAGTTCCAGAAGAAACAACGTCCTTTGAGCACTGCCGAGGTGGATAATCTCTTCAAAGATTTTGAATCCCAGCCACACTGGAAACCCCTCATCGAAAAGGCTTGGCGCAAGATGGCAAGTCGGGATTTGGCTTTCCGGGATGCACTTTACCTGCAGCTGGAGGAATATGTCGCTCCATTGGACCGGGAGGAGTTTGAGCGATTTCTGGGTGAAAAGAGCATGGAGCTTGCGGAAAGACTTCGTGAAACCAGCAGGGAAGACATTTTGACGGCGTGTATGATCTGGAGCAGAACCGGGAGCTGAGCTTGAGGGAGTATCCCCTCATCGTTATGGAGTGCTCCGTGCTCGGGGAAAAATACATGGGCCTCCCCCCTGATGAGGCTTACGACTATATGATACAGCTCAAGAATACCTGCAGGAAATATCGGGGGTGTTTTACCCTCCCCTGGTACAACAGCCGCTTCGTGGATCCCAAAGAAGTAGCCCTTTACAAAGAACTCCTGAGGGCGTAGAAAAAGATGCCATGCAAGGAGGAGGAAAATATCCGTGTGTACAATGAATTTCAGAATCTCAGATATCGGTCAGTTCGCAGAAGCATCCGTGGCATTTGGGGATCTCACGCTTCTGGTGGGGGCTCAGGGAACAGGTAAAAGTATTTTTTTGCAGCTTTTCAAGCTCTCTCAGGATCAGGATTTTGTAAAAAACATGATGAATCAGTTCGGACAGGACTGGGATAAAAGAAGTAAGCCCGGCTTGATGGAGGCTTATTTTGGTGAAGGAATGAGCCACATATGGGGCTCCCAAAGCCGTATCCTGTGCAATGACAAAGATGCGGCCCCATCGCCCCGAATGCCCAAAAAAAGCGAAAATCCTGCGGAGGCGATCTACTACATTCCTGCGCAACGAGTGCTGACCATGCTCACAGGTTGGCCTCAGCCCTACAGAAGCTATACCCCGAGAGATCCCTTTGTGGTTAAAAATTTCAGCGAACGTATACGCCTTTATCTCGAAGGGCTGAAGGAGAGAGAAAGCCTCTTCCCCGTGCCACAGAAAATAAAGGAACCGATTCGAGACCTTCTCAATACAAGTATTTTTCACGGAGCATCCCTTTCCCGCAGTGCCACAGCAGGACAAAAAGAAGTGCGGCTGCATGTGGATAGCCATGCAAACCGAGGGATTTCATATATGGCCTGGTCTACGGGACAAAGAGAATTCTTACCCTTGCTGCTGGGGTGCTATGAACTGCTGCCCGCAGGAAGAATCATAAAAAGCAAAGAGATCGAATGGGTTGTTCTCGAAGAACCGGAAATGGGGCTCCATCCCATGGGAATTTTCGCCGTCATGGCTCTGGCCTTGGATCTTCTAAGCCGGGGATACAAGGTGGTGATTACCACACATTCCTCAAATGTTCTGGATATTGTGTGGGCCATGGAGGCTATCAAGAGACAACAGATAGATGACGAAGGCAAAAAGATCCGGCTGATCTCCCAACTCCTTGATCTTCCTGCAGATAATAGTGGAATATCTACAATGATCAGCAAGGCCCTGGAGCTTACATTCAAGACGCATAGTTTTTATTACAAAGATGGCCGTGTTCACACCAGGGATATCTCCTCCCTTGATCCCGGAGATGAGGACGAAATCGTAGCCGGCTGGGGAGGATTGGCCTCCTACAGCGGACGTGTATCCGACACAGTGGCTGAAGCCGTGAGGATGTCCACCAATGCCTGATCATGATTCGCAGTTTCGGAAAGCAGTGGTGGCATGTTCTGACGTAACGCTGCAAGAGGGTCTTCAGGCCCTTTCACCCGCAAGCAGAGAGAAAATTCGCCCGAAAAATACACGCTCTGTAAAGGGCAGTGTCGATCTTGATAAAGACCTGAGAGATCGGTTACCAGCTGAGAACCGATGGGATTATGTCGTGGGGTACGAAGGAAACGACAACGTGGAAAGAGCCTTTTTTATTGAGGTTCACCCTGCGGAAACCAGCGAAATCCGCCGCATGGTTCGCAAGGCACAAAGCCTGAAAACATGGGCGGAACGCCATGCCCCCGATTTGTGGAATATGACTATTCCAAGAGAAATCCATTGGGTCGCATCCGGAAGATGCAATCTGCGTTTGAATGATGCGTACCGCCGGCAACTGGCATTGGCGGGAGTGGGTTCCCCAAAGCAGTATTTGGAACTAACCTAATTTAACCTAATCTCCCCCTCCCCTCCAGGCTCATGCAACGCATCCACCAGCGGGGGCACAAGATCGGCTATCATGGAAGTTATACGACATACCGGAATCCGGGGAAGGCGAAAGAAGAAGTGGCGCACCTGAAAAAAGTTGCCCGCTCTCTGGGAATAGAGCAGAAAGAGTGGGGAGGGCGCCAGCACTATCTCCGGTGGGAAGCTCCCACCACCTGGCGGAACTACGCCGAGGCGGGTTTGCACTACGACACCTCTTTATCCTATGCGGATCATGCGGGGTTCCGCTGCGGCACCTGCCATCCCTTTCCTGCGTTTGATCTGGAGCAGAACCGGGAGCTGAGCTTGATGGAGTATCCCCTCATCGTTATGGAGTGCTCCGTGCTCGGGGAAAAATACATGGGCCTCCCCCCTGATGAGGCTTACGACTATATGATACAGCTCAAGAATACCTGCAGGAAATATCGGGGGTGTTTTACCCTTCTCTGGCATAATAGTTATTTTGCG
>DAIPKP010000047.1:0-18151 GCA_036769705.1 Synergistaceae bacterium
ATCTCGGAAAAGACCGTAAAGAAATATCTCCGGGATCAGAAAGGCAAATAGGAAGATACCTGTATGCGGACATACAAATTCAGGCTCTACACCAACAAAAACAAGCGGCTGCACCAAACCATATGCCACGTACACCATGATCGGGACATCAACGCTGCCGTCAATATCCGCAAAGAAGGACTGCGTATGCTGTCCATGAATTCGGTGGGGGCATCCACCGATATGCCCGAAGCTGTAAGACCGGAGATCTCCGGCGTGCTCCAACGGGCCTAGAATCCCACTACTTTAGTGGTGGGAGTATGTCAAACGAAATAATTGAGATTTATCAGGATGATGGAGAATTCCTTTCATGAAATCACTCAAATTAATGCTGGATTCCATGTGTCGGGTCGAAGACGCTCCTTCGGAGCTTTTGGAACGTGCCAGGAAAGATTTATCGCTTCCGAACCCGGAGTATATCCGGAGAAAGCGAATGGGGCGATGGACCGGAAATGTGCGTTCTTCCCTTACGTTGTACCGGCGAAAGGGGGAGTGCGGAGCGGTTCTTCCGAGAGGATATGCAGGAACCTTTCTCGCTCTTGCCCGGGAGATGGGATGGGAGTGGGATCTCCAGGATCGACGGGCAAGCTGGGGAAAAAGGGTGATTACTTTTCAGGGAGATCTTCGGGAGTATCAGAAACGGGCTCTGGAAGAGATGATTCGCAAGCAATCCGGTGTTTTGGCAGCTCCCTGTGGTTCGGGGAAAACCTGTATGGGGCTTGCTTTAGCCGCTTATTGGGGTGAACCGACTCTCATCTTGGTGCATACTCTTGATTTGCTTCACCAAATGGATGAAAACGTTCAGAGATGGCTTGGAGTAACTCCGGGTATTCTTGGCGGAGGAAAATGGACTCCGGAACCCACGGTTACCGTGGCCACGGTGCAGACGTTGATGCGCCGAAAGAAAGAGTTGCCGAAACTGGCAAAATCTTTCGGGACCCTTCTTCTCGACGAGGCGCATCACGTTCCCGCTGCTACTTTCACCAAGCTTATTCAGAAATTCCCAGCCAAATATCGTTACGGCTTGAGTGCTACTCCGGAGCGGGAGGATGGGTTGCATCCCTTTCTCTTTGCCGTCATGGGGCCCCTGCGATCTCAAGTTACTCCGGACGAGTTGGAAAGAGAAGGACGGCTTTTGCGTCCCCGGCTCTACTGGGTTTTAACGAATTTTCACGTCTCTTTTGAAGGTACCGAAGATTCCTACGTGGATCTCATTACGGAGATTGCCGCTTCCCCCGAAAGGAATCGCCTTATTTTAGAAACTGCGGCGACCTCCATTTCCGAAGGACGCTGCCTTTTGGTGCTTTCCGAAAGAGTGGAGCACTGTGCTTTTTTAGCTCGGTCCCTGGAAGAACGTTTTCCCGGAAAAGTGGGATGTCTTACGGGAGAAAGCCTTCGAAAGGATAGGGAGATGGTGCTGGAGGGGGTGCGAAAAGGGAGGCTTTCTTGTTTGGTGGCTTCCCGTATCGCTGATGAAGGCTTGGATTTACCGCGGCTGGACGCCCTTCTTTTTGCCACTCCCTTTCGAGGAAAGGCTAAAGGATGGCAGCGTATCGGGCGAATTATGCGTTCTTTTTCCGGCAAGGCCCAGCCCCAGATTTTCGATCTTTTGGATCACCGAGTGCCTCTTCTCAGGAATCAAGGGAAGCGACGATTTAATGAAATATACCGGGATCTTGCGGAGGATCCGACATTTCCTGAAGAGGCTTGATTGATTCAGTAGATATATAGAATAAAATTTGAATATGTTTTTCAAGAATCCGGGAAATTTCTCTGATTTCCCGAAAAAGGCATATCCTTTCCTCTCCTCTGTGGTATCCTACCGGGAGTTTGTTTTCTGGGAAAGGAGTTTTATCGTCGTGCAGGTTCTCCGAGTTTTTCTATTCAATATATTCCCCCTTTTCGCCATAGTAGGAGCCGGAATGCTTCTTGCCCGTCTCTACAAACCAGATTTGCAAACCCTCAGCAAACTGGTTTTCTATTTCCTTCTTCCTCCCTTTGTTTTCGTGATTCTTTACGAGCGATCCATCTCCCTGGAATCGGGAAAGGTGTTTTTCTTCGGCTGTTTGCTTACGGGAATTATGTGGGGGGTAGCCTCTCTTTTTGGGAGGATCCGAAAATATCCCCGAGAGCTTCGAGCTACCTTTGCCAGTACCGTTATGTTTTCCAATGCAGGGAATATGGGGATTCCTCTCGTGATGCTCGTTTTTTCCAGCCCTCCCTTTATGGTGGGGGAAAACGCACCCTGGGTGGATACGGCGCTGACGGTACACATGATGGTATGGCTCGTTCAGACTTTGGGCTTGAATACCCTGGGTTTCGCCATCGCAGGAAATGCCCGTTTGCCTTGGAAAGCCGGGCTTTTCAGGGTTTTTCAAATGCCCGTGATTTATGCCATATTCCTGGTGTTTCTGGCAAAAAGCCTTCCGCTGGATCTGACCGCCTTTCCGCTCTGGCCTGCTCTTCTTTCCATGCGTAACGCCTATGTGGCGGTAACGCTTCTCACTTTAGGAGTACAGCTTTACCGGACAAAATGGTCTCTTCGAAACCGCCCCATGTATTATGCAAGCTCTTTTCGCTTGCTTCTCTCGCCTATAATCGGGTTTTTTCTTATCATCCTCATGGATTTCTCCGGTATTGCCGCCCAGGTTCTTCTTATATATGCGGCCCTTCCTTCTGCGGTAGTTACCGCTCTCATTGCGGTGGAGTACGATCTTTATCCAGATTTTGCGGCGAGCAGCGTTATGTGCTCCACTCTTTTAAGCGCCGTAACGCTTCCTATCACGGTGGTATTGGGGCAGTTTTTCTTCCCTTTCACACACTGAAGGTATATTCAATGGTATGATAGGCTTTGAAGGAAAAGGCTTCCGCAAGGGAACGCTGCCGAGGAGGTGAGGATTTTATGAGTGAAGTAGAAAATGTCTCCTTTTTGAAAGCTCGGGTGGAAGCGCTTACCGAAGAAAAACAGGCTGCTTTGAGTGTTCTTGAGGCAGCGGTGAGCGTGGGTAATTATGCGGTAAATATGGAAAACAACGATCCCCGGGAAATTCTTGCAACCTGTACCGAGCGTATAGAATCCTTCCTGCATTTTATCGTTATGGGTTTTTACCTCTTTGACGACACGGGATTGGAGTTTAAAAACATCATCTGTCTTCCAGGAGAAAAGCAATCTTTTTTGGAAAATGAGCTGAATGTCCTCATTGATGATGGCACCGTTTCTTGGGCTCTGGGAAGGAATAAGCCCATTATCGTAAGTGGTGCCTCCAGTTATTCCGTGCTCCTTCATTCTCTTTCCTCGGAAGGTCGGCCTTTGGGTGTTTTCGTAGGAGTTCTCCGTGATAATCCCGAAAGCATTTTGGAACTTTCGTTGGCCTTTCTTACGGTGCTTCTCAACTCTACTAGTAGCGTGCTTCAAAATGCAGAGCTTTACCAAACCATTCAAGAGTTGAATATGGATCTCAGTAACAAGGTGAAAATTCTCGAACAATCCGAGAAAGAGCTTTATGCGTACCGGCATCAGCTCGAAAAGATGGTGGAAGAACGAACCCGGGAGCTTGCTCAGGCCAACAAGGAATTGGAATCTTCCATTCAACGGGCCAATGTGCTCGCAGCGGAAGCGGAAAGCGCCAATCTGGCAAAAAGCGAGTTCCTTGCCAATATGAGCCATGAAATCCGAACGCCTCTCAACGGCATCATCGGAATGGGAGAGTTCCTTCTGGACAGCTCCCTGGAAACAAAGGATATGGAGCGGGTAAAAATTATTCTCAGCTCTGCCACGGCCCTTCTGGATCTTCTCAACGACATTCTCGATTTTTCTAAAATTGAAGCGAAGCGTCTGGATATCCGGAAAGATTCCTTTGATTTAAGAGAGCTCGTGGATGGGGTCGCCCAGCTTTTCGCTCCTCGGGCCTTTTCGAAGGGGCTTGTGTTCTATTCCAGATTTCACCCTTCTCTTTCTTCGAATTATATCGGGGATGCGGGAAGAATTCGCCAGATTCTCACGAATCTCGTGGGAAATGCGGTGAAATTCACCGATGAAGGCCATGTATTCCTGGAAGTGGCTCCCGAAGGGGAGTTTCTTTCTCTGAAAGTTGAAGATACCGGGATCGGCATCTCCAAAGAAGGCCTCCCGAAAATTTTCGATAAATTTGTTCAGGCGGATTTTTCTCCTTCCTCCGGTAAGGGAGGGACAGGCTTGGGGCTTGCCATAACCCGTATGCTCGTGGAGCTTATGGGAGGAGAAATCCGTGTGGAGAGCGAACTTGGCAAAGGAAGTACGTTTAAAGTCCTTTTGAAGCTCCTCCCCGGAAAGGAAATGGCCTCCGCCCCCTTTTCTCTTCTGGAGAATAAGAAATTACTTTTTGTTTGCCCCGATACGATTCTAGCACCTCTTTTTTGCGAACAGATCCGCAATCTCCGAGGAGAAATAACGTGGTTTTCTTCCGTGGGAGAAACCCTTATGAAGGCTTCTTCTGCAGGGCCTTTCGACGGAGTGGTTCTTGGAGAATCCCGGGCGGATCAGCTTCTGGATCTTTCCGGAGAGTTTAGAGAATTTCTCGATTCTCTAGGTGATATTCCTAAAATGCTTTTGCTTCCCATGTACGTAAAAACAAGGCTTTCCACGGAAATGCAGATACCCTTGGAGCTCTATTTCCCTTTTTCGTTTTCTGTTTTTTATCAGAAAATGCAAGATTTTTCCGGAGAATCATCCAGAGAAACGAAACCTTCACCGGAGGAAACTTTTCCTTCCGAAAACGAACAGAGTTTCGAGAAACCGTATCGTTTTCTTCTCGTGGAAGATAACAAAGTGAACCAGGTGGTAGCTCGGGGAATGCTTCGCAAAGTTTTTCCTTCCTGTGAAATCCTTGTAACAGAAAACGGCAAAGAGGCCATACTTGTACTTGAAAAAGATCAAAACTTCGACCTTATCTTTATGGATTGCTCCATGCCCATTATGGATGGGTTCGAAGCTTCCAGAATTTTCCGGGAAAAAGAGTCGCTTAGGGTTCGTGAAAGAGGGGGAAAACGCATTCCCATTATAGCTATGACGGCTTACGCTTTTGCGGAAGATGTAAAAAAATGTTTTGATGCAGGTATGGATGCACATCTTGCAAAACCCCTCAGAAAAGAAGCGATGGAGAAAATTATAGGGGATTTCCTGCAGGAAAAACCTTTCGAAGGAGAATAATATAAGGCTCCTGCGCTTAGGAGGTGAAAGGGTGAAGTACATACATGTAGATGATTTGTCCGAAGGAATGGTTCTTGCATCGGATCTGGCAGGTCCGGGAGGACGTGTCATGCTTCAAAAAGGAGCTGTGATTAAGGAAAACTACCTTCGTAGTCTCAAGGTTTGGGGCGTTTCCGGAGCTTATGTGGAATCCGAAGAAGAAGAAACTCCCGGATCGGAGCTTTCTTTTTCCGGTATTTCCTCGGATCAGGTAGAAGCGATTTACGCATTTCTTCGTTTGCGAGGAGGGGGAAAACTTTCTGAAAACCATCCTATGATACGGGAAGTTTTTCGGGTCGCTGCAGAGCGCATGGCCCGGGAAGCCCTGGATGCGGGAGGTGTTTTCCGAAAAGAAATCCCTCTTCCGGAACGTCCTTCTATTTACGTTTCCAGAAAAGAGAATCTCACCCTGGAAGGCCTCTTAAGGACACCGCAAAAGCTTTTTTCGCTTCCCGATATCTATTTTAAAATAAAACAGGTCATCGATTCTCCTAAAAGCTCCGCTGCCCATATCGCAAGAGTGGTGGAGAAGGACACGAGTCTTTCCGCCAAACTTCTTCAGATAGTCAACAGCGCTCTTTACGGATTCCCCTCAAGAATAGATACCATTGCCCGGGCGGTTACCATTATCGGATCCCGGGAGCTCGCTTCACTTTCCTTGGCTGTTTCGGTTACATCTCTTTTCAAGGGTATTCCCAAAGCTTTTATCGATATGCGCTCTTTTTGGGAACATTCAGTTGCTACGGGAGTTTTTGCCCGGGTTCTTGCGGATAAAGGGCATTTCAAGGGAGACGAGGATCGCCTTTTTGTGGCGGGAATTCTTCACGACATCGGAAGAATTTTTCTTTTTCGGCATGCTCCCGCAGAGATGGCAGATGCCATGGTGCTGGCGTTGCAGAAAAAAATACCTCTTCTCGAGGCGGAGCATGAAGAGTTTGGGTTTACCCATGCTCTGATAGGGGGAAAACTCCTGGAACAATGGAAAATCCCAAAGGTGCTCTGGGATTCCGTCCGGTATCATCATCTTCCTGAAAGGGCGGAAAACCAGATGATAGCCTCGGTGCTGCATGTAGCGGATTTTATGGCGAACGTTCTTTCTCTGGGTACGGGAGGATCCTATTTTTTCCCTCCTTTTTCCGAGAAAGCCTGGGATACCATAGGAATTGACGCTTCGGAAGTCGAAAACGTCATTCTTCAGGGGGAACGGCAGGTTAAGGAGATCATTCACATTTTTCTTAAGGAGCCCACCGCTTGATACGGGGCCTTTCGTTGACCTTTAAACGGGCAGAGTGCTATAGTGGCTCCCGGATTTTTGTTTTCGGGAATTCAAAGGGATAATTTTCCCTGGTTGTTGAAAAAGGAGGCCCCACGTGAGAAAAAAAATTGTGCCTGATTTTGCAGGAGAGGGGAGGTTTCCCCTTGAAGAATGTCACAAAAACCATCTGATTCTTAACGGCATGGCGTTGTTTTTTTCGGTGTTGTTTTTTTCGGGAGTTTTTTTCTGTTTTCATGCGGAAGCCGAAGAACTTACCCTGGAAACGGCTTTAAATCTTGCAATGAAAGAAAATCCCATTTTGCTGGGAGCTCGGGAGCAGGTGTATCAAGCGGAAGAAGAGATCTCTGCAGCCAAAGCCGGTTTAGGGCCGGATCTCCAGGTGCTTTTGTCCTACACGAAAGAAAAAGAGGCTGCAAGATATCCGGTTTATGGAGTTTCCGGAGGTTCCATTATCGGTTTTGCTCCTGCAGGATATGAAGACACATGGTATACCGCTCTTCAGCTTACGCAGGTGCTCTATGCCGGAGGTTCGATTCGGGCTGGAGTCAAGGCGGCGGAATTCCAAAGGGATTCTGCGGATTCCCTCTATAAAAGGTCTATCCAATCCGTAGCCAACAGTGTCCGGAAAGCCTATTACGATTTGCAGCGTTTTCGGGCTCAGTTGGATGTGGCAGAGGCCTCTGTGGAGCTTGCTCAGGAACATTTGAAGCAGGTGGAAGCTTTTTACCGAAACGGTGTGGTCGCAAAAAACGAAGTTCTTCGCGTGCAGGTGGATGTTTCCAGCGCGGAACTTGAGCGCATTCGTATGGACAATGCCGTCAAGGTGGCATGGAAGGCTTTGGAGCGTGCGGTGGGGGCATCGCTTCAGACAGAGTATACTTTAGGAGATCCGGAGGATACGCTTCCCGTTTTCGATATACCGGAAGACCCGGGAAAGCTGGCTCTCCTCCGACGTCCGGAAATATTCTCCTTCGAATTCCAGAGTAAGGCAGCCATGCAGGTGGCGGCGGCGGAAAAGGGGCAGTTGTTGCCCCAGGTCTTTTTCGAGGGCAAGGTCAATGCGGCGGACGACTCCTTTTTCCCGGAAAACGACGATTGGACCCTTGGGATTTCCGTACAGTGGACCCTTTTTGATTCGGGAGAACAGAACGCCAAGGCTGCTCAGGCGAAAAGCCTGGCCCGCCAGCTCCTTCACGAGTTGGAGGATTTGCGACGCGAAATCGGCTTGGAGGTTTCTACCGCCAACCTCGATCTCGAATCGGCGACGCAGAGAGTGGAGGTTGCCCAGGCTCAAGTGGAGAGCGCGGAAGAAGATTACCGCATGGCTCTCCGACGTTATACCGCTCAAGTGGGAACCAATATCGACGTTTTGGATGCCCGCGTTGCCTTGAGTGAAGCGAGAACGGCCCTGGTCAATGCTGTTTACGACGGGCGCTCCGCATACTCCGATTTGCTTTATGCCATAGGAGAAGATCCTTATCTCAAGGAAAACGACAAAGACTATTCTTCCGGGACAGATTCTCTTTAGTCGAGTTCACTCACTGGAAAACATTCAAAAGGGAGATCTCCTCTGCCAATTCCGGGGGATCTCCTTTTTTGTAAGATTATCACCGTGACACGGTCTTGGCCGAAGGAAGAGGAACCAAGCCGGTTTCCCTGGAGGAAAAAATTTCCTCCAGGGAGTGTTATAATTCGTGCGACACGTCTTTCCGGCATTGTAACGACGATAAAAGGTTTTGCCTTCGGCAGCTTGAAGGTACGTATATAACGTTGAAGGAGCGATTTTTTATGGGCATAAGCAAACAGGCAATTCAGGAATTTCCTCACGCAACCCTCCCCCGGGAGGTGGCGGAAGAACTTTCTCTCATGTGCAATAAGGCTCGCGGAGATGTTCTTACCATGACAACCCTCGCAAAGAGCGGGCATCCCGGCGGATCTCTTTCAAGCATGGAGATGTATATGATGGCCTATGGCGTGGCGGACATCACTCCGGATAATTGTGACGGTCTGGAAAGAGATTTTGTGGTTATCGACCATGGGCATACCTCTCCCGGGGCTTATGCAGTACTCGGGGCGTGGGGATTCGTGAATGTTGCCGAAGCTGTCGCTCATTTCCGTCAATGTGGGAGCTGTTTTTCCGGCCATGTGGAGCGCTCCGTTCCCGGAATCGATTGGGGAACCGGAAATTTGGGACAGGGATTGGCCGCCGCCGTGGGATATGCCCTTGCTCTCAGATCTCGAGAAATTGATAAACGGGTCTATCTTCTTATGGGAGACGGAGGACAGGTAAAAGGTCAGGTTGCGGAAGCCCGGCGGATTGCTTCCAAAGAGAAACTGCATAACATTACGGTCCTGGTGGATTACAACAACATCCAGATTTCCGGGACCCTGGATCAGATCATGCCCTTTGATATCCGAAAGCTCTGGGAAGCCGACGGTTGGGAAGTGACGGAGTGCGATGGTCACGATCTTCCGGTTCTTTATGGGGCTCTTAGGGAAGCTGCCGCCTCTCCGGCTCCCCGGGTTATTCTTTGCCGTACCGTTATGGGCAAAGGCGTTTCCTTTATGGAAAACACGCCGGAATACCATGGAAAAACCCTTTCTTTGGAGCAATATACGAAAGCCATGGAAGAGCTAGGCTTTTCCCCGAATATCGAAGATGCCGCACGGCGGCGTTCTCAGGGACCTCTTCCGAAGGGGAGGGCGATTCCCCGCTATGCTCTCCATATCGATCCGGGCACTCCAAAAGTATATGGAGCTTCGGAAAAAACGGACAACCGTTCCGCTTTCGGTAATGCCTTGAAGGACCTCGGAAAAAACAATGCCCATGCCGGAAAGAATACGCCCATTCTCGTTTTCGATTGCGATCTCGCGGGATCCGTAAAGACGTCGGGTTTCGCCAAAGAGGCTCCGGAAAACTTTATTCAAACGGGAATTCAGGAGCATGCCACGGCCACCGTGTCTGGAGCGGCGTCTGCCGGAGGAACTGTGGCCCTTTGGGCAGATTTCGGCGTTTTCGGCATTGGAGAAACCTATAACCAGCAGAGATTGAACGACTGTAATCAGGCAAATCTGAAGCTGGGACTCACCCACGTGGGACTCGATGTCGGAGAAGATGGCATGACCCATCAATCCATCGATTATGTAGGACTTTTCCGTAACTTTTTTGGATGGAAGCTTATCGTTCCGGCGGATCCCAACCAAACGGACCGGGCAACCCGGTATGCTTTGGGAACCTGGGGAAATATCTGTCTTGCCATGGGAAGAAGCAAATTGCCCGTGATCACCCGGGAAGACGGAACTCCTTTTTACGATGCTTCCTATCGTTTTGAGTATGGAGCCCTGGATCTCCTCCGGGAGGGAAATGCGGGAACTCTTTTCTGCATGGGCCATATGGCGTGGAGAGCTTTGAAAGCCTGGGAAATCCTCAAGGAAAAGGGGCTTTCCGTGCGGGTGGTGCACGTTCCTTGTCCTCTTGCTATTCCCGACGAAGATCTTCGGCGCTATGCCTCTTCCGGAGGGGTACTTACATACGAAGATCATTCTCTTTACACGGGGCTTGGATCCATTATGGCCTTGAAGCTTCTTTCTCTCGGGCTCACTCCGTCTTTTGCCGCTCTCGGAGTCTCCCGTTTGGGTGAATCCGGTACTGCGGAAGAAGTCATGGCCGAAATGGAGCTTACTCCGGAAGATGTGGCCGAGCGTTTTGCGGCCCTCCTGAAGGTATAGTTCTTTATGATCGCTTATGGAGAGCTCGTTTTTATCTGGTCTCCTCAAAAAGGAGACAGCTACATCATTACCCTTCGTGAAAAGGGGAAACAGGGAACTCATTTGGGAGAGGTACTTCACGATGACATTGCCCAGAAATCTTTCGGCGATGCAGTATACACGCATTTAGGAAAACCTTTCTTCCTTTTCCGTCCCACCTTGGGGGAGTATGTGCGGAGAATCAAGAGAAAAACCCAGATCATTTACCCCAAGGACGGTGCGTATATTCTTCTCAACCTTAATATTTTCCCCGGGGCTACCGTGGTGGAGTGCGGTACCGGATCTGGCGGTCTCACCACCATCCTTGCGCAATTCGTAGGTCCCCAGGGAAAGGTTTTTACCTATGACAAGCGAGAGGATTTCTCCGAGCGGGCCCGACAAAACGTTCTTCGATGGGGAGTGGGTGATCGGGTGGTCTTTTCCACCCTTGATCTCGACGAAGGGGGATTTGATCAGCAGGGGGTGGATGCGGTGTTTCTGGATTTGCCCAACCCCTGGGATTATCTTGATTATGCCAAGGAAGCCCTGGCTCCGGGGGGGAGGCTGGGGATTCTTGTCCCCACCTTCAACCAAATCGAGGCGGTGCTCCGGAAATTGCGGGAAAAGAAGTTCCTGGATGTCCAGGTGGAGGAGCTTTTCCTGCGCTCCCTGAAGACCAATCCCAATAGAATACGCCCGGAAGACCAGATGGTGGGGCATACGGGATATCTCATTTTTTCCTCTTCCGTTTCCGAAGATGCTTATGACCGTATCCCTATCGAGGAGGATCCTCAGAAAGAGGATTCCGGGGATAGGGAAGATGGTGTTGTAGAATAAGGCAAAGAAGGAACGAAATTATGAGGAGACGAAAAAGTTGCCTTTTGCATATATGCTGTGCTCCGGATGCTACGGTTCCTTGGGAAGAACTGGCTCGAGAGTATGAGGTTTCCGGATACTTTTACGGAAGCAATATCTATCCCGAAAAAGAATATCTTCGCCGCCGGAAAGCAGTGGAAGTTTTGAAAAAACACCGGGAAGGAAAGGTGTTTTTCGAAAAATGGAATCCCCAGGAATGGATTGAAAAAACCCGGAAATATGCTACGGAACCGGAAAGGGGAAGACGCTGTTCTCTCTGTTTTTATTTGCAGCTTTCCCGTGCGGCATGGATGGCCCGCAAGGTGGGATGCTCTTGCCTTTGTACCACTCTTACCATAAGCCCGCATAAAAATGTCCTGCGTATCCAGGCCATCGGAAATCACGTGGCCACACGATACGGTCTTGAGTGGCTTTCCCGGGTGTGGCGAAAGGAAGGCGGTTTCCAGCGTTCCGTTGCAGAAAGCCGCGATTTGGGGTTATATCGCCAGAACTATTGTGGCTGCCTTTATAGCATGCAAAACGAAAATTGTTTGTGAAACAGGGAGTGAAAAGGATTATGCGAGAGAATTCTCATTTTCCGGAAACGGGTAAGCTCTCTCCGGAACGTCTTAATCGGCGGATACTCCGTCACTGCGGAGCTTCCAGGAAAGAAGTCCTTATCGGGCCTCTCGTAGGAGAGGATGCAGCAGTGATCGATTTTCCTCCCGGCAAGTTGCTGGTAGCTTCTTCGGACCCCGTCGTGGGAGCCCAGGAAGGGGCGGGAGCTCTGCTGGTCCATATTAACGTCAATGACATAGCCTCCAAAGGCGCGGATCCCGCATATCTTTTGGTAACCATGATTTTCCCGAGAAATACCCCGGAAGAAAAAGCGGAAGCCCTCATGTGCGAAATCGGAGAAACCTGCTCTTCCATGGGAATTGCCGTAGTAGGAGGCCATACGGAATTTGCGGATCGTTACGACACCCCCGTTTTGAGTGCCACTCTCTTGGGGCTTGCGGATTCCTGCCTTTCCATGGCAAACGTATCTCCCGGAGATTCTATCGTCATGACAAAACATGCAGGCCTTGAAGGCATGAGCATTCTCGCGAAGGACCGCCCGGATCTTCTGCAATTTTTCAACTCCGGCGAAATCGAAGAACTTGCCCGTTGGAGCCGGGATCTTTCGGTACTTCCGGAATCCAGGATTTTGCGCTCCCAAGCTCTTTTCCTGCATGACCCCACGGAAGGAGGCGTTTTGGGTGGCCTCGGCGAAATGGCCGCCCTTTCCTCCTGGGCTTTTGATATTGATCTTTCCGCAATTCCCTGCCATCCTTTCACTAAAAGGGCTTCGGAGATGCTTGATTTCAATCCTCTGCACCTTATTTCTTCGGGGGCTCTTTTGGGGATTCTTCCGGGAGAATTTTGCAAATCCATGATAAGGGAACTGGAAAAACAGAACATTCCCGCTGCCGTCATAGGAAGCGTTACAAATAAACCTGGAGCAGAGGCTCCTCTCTTTTCTTCCCGGGAGGAGCTCTGGAAGCTCCTTTCCCGCTGAATTTTTCAGAAAAAGCACCTTTTTCTCCCGATAAAAAAGTTCATGCCTTTGTGGGGAAATTGTGGAGAAGGGCTAAAAACCTGGAAAGGAGAAAGCTCATGGAAGAAAAAGTTTTTGAAAATCGTCTTTCCCGACTGAGAGAACAGATGTCTCTTAAAGGATTGGACGCTTTTATAACGTATGTGACGGAAGGGTATAACTGGGAGGGGCTTTATTACCTTTCAAATTTTCGGGGAACCGCCGGGGCTTTTGCTGTAACTCCAGAGGATGCTCTTTTAGTTGTAGATGGACGTTATATTAACCAGGCTAGGCAGCAATCGCCCTATCCCGTGCATCTTCAGGAGTCAGGAAATTTTTTCCAGACTCTTCAGGAAGTTTTGATGGGATTTGGATCGAACAGGGTGGGTTTTGAGGGAAATCGTGTTTCGTACGATGATTATCGGAAGCTGAGTGATATGTCTTTCTGGTGGGAGGATGCAAGAACCCTTTTACCTGCTTTGCAACGGCAGAAAGATCCTTTTGAAGTAGAGGCCATCCGGAAAGCGGCGGAATTCGCTCATCGAGGTTTTATGAAATCTCTGGAAAAGGTTTCTCCAGCTATGACAGAACGTCAATATGCAGCATTGCTGGAATTTTTCATCCGTACCGAAGGGGCCGAAGGCTTCGCTTTCGATCCTGTGGTAGCCTCGGGGCCTCGAAGCGCTCTTCCTCATGGAAGACCTACGGACCGCTCTTTTGCTTCGGGAGAATGGGTGGTAGTAGATTTCGGAGCCCGATTCGAAGGATATGTCTGTGATATTACAAGGGTTTTTTGCCTTGGGAGTCCTGATCCTTGGGCTCGCGATGTCCATGATCTTTTATGCAAATCTCAGAAAGCTGCGATACAAACTGTGCAAGCGGGAGTTCAGGCATCTGCAGTGGATGCCGCGGCTCGTTCCGTCATTGACTCTTTTGGATACGCTAAAGCTTTCTCCCACGGCCTCGGGCACGGTATAGGGCTTTATGTTCATGAGAATCCCCGAATTTCTTCTCAATCCTTAGATATCCTTTCTCTAGGAGACGTTTTTACCATAGAGCCGGGGGTTTACGTGGAGGGGCGTGGAGGATTCCGAATCGAGGATGATTTTTTCCTGGGAGAAAAGGGACTGGAAATTCTTACGGGCACATTCGAAAAAACTTTTTTTGAACTTTAGATTTATATCGTGACATGAGCTTTTCAGAAAATATGCACCGAATTTTTTGAAAAAATTTTATTACAAAACTTCCTGTTGTCATGAAGCGTAAAAAACCCGTATAATGGCACTATAAGGTGTTGGGATTGCATTATCATAACGCGTAAGGAGGTAGCGAGAGATGAAAAAGTATGTATGTACCGTTTGTGGTTATGTCTACGATCCTGAAACCGGAGATCCCGATTCTGGAATTGCTCCGGGAACTGCTTTTGAGGATATTCCCGATGATTGGGTTTGCCCCGTGTGCGGCGTAGGTAAAGACATGTTTGAGGTCTCCGAATAAAGACAAACATTTCCCGGTTTCGTGCTTTCAAGGCACTTTTTGATTCGGTATTACGTTTATTTTCACAGGAAGCGGAGGGATTCCCCTCCGCTTCCTGTGCTATATTTGCTTATGCCAAAAATATTTTAGGTGGAAATTACATCTGACTTTGGGAAAATCCCGTGGTATCATTTTCCCTCGGGGGTGTTTGTCATGAAAACCTTTGCTCTGATTGTTTTCGGATGCCAAATGAACGTATACGATGCAGATCGCCTTCGTACGCAACTGATTGCGGAGGGATGGACTGAGACGTCTCAGGAAGATGCGGAAGTTCTTCTTTTTGTTACCTGTAGCATTCGAGAAAAAGCAGAGCAGAAAGTGTGGAGCTTGATCGGGCGTTTCCAAAAAAAATGGGATTCCCAAAAAAAACCTCATATGGCAATAGTGGGGTGTATGGCCCAACGCGTGGGGGAAAAACTCATGAAGCGTTTTCCCGGAATTTTTATGGTAGCGGGCCCCAGACATCTTGGAGTCGTTTTTTCGGGAATACAGAAGTTCTTTTCTCAAGGAGAAAAAAGTATTTTTCTTGATGAAGATCCCCGGGGATTGGAGGACCTTCATTGCCCTCCTCTTTGCAGGCCGAACCCCTGGAAAGCTTATATCACCATCGCTCACGGATGCGACAATTTCTGTACGTACTGTATCGTTCCCTACGTACGTGGCCGTTTCCAATCCCGGGAGCCCGAAGACATTCTTCAGGAAGCCCGTAGCCTTATCGAGCAAGGCGTCCTCGAGATCACTCTTTTGGGACAAAACGTTAACAGCTACGGTACCGATAGAAAGGATACATGGACCTTCCCCAGGCTTCTTCGTGAGTGTGCGGCTCTTCCAGGATTGCGGCGCTTGCGGTTTGCCACGAATCATCCCAAGGACCTTTCTCCGGAGGTGATTTCCGTTATGGCTGAAGGCGCTCCGGTTATTTGCCCGGCCCTGAACCTTCCTATTCAATCCGGAAGCGACGAGGTGCTTAAAAAGATGAACCGGGGCTATACGGTGGAGCAATACGCTTCCATCATTTCCCTTCTTCGGGAAGCCATGCCTCATGTGGGGATAACCAGCGATCTTATCGTAGGATTTCCTGGCGAGAGCGAAGAGGATTTCCAATCTTCCCTCGAAGTTTTAAGGCGGTTCCGTTTCGATTTGGTCCATTCCGCCGCTTATTCCCCCCGCCCCGGAACAAGTTCCGCCTCCATGGAGCAGGAGCTTTCTCGAGAGGATCTTTTTCATAGGCTCCATGAAGTAAATAGCCTTCAAAGTAAAATAGCTCTGGAGAAAAACGAAAAACTTGCAGGAACTTTGCAAGATGTGCTTTTCGATGCCTTGGCCCCTCGGGGAGAAAATCTTTTGCAGGGGAGAACTCCGACGGATAAAGTGGTTCTTGTTCCAGGGAACGAAGATTTTCTTGGACGTTTCGGAAAAGTTCGGATACTTTCCGGAGAGCATTGGTGTCTCCGGGGAGAAGTTGAAGAGTTGGAGCCTCGTTGAAGAAACCTCTTTTCACGTAACTCCAGATAGGATGTCGGGCAAAAGGAACGATCCTTCGAGCCGAGAATAGAAAAAGGTTCCCCAAGGGGAAAGCAGCCTGAAAAAGGAGAGATTTTTATGGATCCTCGGAAAAGACAGGGAATCCTTTATTATGTGTTGGGAGTTCTTTTGCTCCTTGCGGCTTTCGGTATTCTTTCTCTTTTTCGCGGTCGATGGAAGGATGTAAACCCCAATGCGGTAGCGGGCCCCGCTCTGAGCTGGAGGGATGAACAGGCTTCTTCCGATGGAAGAGAAGATGCCTTTTCCGAAAAAAACGAAGTATGGTATGTCTACGTTACGGGGGAAGTCGTACGCCCCGGAGTATACGAAGTCGCCCCGGGAGATCGTATGTACGTGGCGGTGGAAAAAGCCGGAGGATTTACTGTGGATGCCGATAGGGAGCGCATAAACCTCGCGGCGCCTCTCAAGGATGCCATGCATATAAAGGTGCCCTCCCGCATTCCTGCGGAAGGAAATTCTTCGCAGATCCTCGAAAGAAATCAGGTCCCCCGGGAAGGTAATGCCAATTATATACGGGAAAATAAGTTTTCCGGCGTATCTTCCGAAGGGCTCCTTAATATCAACGCCGCCAATCCAGAGGATTTGGAAAAACTGCCCGGCATAGGCCAGGTTCTTGCGGAGCGAATTGTACGGACTCGGGAAGAACTTGGGGGCTTCAAAGATACCGGAGAAATTATCAAGGTTCCCGGAATCGGGGCTAAACGTCTCGAGAAAATAACTCCTTTAATAACCTGTGGAATGGCCTGGTGATTTCTCGATATCCCGCTCTTCTGTTTTTGCTGCTCCTCGTAGGGAGCCTTGAGGCCCGGGATAGGGGAATCCCCTGCGTGGTGGCCCTTGGCACGGGAAGCCTTTTCTTTTGGGCTGCCCTTTTACTGTATGCTTCAAAGGAAGAAAAGACCCTCTCTCATCGAACTTTTCTTCTCTTCATCGTTCTTTTTTTGGGGGCTTGGGGCATGCTCTTCCGTTTTGAGTCCCTTCCGAAACTGGAATCTTTTCCCCCAAGTTTTTCCGGGAAAGGACGGGTTATCCTGGAACGTCCTTGGGGCGGAAGGCGAGCCCACGTTATCGCTACGGGAGAAGAGAAGTTCCTCTACAGGACCTTTGCCCGGGAGGGCATGAAAGAAGGAACGGAACTTTTTTTTGAGGGTTCTCTCGTTCCGCTGGAAGACTCTTCCGGATCGTTAAAAAAAGCCCCTTCTTCCTTCGACGGGGAAAAATACTGGGGAGCTCGGGGGGTTTTTAGGGAAATCCAAGTGGAAACGTACCGTTTGCTTCCTGAAAAATCCTGGAATCTTGCTGTTTGGAGGAGCAAACTTAAAGAAAAGCTGCTTTTAGAATTTCC
This sequence comes from Synergistaceae bacterium, assembly GCA_036769705.1. Lineage (GTDB taxonomy): Bacteria > Synergistota > Synergistia > Synergistales > Aminiphilaceae > DAIPKP01. The sequence continues at coordinate 17,147 of DAIPKP010000047.1, forward strand.
CCCTTCCTTGAGAGCCTATCTTCTGGCGATGTGGATAGGTGAACGGGATCCCGAGCTTGGGGAAAAACATCAGCGATGGGGCACCGCTCATCTTCTTGCGGTTTCAGGTTTTCATGTAGGGCTTGTGGTGATGCTGCTTTTCTGGTTGTTTCCTTCCTTTTTCGGCAGAATTCGCTTCCTTGCGATCTCCGGAGGCATGTGGTTTTATATCTTCCTTGCCGGGGCATCTCCGAGCGCCCTCCGGGCAGGCATGATGGCTCAGATTCTTTTACTCGGCCGTTTTTTGGGGTATCGGGGAAATGGAGTCAATGCGGTGGCTTTGGCAGCTTCTTTCCTTCTGTTGTGGCGTCCCTGGTGGTTCTGGGATTTGGGGTGGCGCCTTTCCGTATTGGCAGCCTTAGGGATTACACTTCTTGGAAATATTTCCTGGAAAGCCGTTTTTTTCGGTGGAAGCCCCGTAACCTGGATGCTTACGGCAATGCCTCTTTTGAAGGTTTTTGGAACGGTTCCTCTGGGAGGTATGGTGCTCAATTTCTTTGCTCTTCCCATCTATGCGGTGCTTCTTCCTTTTCTTTCTCTTCTAGGATTTCTCTTCTTTCTCCATATTCCGGGAAGGGAATTCCTACTGCAGGGAGGAGAGCTTTTTTTATCGGCATGGCATGGTTTGTTGGAGGAGTTTTCTGCAGCGTTTTCTCTTTCCTTTGGGAACTCTGAAACCGCTTTGATCCTGGGCGCTTGTACCATGGCTTTTTTGTTGTGCATAAACGTCACGTTTTCTCCAGCGCGAAGACTTTTTTGTTTTCTGATTTCCGCAGGAGGTATTTTTCTTTTTGTATACGGGGTGATATAGACAATGCTTCTCGTACTCGATGTGGGGAATACGAATACGGTAGTCGGAGTTTACAAAGAAAAACATTTGCTTCAGCACTGGCGCCTCACTTCTGACAGAAAAACCGGGGATGAATTGGCAATTTATCTTCGTAATCTCATGTTTTTTGCGGAAAT
>DAIPKP010000047.1:18251-19617 GCA_036769705.1 Synergistaceae bacterium
TTTTTACCGTGAATTGGGGGCGGGGCTTACGCATACCGAGATGGTAAGCTGTGCGGGACTTCTTCATGGAAATCACGTTACTCGGAAAATGCTTCCCCGGGAGAACGAATCTCCTCTGGTGCTACAGATTTTTGGAGATTCTCCGGAGGAGATTTTGCTGGGTATGAAAGAGGCCCTTCGGCATGGAGTTCCTCCAGAGGCGGTGGAGATCAACATGGCCTGCCCCGTACGGAAGGTAATGCGCCGGAAAGAGGGAGCCGCTCTTCTCAATTATCCTGAAATTGCCGGATCCATGATACGGATTTTGCAGCCCTTGGGAATTCCCGTGTGGGGCAAGATTCGTTTGTGCGGTCCTCAGCAGCCTTTGGAAACCGAGGAGTTTTGCGAAGTTCTTTTGGAGGCTGGAGCACAGCATATTTCGCTTCACGGAAGAACTCCCGCACAGAAATATGCAGGAGTTTCCGATAGGAACGAGGTGGAGAGAATAGCCCGCCTTTTTCCCGGTTTTATCAGCGGTAGCGGAGATGTCTATACGCCGGAGGATATCCTGGATTACCTTCGGCGGGGATGTGTCGGGGTGCTTCTTGCCCGGGGAGCTATTCGCGATCCCTTTCTCTTTCCCCGGACTCTTGCCATGTTGGGATATCCCGTGAAAAAAGAACTGTCGGAACCTTCTTTTCAATTTCGAATACATGTTCTCATGAACCTTGCTTCGAAAATGCTGGAAGAAGAGGGAGAAAAAGCGGCGGTGGCTCTCTTAAAGCGTTTTTTGGGAGGTATTTCCAGAGGATTGACAGGTGCGGTAGAATTGCGTCGTACCATAGGAACGATAAAGGATTGGCCTTCCCTCGAAAAGGTCGTCCGGGAATGGCAGCTTTTCATATCCGAAAGGGGAGAGAATTATGGTGGAACATCAGGAATCTCTGGAGCAGGGGCAAGCGCCGGAGGAGGAAATCCTTCGGGCGAGAAAGGATAAACTGGAACGTCTGCGCAGTGAGGAAGGGTACGATCCCTTTCAGCAGGAGCGATGGGATAGGAAACATACCCTGGAGTACGTCCATAGTCACTACGACCATCTCGAAGTGGATGCCCAGGGAGAGGAGAAGCTGGTCACCGCAGGACGTGTCATGACCCTGCGAAAGCACGGAAAAGCTTCTTTCGTCACTCTCGAAGACGAAACCCATCGACTGCAGCTTTATTTCCAGCTCAACGCCTTGGGAGAGGAGCCCTACAACTTTTTCAAAAAATGGGTGGATGTGGGAGATTTTCTCGGAATAGAGGGAGTTGCCTTTCGCACACGCCGAGGGGAGCTTTCCATTCTTGTCCAGAATTTTACCCTTCTCTCCAAGGCGCTTCGGCCTCTTCC
>DAIPKP010000048.1:0-19599 GCA_036769705.1 Synergistaceae bacterium
GGCCTCTCCGAGGGTTTCTTCGTTCTCTTCCCGTAAAAGGCTGCAGGTACAGTACAGGATATATCCTCCCGGGTGAAGCATTTCCCCCGCCCTTTTCAAGAGTTTGCGCTGCAGTTTTTCAAGAGCCCGCACGTCTCGGGGCAGAATCCGTGATTTTCCCTCGGGATGTCGCTGCCAGGTACCGGACCCCGAACAAGGAGCATCCACAAGAATCATATCAAATCCCGAAGAATCCTCCAGTACCAAAGCGTCTCCCAAGCGAATCCGCACTCTTTCCGCACAGCCCAGGCGAAGGAGTTCCTTTCCCAAAGCCCGCACCTTGCCCTCCGAGACTTCCCAGGCTTCGAGAGAAGCCTTTTCATAGCGCTCCGCCAGAAGTCCCGTCTTCCCTCCTCTTCCAGCACACATGTCGAGAATGCGGGGTTTGTCTTCCTTCAGGGCCGGGAAAAAGGCGCCTACCCCGAGAGAGGATTCTCCCTGGGGAGTTATATCTCCTCTGGCATAGGAGGCAAGCTCCGAAACCAGGCACGTTCCGGAGGTGCGAAGAGAGGAAGCTACGAGAGGAGATTCCCAGCTCCGTAGTCCTCTGGTGGCAAGTTCTTCGGCAATCTCGCCAAGATCAGAGGAAGAGCGGAGGCGAAAGGAGGTATATGGACGTATGCGATAGAGCCGGAGGATCTCCTTGGCTCTAGCATGTCCGTGCTGCGCCTCCATTTCGTGAACATACCACCGGGGGAGCCCCTGGAGAAGCCCCAGAGAAAAAAGGTCTCCCTTCCGGGAAAGCTCCTCCAGAAGAGGAGCCGCCTTGCCGGGAAAATGCCGCAGGGTAGCGTTGAGAGTACGGGAATCTCTTTCGTATCCCTTTTCCCGAAGCCACGCCACGAGAGCGCTTACCAGAACCGGAGGAGCGAAGTTGCGAAGCGTCATGATGCCTCCGGCTCCGATAAGAAAGGCATGCCGCACCTCCCGGGGAAGATCTTTCCAGGAAACCCGAAGGGCCTTCTTCAAAAGATATTCCCACAAGAGCTGCTTTCTCAAAGCTCCGTAAAGCAACCCCGTGGCAAGGGTCTGTTCCGTCTTGCGATCCACCTGATCGAGAACTTTCCGCAAGGCTTCGCTGGCATATTCTCCCCGTTCCACTCCTTCGTAAGCCCTGAGAGCCGCTTCGATACCCCGCACCTCAGAAACCTCCGAAAGAAATGATTTTTTCTTTGGAAGAGAAAAGAGCGTTAATCATTCCGCCCCCCAAAGGCTCCTCGAAGCAACAAAAGGCGTACCAGCTGCGCAAGAGCCATAAGGGTTGCCGCCACGTAAGTCATGGCCGCCGCCCGAAGCACCTTCCGAGCCCCGGTAAGCTCCTCCGCATCGAGGGTGTTGGTGTGCCCCAGAACACGCAGGGCCCGGGCGCTCGCATCCAACTCCACGGGAAGCGTCACGAGATGAAAGGCCAGCACTCCCAGAAAAAAGAGAATTCCCAGGTCCATCATGGTGGGAGAGCGCATAAGAAGGCCGATGAAGAAGAGAGGGAATGCTAGAACCGAACTGAAATTGACCACGGGCACCACCGCATTGCGAATACGGAGAGGAGCATATCCTTTGAGATCCTGCACCGCATGCCCCGTTTCATGAGCCGCCACGCCGATGGCGGCAATACTGGAACTGCCGTAAACGCTGTCCGAAAGACGAAGTACCTTCCGGGCGGGGTCGTAATGATCCGTCAAATTACCCCCTACTCGCTCCACCGGAATGTTCTGCAACCCATATCCATCGAGAAGCTTCCGAGCTACGCTGCTCGCGGTAAACCCCTTCCGGGCGGGAATACCGCTGTATTTCTGAAAGGTAGACTTGATTTTCATCTGAGCCCACAAGGCAAAAAGCAGCGCTGGAATAAGCAGCAAAAAGGTGCCGTCAAAAAAGGGATAATACATCATGTACATTCCACCTCCTTCAACTAAAAATACCGACCCGGCCTGAGAGCCGCATCGGTATTTTACACGAATTACCCCTGAAAAGGCCAGTAGTGAAACGAGGATTAGCCTCGGTAAAATTCCCGAATCGATGTCACCACCCGCTCCTGTTCCTCCGCAGTAAGCTCCGGGAACATGGGAAGGGCCAAACATTCCTCGCAAAGTTTTTCGGATTCGGGGCAAACCACCCCCGAGGCGAGGTATTCTTCGAAACAACGCTGTTTATGCAAACTCCGAGGATAGTAGATTCGGGTTCCCACACCCCGTTCCTTGAGGAATTCCTGGAGCGCTCCTCTTCTTTTGACTCGAACTACGTACTGATGATAGACGTGATAATTTCCTTCCGCCTCCAGAGGAATCTGCAGGTTCTCTCCCAGTTCCGCCTGGGCGAAGAGCTCTTCGTAACGCTCCGCCACTCTCCGGCGCTCCCGGTTCCATTCCTCCACGTGAGGCAGCCTTGCCCGGAGGATTGCCGCCTGAAGTGCATCCAGCCGGCTGTTGAGCCCCACCTTGTCGTGAAAGTAATCCTGCCCCGCACCGTGTACCCGAAGAAGCCGGATCTCCTTGGCAAGCTCCTCGGATGCGGCGGTTACCATTCCTCCGTCACCGTAGCACCCCAAGTTTTTGGTGGGGAAAAAGGAGAAACACCCCACATCTCCGATACTGCCACCCCTTCGAGGCGCCCCGTCCAGGGTTCTCCAGGCTCCGAAGGATTGGGCGCAATCCTCCACAAGAGCTATATTGCGCTCCTTGAGCTGGGGAGCAATTTCTTCGAGTTCGCACATTTGGCCGAAAAGATGTACCGCGATGACCGCTTTCGTTTTGGGGGTGAGTGCTTCGATAACTTGTCGGGGATCCATGTTGTAGGTTCGGGGATCGATATCCACGAAAACCGGCCTGGCTCCGGATCGGACGATGCAACTCGCGGATGCGAAGAAGGTAAAGGGAGTAGTGATAACCTCATCTCCCTCGCGGATGCCAAGCCCCATAAGGGCCAAAAGCAGAGCATCGCTCCCGGAGGCGCACCCTATGGCGAAAGGGACCTCGAGATACGATGCCACCTCGTTTTCGAAATCCTGAACTTCCTTTCCCAATATAAAATGCTGGGATTCAAGAACGCGTTCGATGCCTTCGTGAATCTCCTGGCGAATGCGCTCATAGTTTCGGGTAAGCTCAAAGGTAGGAATTACTCGTTCTCCCATAATTGCTCCTCCTCAAGACACCCCGGTCACGCCGGGATGGGATGTTGTGGAAAACAGCCTCTTTTGAATACGAGGAATTTTCTTCTCTCTTCCACAACATTCTCCCCGAAAAGAGAGGCTTTGTGGCGCTCCGCAAAAAAGGAAATACCCCTCAGGAACCGGCATTCATTTTTTCCCCGTCTTCCTCTTCTCCGGGATCCGCCAGCATCTCCTGGGACACGCGGAGATGCTCTTCCATGAGAGAAACCGCCTTCTCCTCGTTCCTCTCCCGAAGAGCCTTGAGGATGTTACGGTGTTCCTCGATGCTGGGATTCGTTTCGATGTCGTAAAAGGGATCGTAGAAAACGATAAAAACATTCGTTCTCGCAAGGATGTTATCGATATACTCCCCCAGAATCCTGTTGCCGCTGGCATCCGCGATAATCCGGTGAAAGGATTCGTTGATCTCGAGATACTGCTCCAGGTTCTTCTCCTTGAAGGCCTGCTCTTCCGAGATAATAGATTCCTCCAGGCGACGTAAATGCTTCTCTGCTACGTTTTTCGTCGCTAGCCGCACCGCAAGACACTCCAGCTGTTTTCGCACAAGATAGGCATTTTCCACCTCTTTTTTGGATGGAGATACCAATCGGGCCCCACTATTGGGTATAATAAGAACGAGCCCTTCGCTGGCAAGACGACGCAAAGCTTCCCGTACCGGAGTACGGCTTACTCCCATCTGCACCGCAATGTTCACTTCCGGAAGCCGCTGGCCCGGTTTCATCTGCTTGGTGATAATCTTGTGGCGAAGCTCCTGATATACGTAATCTGCAGATGTGGTATACAACCTAGGATCTCTCACTGGGGAAGTCCCTCCTTCGTTCCTTACAGCTTGCAATCTTTTTGATATTTTTGTTGCAACTTATTGACAAAGGGTACTGACGATATGTGATTAATATACCTTACCATACATATTTCTCGCATACAACTGTTTTTACTTAGTATACTTGGAGGTTTCTTCATGCAAATTTTCACAATTCCTTATATGACCGGAAAGATCTCGCTTCCTTCATCCCCTCTTATCGAGTACATCCGGCTCGGGCTGGAGCATCAGGCAATCCCGCTTTCTTCGGGGCAGCCACATCCTTCCTTTTTTCCCCTGGAGGCTCTTGGAGATGCTTCCCAAAAGGGGATCAGAGAAATGGGCGATCGTTTTTTGCGCTACGGAAGCAGCCGGGGGATAGGCCCCTTGCGATCCTGGATCCTGGAATGGATGCAGCGGGACGGGATTTGCTCTCCCGAGGTTTCGGAGGAGGAGATTCTGCTCGTTCCGGGGTGCCAATTCGGCTTCGATCTTCTCTGCCAGGCTTTTCTCCAGCCCGGGGACCTGGTGGCTATGGACGCTCCCTGCTATCCCGATTCCTGGTGCACCCTGCAACGCCGGGGAGCAAAAATCCTTCCTCTTTCGGTGGATGACGAAGGCCTTTCGGTAGAACATCTGGAGAAGCATCTTGCGGAAGGAGCCCGGCCGAAATTTCTCTATACCATTCCCACCTATCAGAACCCCCGGGGGTGCTCCCTTTCTTGCTACCGCATAACCCGGCTGACGGAGCTCGCGGAAAAATACAATTTTTATATCCTTCTCGACGATCCTTATCGCTTTCTTCCACTGGATGAAGAGCTTCGACGAGGAGATGCCTATTTCCCCTGGCATGGTTGGGAAACGAAGCGTATTATCTGGATGAGCTCCTTTTCCAAGATTCTCGCTCCGGGGCTCCGCAGCGGTTGGATTATAGCTCCCCGGGAAATCGTTGCTCTTCTGGGAGCGCTTCAGGAGATGTCCTGCATCTCTCCTCCCGCCCTGGGCTCTCTGGGCATTTACGTATATCTCCGGGATTACGGCATAGAGCCCCAGCTCCGGTTTCTTGCGAAGGAACTTTCTTCCAGGCGGGGGATTTTACTTTCGGAGATGGAGAAATCTTCTCTTTTCTCCCGGGGTTGCTCTCTCGCCAAAGCCCTGGGAGGAACCTTCCTCTCCCTTTTTCTTCCCTCTTCCCTGGAAGCATCTCCGGTGGCACGAATGCTGACGATCCAGAAAAAAGTAGCCACCATTCCGGAAAAAGCCTTCTGGCCTCCTCTGGAAAAAGGCCGGAAAGAGCCGGATCGTTTTTTACGGCTTTCCTATTCCTGGATACATCCGGAAGAGGGGGCTCCCTGCGTGAAAGCCCTGGAGGAGGTTATGGAATCATGCGGTTATTAGTGCTGGCCCTTTCTCTCGGCTCCATTTTCTTTTACGGCAAGGCCCTGGGAGGGCTTGGAGGATATTTGGTAAACAGGGGATCTCCCAGGCTCATCACCCTCGGGCTGGGAGGAGGAACTCTCTGCGCCCTGGGAGCTCTTCTGCTCTGGAAGCGATACCTCGAAAGCTCTTCGGAGGAGAAGTAACTTCCTCTAGGGATTTTTTTCTTCAAGAGCCAGCAAGAGCGAGACTCAGAAGCTCCTCCGCCTTGGAGCGAAGCTCTTCGAAACCGTGTTTTCCCAGACGGGCACATATTTTTGCCTCCTCGTTGCAGAGGAGGCATTTGCGTGGGGGAAAACCAAGTTCTTTCCTCGAAAGGGCTCCCGAGGCGGTAAGAACGTCCAGATCCAGAAGGCGTCCCCAGGGGAGACGTTCCTCCAGGGCCACCGTCATTTCCTTTATCCGCCGGGGAGAAGGCACGTCTCCAGCAAAAAAGAGGGCCTTCCCCGCAGAATTTTCGCACAACTTCCGAATCCGTGAGTTCGGCGGAAATCCTTGGGAATAAAGGGCTTTTTCCGTCGCCAGGAGACATTCCAAATCTCCGGAGACGTTTTTAGGCGTTCCCGGAATATTGAGAGTAATTTGCAGAACCCAGAGATGTTCCTCCAGCAGCTCCCGCTGGAGATCCCTTCTCAACTCCCGACCTTTCAGGATGGCTTCCAGTTCCGCTTCGATCTCTTTTTTCACGATGTTGCGCAACCCCACAATTCTTTGAGATTTTCGGAGGAAGAAAGAATTTCCTCTCTCTCCATCCGGCTAACGGAGAAACGCACGTACCCCACGCGTCTTTTTTCCTTCCCCGCATAAAAACGCTCTCCCCCCTGAAGAAGGATACCCCGGCTCCGGGCTTTCTTTTCCAAATCCATACCGGATCCTTCCGGAGCGGGAACCCATAGATAAATCCCTCCTCCGGGAATTTCCAAATTGAGAGGGGAAATTATTTCCCGCAAGAGGTTTCCCAGAAGGACCATGCGCTCTTTCATTTCGCTCCGGACACGAAGGAGCACCTCCTCGAGATAGTTCTCTTCGAGAAAGCGAAAGACCGTTTTCTGAGAAAGCGCGGAAGAGTAACCGGTGTTCCGCATTTTACAGCGGCAACATTCCTTCCATAGGTTTTCAGGAAGAAGCATGTAGCCTATGCGAAGTCCCGGAAAGAGGAGCTGGCTGAAAGAGCCGCAGTATATCACACGATCCGCCCCCCGCATAGCTTTGAGAGCAGGCACCGAGGATTCTCCATACCGAAGTTCTCCATAGGCATCATCCTCTATAATCCAAAACCCATTTTTTTGAGAGGCTTCAAGAAGCTCTTTACGCATTTCCATGGGAAGCGTACGACCCGTAGGATTCTGAAAGCTGGGGACCAGGAAGAGAGCATCTTCTCTGCCGAGAGTTTGAAGCGTCTTTTCCCAGGCACTCCAGTTCCGGGGAAGAATGGCGGGAGAAAACCCCCGAGACTGGCCCATTCCAAGGATATGAGGATAGGTTAGTTCCTCCGTCCAGAGACGCCGCACTCCGAGAGAGCGGAAAACTTCCAGCGAAAGGGCCAGCCCCTCCTGAACTCCGGAAGTTACGAGAACTTCCTTCCAGGAAGCGGGAATTCCCCGGCCCGCCGCATGACGGGTAAGAGCTTTGCGAAGCTCCAGGAAACCCGATACGGGGCTTGCTAAAAGGGCGGAACAGCTTCGTTGCATCTCCTCCCGCAAAAGAGAGCGCACCAGGGAAACCGGAAGAAGCTCCGGAGAAGGAAGATCCGTGGCGAAATCCATGTACTTCCGGGAAGGCCCCACAGAAATTTTCTTGCCTCCCATCTCCTGGACGTACATACCGCTCCTGTTTTTCGTGAAAACCAGCTCCTCCTCTTGCAAAAGCGCGTAGGCCTCCGCCACGGTATTACGTGAAATACCGTGAGCCTCCGCAAGAGAACGGGTCCCCGGAAGACGAAAGCCTCCCGGAAGGGCTCCGGAAAGAATCATCCGCCGCAGATGTTCCGCTATTTGACGGTACATGGGAAGAGAGCTTTCCCGGTGAAGGGGGATATCGATCATGAGCTATTCCTTTCCCTGGACGATCATGACAAGATTATAAATTTCTGATATACTGCGGCTTTCGCAATGCATACCAATTTCTGGGAGGAACGGGAAATGCCGCGGATAGACGCACTTATTTTCGATGTGGACGGGGTGCTTGTAGATGCCAACGATACATATCTCAAGGTTATTCAGCGAACTCTAGGCGTTTTCCTGGGATTTCCCCGGGGAATATCCGGAGGAAGCTGTTTTTCCGCCTTTCAGTACCGTACCGCCAAGGGACATCCGTCTTTCAACGACGATTACGATTTAGCATGGTTCGGGCTCCGGGCTCTTCTGGATTTCCGCAAAAACGAAAGCTCCGGGGATATCCCAAATTCGGGAATCCCGGAAGAGACATGGCAAAACCTTCTGCAGGAATGCCCTTCGGAAAACACCTTTTCCTGGATAGATCGACGCTTTCCCGGAGGACCTCCCCGGGAAGAAGTCCGGGCCCTCTGCGAAGAAATCTATTTCGGAGAGGACTACCCCTCCATAACGGGAAAAAATCCCCGTTATCCTCTGCAAAAAGGGCTCTGGAAAGAAGATGCTCCTCTTGTGAACTGGCACTGGAACGCTCTGCCTCTTCCCTCGGCAATCTATACGGGAAGGCCCGAAACGGAGCTTCGCCTGGCTCTGCAAATATTGGGCTGGAAAGATTTTCCCCGGGATCGCTGCATTACCCCGGACTCGGGAATTGCCAAGCCCTCTCCGAAAGGACTGGAAGTGCTGGCGGAAAAGATGCACAGCCGGCATCCCGCTTTTTTCGGGGATTCTCAAAGCGATATTCAGGCTTTTCTCTCCTACGGAAAGGGCTGCTTTTTTGCCATAGGATCCCTTATTCCGGGCATTTCCACCTGCTATCCCTCTCTCGATAAAGCCTTGGAAAGCCTGGAGGTTTTTCCCAAAATCCCGTAAGAGAAGAAATTTTTCGAAAAAATGCCGCAAATCCCTCTTCGCGCACGTTGCGAAGAGGGATTTATTGTTATCCCACAAAAGAGAAACCCATCCCGGCTCCGAAAGAGTTAGTGGCGGCTTTCGGTTTCCCGAATTTTACGGATAATCTCCGCCTGTTCGGGGGCCCGAAGATACTCCCAGGTTACGGAAGGGACAAGTTTTTCCAGATCCTCCCAGCGATCTTCCCGGATGAACTGCCTCACCGAAGAGGCGGATATGGCTGCCCCCTCCTGCTCCTTCCGGGGAATTTCCACGAGTTCGATTCCCCGGGAAGGCAGAATGGCCTTCATGGCATCGTTATACTGCCGCGTCACGGGACAGTAGGGTTCGGTCCCCACGAAACGCCGGCTTATACCAAGCTCCTCGCAGAAGAGATTGGCGTAAAGGGTAACATCGAGAGAGGCCTGAATGTGCGCTTTGCGCAAACTATCGTCATCTCTCAGAAAGTAGGCGGGAAAGGTGGCGGGGGAAACCGCATAATCCCCGCTGGGAAGCACCGTGACGTTGGGAAGATCCTCGGTGCCCCGGCGCACCATGTCGATGCGATGAGCGAAGGGGAAAAGAGAAAGATCCGCCTGCACCACCACCACGTAGAGATGATCGCACCGGGAGCTGGCCTCCTCGATAAGATAGCGATGTCCTTTGGTAAAGGGATTGCAGTTTACCACCACGCCGCCGGCAAGGTTCTTTCCTTCCGGCAGCGTTGCCCGGTGCTCCCGAAGCATCTGACGATAGGTACGGATACCGGGTTCTCCCATTTCGAGAAGCACCACCGGGTTGTACCGGGCTATCTCCTGAAACCCAAAAGAGAGAAAACGCTCGGCGGTTCCGGTTTTCGTAAATACGAAGAGAGAGGTTTTCCCCTTCTGCCGGGCATGGGAGATAATGGCAGAAATAACTTTCGAGGAATATCCCCCCTCCTGAAGAGCGGTATCCACCGCTACCATTTTGATAATTTTACCGTCCAGACTTGCGGTGGCATAGACATCCCCATCTTCGTTCTCGAGACATACGGTCATTTCCGGTTCCCCCTCGAAAACGAGGTTTTCCTTCTCCAAGAGAGCGGAAACCCTGGAGCGCACTCGGGAATCCGGATTTTCGTATATACGCAGTTCGTAACTATCAAACATGAAAGCGCCTCCTTTTACAGCACGAGGTCCCGGAGAAGCCTTCCTTCTTCAAAGGCCCTTCGACATAACGAGTTACAACTGATGTTTAAGAATCTTTCCTATGGGAGATCTGGGGAATTCCTCCACGAACTCCACCTGCCTCGGCACCTTGTAATGCGCCAGGCGTTCTCTGCAAAAACTCACCAATTCCCGGGAAGAGAGAGCATCCTCTCCGGGATTCCGCAAAGCCACGTAAGCCTTGACCACCTGTCCGCTGATGGGATTCTGTACTCCCATCACGGCACTCTCCCGCACCATAGGATGTTCGTTGAGCACCGCCTCCACTTCCTGAGGATAGACGTTGAAACCACTCACGATCATCATATCACTTACCCGGTCCAGCACCGTAAGGTATCCCTCTTCATCCAGCCGCACCACGTCTCCCGTATTGAACCATCCGTTCCGGAAACGCTCCTCCGTAAGCCCTGGAGATCCAAGATATTCCCGGGCTACGCTGGGCCCCTGAAGCCAGAGAACCCCTTCTTCTCCGGACCGCACCGTTTCGCCCTTCTCGTTCCGCACTTCCGCTCGGAATCCTGGGAGCAGAGTTCCCACGGTGCCCTGTTTCTTACGCTGATACGTAGGATTGACGCTTACCACCGGAGAAGTTTCGGTAAGTCCATACCCTTCGAGAACTCCCAATCCCAGAAGGCGTTCGCACTTTTCGTCCAACCGCAGAGGGAAGCGGTCGCCTCCGGAAACGAGAAGTTCCAGGGCGGGCAGCTCCGGCTTATGCCTCGCCGCCGTTCCGATAAGCATGGAGAGCATGGTAGGCACCGCCACAAGAGCGGTGGAACGAGTTTCCTGGAGAACTTTCAGGGTATTTTCCGGAGGCATGAAGGAAGGCATGATCACCTCTCCCATGTCATCCACAAGGAGCGGCAAGATACTGGCCACGGTAAAGCCAAAGGCGTGAAAGTTAGGGAGTACGTTAAACATCACCTTGCCTCCCCTCAGACCGGGAACGTGTTCGTAACAGGCCCGTACGTTGCTGGTAATGTTGCCGTGCGTCAGGGGAACCGCCTTGGGAGTTCCCGTAGTTCCGGAGGTAAAGAAAATAACCGCATCGTCCTCCCGGGGATCCGCAAGATCCTGTTTTTGCCCCCGGCAAAGGGAAAAGGCTCCATCCAAACTGGCCACGGAATAGGGAAAATCTCCCGCTTTCTCCGCCAGAAGATCGAGCTGAGGCTTTGCAAAATCCGGAACTACCACGGAAAAAAGCTCCGCCCTCTGAACATTTCGCAAGGTCGCTCCGGGGCCTGCCAGAAAGTTAAGGGGTACTACGCAACCCCCAAGACGCCAGGTGGCTACGCAAAGAGCCAGGAAAGCCGGGGAATTCGGAAGAAGGGAACCTATTCTCTGACAGGGAGCGAATCCCGCTTTTTGCAACTCCGCTTCCATGGTCTTTACCAGATCGAAAAAGGAGCTCTTCCTCCGCCATTCTCCCTTCCACCAGAAAAATCGCTCCTCCCCACGCCGCTGCTCCATTTGTTCTTCCAATCGCTTACACACCTTGGTCTCCTCCAGATTTGTCCGCCCCCCACACACCCGAAAGGAAGCGAAAAGATAAGTTTTGATAATTTAAGATAACAGCCAGAAAAAGCTTCGGGTCTCGATTTAAAAACATTCGTTGCGTCTATTCCTCCGAAGGGTTGCCGTTCCGCACAAAAAGTGCCAAGAAAGCTCCCCAGGCTGCGGTAAGATGCAGAAGATCTTCGGGAACATCGTATTTGGGATGGTGCAAACCATATTCCGTTCCCGTACCAATAAGGAAAAAAGTAGAAGGAACTTCCAGAGAGTAAAAAGCGAAATCTTCTCCCGCAAGAAGAGGCGTATCCAGCACGTGCACCGCATCCTCTCCGAAAAAGAGCTCCGCCTTTCCTAGAACTTCCTGGGTAAGTTTCTCGTCGTTCCAGATCCGCGGATAGTTTTGAATGTACTCGATATTCGACCGGGCATTAAAGGTACGGCAAACTCCTTCCACCACGCTTTCCAGTCTTTTCTGCAAAAATTCTCTCGTTTCCGGGGTAAAAGCCCGGAGAGTGCCCTGCATATTCACTCTTTCCGGGATAATGTTGTAGGCATCTCCCGCCTCGATCTGCCCCACCGTTACCACGGCGCTCTCCCGGGGATCCCTTTCCCGGCTGATAATATGCTGAATGCCAAAGAGTACGTGAGCCGCGATCATGATGGGATCTACTCCAAGATGGGGGGATGCCGCATGGGCTCCCACACCGAGGATTTCAATATGGAAACGATCGGAAAGAGATGTAATGGTACCGGGCCTCGAATAAAAATGCCCGTACGGAAGAAGGGGCCAAAAATGCAACGCCACTACCTCAGCGATATCAAAGGAGGAAAAAAGCCCTTTCTCCACGAGTGTTCGCGCTCCTCCCTTTCCCTCCTCCGCAGGCTGGAAAAGAAAGATAACCTTACGTTTAAGCAGATGTTCTCTCCGGGAGAGCAGCATGGCGGCTCCCAGGAGGGAAGCCATGTGAGAATCGTGCCCGCAGGCATGCATTACTCCGGGCATGCAGGAGCTATAGGGCAAATCCGTCTCCTCTTCGAGGGCCAGGGCATCCATATCGGCACGCAAGACAAAAGCGGGACCCGGCAAGTTTTTGCCGAGAATTCCCAAAACCGAAGTGGGGGTTCCAAAACCCTTGATCACTTCGACACCCTCGATGCCCTCAAGAATCTGAGTTACCCGGGTGGAGGTAATGTTTTCTTCGAAACCAAGTTCGGGAAATTGGTGAAATTCCCGGCGCCACCCGATAATTTGCTCCCCCAACTCTTCCGCTTCCGTAAGAAGTTCAAGGGCGGTCTGGTGTACTTCATTTCTTCCTTCTTCCATTACTCAGCTTTCCCCTTCCCACCCGAAAGTCCGAGAATTCTCTTTTTCGAAGCCCCGGTTATCGCATATTCAACCATTTTCGCGCTCCCTGAGCAATCTCCCACAAAGAAAAGCAACTTCGCGTTACGACGCCTTTTCCCATAATCCATCCATCCGTATCGATTTCTCCTCCCGTTTCGGCTCTCCGTACCGACCAGAAGCCCTCTCGGGAAGAAGGCACGTTCAAAACACAGCCGTTGCTGCGATAACCATGCAAGGTCTCCCCTTTACGCAACAGTGGCGTATTTAACGAAGCCTGCAAATAAACCTCGTGAGCCGAGGGGTACTCTTTCTGCAGAGAAGCGCTGAAGGGGAACATGGAGATACCGGATCTCCGATCTCCTCCGGAATAAGCCAGAGATTCCCCGAGAAGGGCCGAGCTCTCTCCCTCCACGAGAAAAGGAAGTTTTCGAAATACCGCATTCCCGAGAAGGCGTTTTATATTTTCCATATTGTCCTCTTGGCGAAACCCCTGCATTCTCCCGTGAGGAATATAGAGAGCATCGCAAGCCTCCGCTTCCCGAAGAGAATCGAGAGCAAAAGGAACCAGCTCGGCTCCGATATGTTCGAAAAAACGCTCATTTCCGTCTCCAGCCCCTCCCAAAGCGGGATGCCGCAAAACCCCGACCTGCCGGATTCCCGGCACATCCTCCAGTTCCTCCCGAATTTCCGGCCAGGAAAGAACTCTCTTGGCAAGGGCGCTCACAAGAGGCCAGCTTACCATATCGTCCAGGGCCGCGAGCTGCCGAACCGAGGAGTGAAGAGACATAAACTTTATGGATTGAGATTCTTCGGAGAAAAGAGATTCCCAGGGCACCTCGGGGCGAACAATATTTTTCGGAATATATCCCAAAGGAAAATAGGGTATCCGCCGGCCCATCTCAATCTCCAAAAGCTGATACTCCCTGGGATTCATTACCGCCGCAAAACATACCGCGAGAGGCCGCATAGCGGGATATGAAGCAATTTGAGAAAAAATCTGTTCCGTAAGCCGAGCGATGAGTATGGCGTTACGATCTGCATAAAGCAAAGGCATGACCGGAAGGGAGAGAAGTTCTCCTACCTTGGCGGTAACTCGATGGAGTTCCAATTTCTCCTCATGAAGCGGAGGCTCCGTAAGAGGTCCTGTTACAAGATGCAGTGCTTTATTTTTTCGGGAAAACTGAAAGAGGCATTTACAGTTGAAGTCGTTATGGAGCATATGAGGATCCAGCACCGTCACAGGCTCTCCCGTGGCGATTTCAAGATACCGGGTGCGGATCTCGTCAAATCCTATCTGAAAAAGACGAAGGTCGTACCCCCGCTCCTTCAGGGCTCCCGCAAAGAGAGCGCTGAGAGGGATGTTTCCCTCCCGGGGTTCATCCGCCACAAGAAGTCGGTGGATTTCCATTTTCTCCCTCCTCCCAATACGTTCAAGTCTTTTTAGTGTATCATAGATGGTGGGTAAAACAGTTTTTTCTTGAGGAGGCTTTGGCAGAATGAACACACCATGGGTACATATTCGAGATATCCCAAAACATGCCGACGCAGAGGTTACCGTCAGGGGATGGGTCTATAACAAGAGAAGCTCCGGGAAAATCCAGTTCCTTCAACTCAGGGACGGGACGGGAACCATTCAGGGAGTTATGGTAAAAAAAGAGGTCTCTCCGGAAGCCTTCGAAACCGCCAAGAACCTTTGGATAGAGGCATCGGTAGCGGTTACCGGAAAAATTCGGGCCGATGAAAGGGCACCTTCAGGGTACGAACTTACCGTATCCGACGTAGAATGTCTTCAGAACCCCACCGAGGAATATCCCATAGGGAAAAAAGAGCATGGTATCGATTTTCTCCTGGACAACCGGCATCTTTGGCTCCGTACGGAACGCCAGAGAGCGATTATGCAGATCCGAGACGAAGTTATATGGCGTTGCCGGGAATTTTTGAGGCAGGAAGGTTTTCTGCTGGTGGACAGCCCCATTCTTTCAGGAGCCATCGGAGAAGGTGCCTCGGGGCTTTTCGAACTGGACTACTTCGAAACCCAGAAGGCCTACCTCGCTCAAACGGGGCAGCTCTACGCCGAAGCCGCCGCTGCAGCCTACGGCAAGGTCTACTGTTTCGGCCCCACTTTCCGGGCGGAAAAATCCAAAACCCGACGGCATCTCACGGAATTCTGGATGATCGAACCCGAAGTGGCTTTTTACGATCATGAGGACAACCTGCGGCTTCAGGAACAGCTTGTGTGCTACGTTATGGAACACGTACTGCAGACCCGGAAGAAAGAACTGGAAGTTCTCGAACGGGACATCTCCATTCTGGAAAAAATCCGGGCTCCCTTCTATCGCATTACCTACGATGAAGCGGTACAAAAACTCCACGAACTGGGAAGCGACATCCAATACGGAGAGGACTTCGGCAACGACGATGAAACCATTCTTACCCAGGAGTACGATAAACCCGTTTTCGTGGAGTGCTATCCCAAAAAGGTAAAGGCCTTTTACATGAAGGAACATCCGAAAAATCCCGATCTTGTGCTTTGCGACGATCTTCTGGCCCCCGAGGGATACGGAGAAATTATCGGAGGTTCCCAGAGAGAGGACGATTTGGAAAGGCTTCTACAGCGCATTCAGGAGGAAAAGCTCCCCGAGGAGTGCTACACCTGGTACCTGGATCTGCGCAGGTTCGGCTCCTTCGTTCACAGCGGCTTCGGCATGGGTATAGAACGCCTGGTATGCTGGATTTGCGGCATTCACCATGTGCGGGAAGCCATTCCCTGGCCCCGCACCATTTATCGGCTGAATCCGTAAAAAAGGTTCCTGAAAAACCTTGAAAAGGAGGACGATATGGCAAAGGTAATCGCGGAACTCGTAGTAGTTCCTCTCGGAACCGCCACTCCCAGCGTAAGTGCCTATGTGGCGGAGGTGGAGAAAAAACTTCGGGAATTTTCCCTGGAAATCCGGCTTACTCCCATGGGAACCATTCTTGAGGGGGAATTGCCCGAAATTCTCCGGGCGGTTCAGGAGACTCACGAGATTCCCTTTACTCACGGGGCCCTTCGGGTAGCCACCACTCTCCGACTCGACGAACGTCGGGATAAAAACCTCTCCATGGACGGAAAAATTCGAGCGGTGGAGGAAAAACTGAGCTGAAAACACCGCTCTTCCGTAAAAAAGTCTCGGAATATCCTAAAGGATATTCCGAGACTTTTCGTGAAAAAGGATCTTCTCTCACTACAACGCCGAAGAATTACTTTTTATCCATGGTTTCCAGGGGAATACCCGGAATATATTCCTTGAGGATTTCTCTCACCCTCTCTTCCTGATCCCTCTGAAAAAGTACCCGAATTCCCGTAGTCTCTTCGAGACCTCGTTCGAAAAAAACCATCATCTGTTCTCCTCGATGAACCAGGGTAACATGGCTCACCTTCTCCCAAGGCAATACCTGCAAATGTTTCCCCGTCCAGCTTCGGCTTTCTCGCACCACGCCCTGGGGGGAAAGGAAAATTCTCCGGTGGTATCCCGAAATAAAAATCATGGCTCCTCCGGTCATCAGATAAAGAAAAGATTTTTCCTTCACCGTAAGAAAGGCCAAAAGCGCATAGGCCAGCAAAAAAATTCCTCCCAAAACCGCAAAAACCCGGAAAGGCTTGGGGATATCTCCTTTTTTAGAAAGACAAAGCACTTCCATATCCACGTCTCTTCCCCCTTTTCAGAAACCTTCAGAAAAATTTTCACACCCGCTTATTGTACCCCATGAAGGGGAAAAAACACTTTTATAAAAAATGCCGGAGCGCAAAAACCCCGCCCCGGCATAAAGAAAGCAAATTCGTGCAGTAAACTCAAAAAAACTTAGGCCTCTTTTGCGGCCTCTTTGGGATTTTTCCCTTCCTGCCAGAAAACACCGATTCCCAGATAGGTGATAATAATCGCCACCAGGGGGTTCAGGTAGTTCATGAAGGCGTAGGGAAGATACTCCAGGGTAGGAACTCCCAAAACCTGGCTCTGGAAAGCACCGCAGGTATTCCAGGGAATAAGCACCGAGGTGAGAGTACCGGAATCTTCCAGAGAACGGGAGAGCATCCGGGGATCCAGTCCCTTCTCGTCGAAGGCAGGTTTGAACATCCGGCCAGGCATAACGATGGCGAGGTACTGATCACCAAGGAAGAGGTTACAGACGAAACAGGAAACGATAACCGAGGCGCAAAGTCCTCCCACGCTCCGGACACCCTTGAGGATGGTATGCAGAAGCACTTCCAGGAAACCGCAGCGCTCCAGGATACCCCCGAAGGAAAGAGCACAGAGGATGAGCGAAATGGTCCACATCATGGAATCGAGACCACCTCGGGTAAGAAGCTCCGAAAGCATATCTGCGGCGTTCTTGATGGCTTCGGGAGCATGCCCCGCGATATTGCTCTGCTGCATGAGCTGAGCCACCGCTTCGATTCCATCGGCTCCCGCAAAATCCGCCGCCAGGCTGGGTTCGTAGCCGTAATGCAGAGCACCGATAAGATCTGCGGGGCCCGCTCCCTGAAAGAGAGCCATGAGACAGGCGGAGAGGATTCCGGCGAAAAGTCCCGGCAGAGCGGGAATCTTGAGAAGGGCCAGCCCGATAACGATGAGGGGAGGCACGAATCCAATGTAATTTACGGTAAACTCGGCGGAGAGAAGCTCCTGAATCGCCTTGATGTGGGCTGCATCGAGAGTTCCCCCGGCGTATTTATTGCCGAGATAATAGGCGATACCCGCCACGATAACGTAGGTGGGGCCAGTGGTCCAGATCATGGCACGGATATGGGTGAAAAGATCGGTCCCCGCTACTGCAGGAGCCAAATTGGTAGTATCCGAAAGAGGGGACATTTTATCGCCGAAGTAAGCTCCGGAAATAGCGATACCCGCAGTGATGGGAGCGGGAATGCCGAGCCCCGCACCGATACCCATAAGGGCGATACCCACGGTTCCGCTGGTGCCCCAGGAAGTTCCGGTAGCAAGAGCCACGATGGAGGTGATGAAAAGAGTGGCCAGAAGGAAAAACTGAGGAGAAAGAATATCGAGACCATAATAAATGAGCGTAGGCACAACGCCGCTCAAAATCCAGGAGCCGATAACGAGCCCCACCATGCCGAGAATGATAATTGCCTGGAGAGCCATGCTGATCCCCGTAATCATCCCCTCTTCCACTTCTTTCCAGGGATAACGGAGCATAAAGCAAGCCCAGAAGGCGGCAATAATGGCGGAGAAAATAATGGGGATATGGGCATCCACCCCGAGTTTAAGGATGCTGAAGCTGATGATGGCACCCGCTAAAACAATAACTACCAGAGCTTCTGTAAACGATGGTTTTCTTCCTGCTGCTGCTGCTTCTGTCATGAGAATAGATTCCCCCTTCATAAAATTGATTTATAGCCATCTTGCGTTATAAGAAAAATAATTTTTCCAACCACCTCCTTCAGCAAGTTTCTTTTTTCCCCATAGTAGATTATACCTCTTGGCTCCTTTTGTCCAGAAAACTTAGCCTTTTCAACGCCTAGGGAGGGTAGATATATTATGCAATAAACGAAAAATACTGTCGAATCAGAAACTTATCTCTCGAAAAAGTTTATTAGCGAGGCATCCTATTAAAATGGTTTGAAGTAACTATTGGATCGACTCGCGCCAGGAGGCCTCTTATTGAAATATTTCCAGGGTTGCAAAATTTTTTATCCTCCAAGAAAGCTGAAAAAGGAAACGCCCGGCATGCGGTGTAACGCATACCGGGCGTAACGAGAATACTTCTGAACTTTATCCCCGAAGATGCCGGAACCTCGAAGCAATAATCGGAGCAAAGCAAAAGCTCCTTTATCTAGAAGGTTTAGAAGGGCATTGCCGGAAATACTCTCAGGAAAACTCGCTAGAATTCGTAGGGCTGGCTCCCCTCTATTTCTTTTTCGTAAATTTTTACGTCAAAGCGTCGACGCAGCTCCTGAAGCTCCTCTTCAAGCATGGCCATTTCCATATCCTGAAGGATTTGCCCTCGAGCTTCCTCAAAGGTAAGAGCCTGGGTATCCATTCGGTTTTCCACAAAAACAAGCACATATTCTTTCTCCGGCGTCTCCAGGGGACCCAGAAAAGACTTAAAATCCGGGGAAAGAAAGATGTCGAGATACTCCGGAGCGACATCTTCCGAAGTAACCCATCCAAGAGGAATTCTCCGGGAAAAACCGGAGAGGGCAAGCTTTTCCGTCCCCGTTTTCCCCAAAGAGGCCATAAGAGCGGACCGGGCTTTTTCCTCCGTAGGATAGTAGTAGCAGGAAAGACAAGCCTCCATTTCCCGGACATAGACATTTTTATGAAGTTCATAGTAAGACCGGAGAGCCTCTTCCGAGAGATCCCAACTTGCTTCCAGCTTTTCCACGTACGCTCGGGCAAGGAGATTCGCTTTTTCCCATTTTATGCGAAGCCGCAAATCTTCTCTCAGATCAAGGCCGTTCAACTTTGCCGCCATATCGAGCACCAGGGTATCCGTAAGCCGGGATACCAGCTCTTTTTCTTCCTCCGGGTCCATCCGGGCGAGAAGTAGTTCCGCCATGAGCGGCTCTCCTCCGGTTTTCTCGCTGAGAAGATAGATTAAATCATCCCGGGTTACTCCGGGGCTTTCCCCGAGAGAGGAGAGAAGCGGTTTCTCTCTCGCTTCCGCAGAGAGGGCCAGAAAACATCCCAAAAAAAACCACAATACGAGATAAGGAAATTTCATTATTCAGGGGAAGGAATTTTTTTTGCGGAGATGTCCGCCTCTGATTCCTTTCCGCTTCCCTCCTTCTCCTCGTCTTTCTGAGGGAGAGGGGTATCGAAAAGTTTCCCCGTCTGGATGGAAAAGCCTATGGCTCCGTTTTCGATGTAAAGAGCTACTTCGTCTCCGGGATGGATCTTGCCCTCGAGAAGCATATCCGACATGGGATCTTCCACGAGGCGTTGAATAGTACGCCGTAAAGGCCGGGCTCCATATTTGGGATCGAATCCTTCTTTGAGAATATGATCCTCCACTTCCTCGGGAACCGAGAGCCCCATGTGTTTTTCTTTAAGTCGCAAAGAGACATCCCGCATCATGGTAGCCACAAT
>DAIPKP010000145.1:0-3406 GCA_036769705.1 Synergistaceae bacterium
ATTTCCTGAGGAGAAGCCTTTAACGGAAACGTAGTAACCCAATCTCGAATGAGGGTTTCCGTCCTCTGATGCAAGTTCTCTCTCCATTCAGGAGGGGTTTCTTTTTCAAGCTGAAGCAGTGCTTGAGCAGAGGCAAACATTTCTCCGGGTTGTTGATAGGGATCGAAACTCCCACTTACACTAAGAAAAAGCTTGCCCACCTCATAGTATGCCTCCACAGCCCGTACTTTTTCGTAGTGCTCAGGATTGATTCCGTAGAAATAAGAAGAATTTTCGAGATACGCACGCACCATTTCTGCAGCCTCTTTAAAAAGTTCCGGGTTCCCTTGAGGCACCGCATTCAGGTCTACGTCAAGATACGGCTCTAAAGCACTATAAGCATATTTCTCATATTTTTGGTAAAGCCCCCTTCGAAATTCCTCTGCATCAGGGCCTGGGGTCAAAAATTCCGGCAAAACCAGGTACGGGACTTTTATCCTTTCATAAAAACCGTCCAGTACTCCTATAGCCTTAGGGAATCGTTCCATCTGAATGTGTTGTTCAATCTCCCGCCTTGCAGTGTCCCATCTATTTTGGTCAAAAGTTCTTGCCAACCCTATAAGCCCCCCCCAGGCAAGAAGGCCTGCAAGCGCAGCTACAACCATTTTTTTACGAGTCCAAATACTGCAGCTCTTTTTGACCTCCTCAAGCATGCTTTCCATGGGTTCCAAAACGTTTTCGGGGTTGTATTCCTCCGGGGGTGAACTCGGATCAATCCACTTTCCAAGAGAAGTAACTTTCCAGGAGCGAACAAACTTTCCAGATTCCTTGGCCGCCTTTATAAGTGCCGGAATCCCCGCTTCAAGTTCCTCCAGGGAGACCTCCGGAGGAATGAGATCACATTTTGTGAAAAGAAAATATATGGGCACATCTTGACGCCAGCGCTTACCTTCGCGGTCTTTTCGAATGTACGAAATGGCTTCCCCAAAAACAATGTTATCCTTCAGGATTCTGTCTTTATGCTTTAAAGCATCCTCGGCAGAAACGAAAAAGAGGACACCATGCGCTTTTTGAAGATCTGGAAGTATATTCTCTTCCACCCACTGTTTTGAATCCTGGGTATGCCCTCCAGGGACATCGTAAAACTCTACATCCAGACCAAGGGGAGGTGATGCCTCAAAACTCAGATCTATCCGCTCCACAGTTCCTGTCACCACTGTGTGTTCCTGGAAAAGTTTCTTCATGATTTGTGCAATGGCATCCATGGATTGGCTCTTTTTCACAGAAATGGAACAGCATCCTCTTCCCAACTGGGTGGTTTGATAGAAATAGGATCCAAAAAAGATAGTCTTGCCTACTCCGTGGGCTCCCATTAAAGCAAGCTTGCATTTCTTACTCCTGAGCATGTAGAATCCCCTTCCCTCCATGGCACATTAAAAAATTTGCGATTTTACTTTGAGATAACAATAGCGGCGCATGAAAAACCATGACACTTCTCTAGCAGCGGTTCGCTCCTGTTTACACCACAAATACGAGAGATAAACGTCCGCTCAATTCTACATAGGCATTTCCTGATGATTCAAGGCATAGTGTCCGTTATCGAGTTCAGGAAATATTTCGCACCGTTCTTGAAAGCTCATATCCTTCGAGAGCTTCCAACAACAAGATTGCTTAACTTTAATTCTAGCCACTCTACAAGAAAGAGAAGCCAAGAATCCCTCAGGGAAGCTGAGCAAGAATTTCTGAAAATTTGTCTTTGTACTCCATGTGACCTCCCACAATGGCGGAGACATTTTTGTCCACAATCTTGCTGTCAGAAACCTGAATCTCCCCCAGGCCAATGGGGGCGCTCAGCAAAGCATTAGCACCTTGGTATAGGAATCTCAACGTACTATCATTTTCAGAATAGCAGTTACATATTTTCCCCTTCACGGCCTTCGCAGCATCATTCCATCCCCTGGCATCTTTGCGGTCCACGGCTCCTCCCAACAAAAACACATCCTTTATCTGCGCAACACTTTTTGTAGAGAGGGAGGAAAGAAGATAGTAGATAACCCTTGCCCCAAGGGAATGCCCCATCAGGATGAAGCCTTCGGGATTGTTCGTCCTTGCTATCAAGTCCGCCAGGAGGATTCCGGTCATGGAGGACTTGACCATGGCAACATGCCAGGGATTTGAAAGTATCTGGGAAACTGTCTGCGCCCAGGTCAGGGGATTCAGCTTTTTGACAAAGGTTTTGCTCCCCTTCTTTGTAAGATTCAGCATAAAATTTTTAAATGCCGCACCGCCTGCCCCTTTTCCGATGAGGCTTCCCATCTCGTAAAGAGAGCTGGACTCCCAGGTGACACAGTAGTAGGGATTAGAAGGATATCTCGTTGAAACAGCACGTATCCAGTCATAGAAATCCTGATTTTTTTGGGAAAGAAAACCATTGATAAAAATCAACGATGGGCCATGCCCGTCCTTAATCTTTCGTATCTTAAAGTCTTTGATGTTTCCGAAATAGCTGTTGCTTACCACACCCCCCTGAACTCCTCCAAGAGCCCCCCCTATGGCGGTGAGAAAGGCAACTCCCCCAGCCATACCCCCAGGCCCCAAAGCGGCCAGGGAGGCGCTTGTCAAAGCAGCACCGCTAAGGGTGCTTATAGCTGTGCCGGTGCCTGCGGCTCCCAGCAAGCCCGTAGCTCCCAATGCAGAAGCAATGCCGGGAGCTGCCAAAAGTGCAACAGGAGCAAAGACAGCGGTACCCGCAACGATGCCCCCGGCTATCAAACCGCCTTTGGCGAGATTCCATCGGGCTCTCTTGAACAGGATTTCGTACTCCTCCAAGTCAGATAAGGACATATTAAGTTTTTCAAAATCTGCTATGGTTCCATCATGTTCCGCACAAAGCTCACTGGCCCACTGTTCCTTCAAGGAGCTGAAAAAACCCTCGCTCTGAAGTTCCCCAGGAATGAATGTGGCCATGTTTTTACAGTACCGGCATTGAACGGTGTAATTCCCACAGGAAGAACATCTGTATTCATTTCTTGATAGGTGATTTCTCTTCACCAGCTCATGCTCGGTTTTTTTATAGCACCACGAACACCACTGATACTCACTTGAACGCATCTGTCCCTCCTGTTTTTTGGTTAAATTTTTAAAAAAACACCCTGAGCGCAGGCCTGTTTTCTGATAAACGTAACAAAGGATGTTTCCACCAGGCTTCTTCTTCGATAACAATGACAGTTGGCTCTTAAGAATATACCCTTTTCCCATAAAAATTTCTCAGAAACTTCCCTTTGGATGGGAAAAAAGAAATCATTTTTTGGGAGGGAGAAATTAAGAAGAGCAAGGGTAGAAGAAAAATAAAAGGCAGTTCGGTGATCCCTGCGGAGCAACCTCCGCCGCTGAGGAGGTTGTCCAGGGGGTCCGGGCTGGAGGTGGG
>DAIPKP010000146.1:0-2019 GCA_036769705.1 Synergistaceae bacterium
AAAAATGCTTAATGCAGGAGAACCCACAGAAAAAATTCTCTTCTACACCGGGATATCCAAAAAGAAGCTCCAGGAACTGATCCAATCCCAACAAAAAGATTGATCCAGTTGCTGGAGCTGGCGCAGATTCGAGGATCTGCCCCTACCATAGGGGTACAACGAAAACTATGAAATCCCCCCGGTTTTGGTAGGGGCGGGGCCCTGTCCCCGCCCTGATGTGCTTTCTTTCCGATGATTGGGTGCCGCAGAACAAGGAAGAATCTACGGAACGGAACCGGATTTTCCGCATCATACAGCAGGCGTGCAGAAATCCTCGCATTCTCTCCGAACCCTGCCACACCATCGCTGAAGGGGCGATTGGAATGGAGTACGGAAGCAAGTACAAGAAGGCCTTTCAAGAGGCCATGAAATCTCCGGAATACTGGTTTGAGGATGTCCAATTTTCCTTTCTCGACTCCCTTAAAATATCCAAAAAGAAGCTCCAGGAACTGATCCAATCCCGGCCTTATTCGGAAAAGCCGGGAGGGGCGCAAAACCGCGGAAATCATCGAAGCGGCGTACCAATCTGTCCTCTCAGGGGGGCAGGTGCGCATGTGCGCCATGCCGAGATGACGGGTTAGCGAAGACACACTCCTTGCTGTGGTAGCCACTGCGAGCATGAATCAGGCGGAGATTGCGGAATACTGCCCCTGCACCCCTGTGCTATACTGCTTTTAGCATGACCAATATAAAAAATACGGGGGTGCCGCCAAATGCTCAAAAGCCTTCGGCTGAAAAATTTTCTCTCCTATGGCCCTGAGGGAGAAGAGATTTCTCTTGGGGGGTTGAACATTTTCATCGGCCCAAACGGCTCGGGAAAATCGAATCTCATAGAAGGAATCGCTCTGCTCCAAGCAGCCCCCTTGCGGCTGGATGCGCCTATCCGTGAAGGTGGTGGCGTCCGTGATTGGCTTTGGAAAGGTGCAGAAAGGATCCCCACGGTAATTCTGGAAGCTCTCGTCCGTGACAATGACAACCCCTCTGCTGAGAGAAAAATTCCTTTACGATACCACCTGGCCTTTACCGAATTGGGAAATCGATTCGAGATCACAGATGAAGGGATTGAGAATGCCGAACCATATCCAGGAGAGCAAGAACCTCTTTTTTATTATCGTTACGAAAACAACCGTCCCGTGCTTAATGCCCGTGACCCCGAAGACGAAAAACGCCGAACTCGGACCCTTCGCCGGGAGGACATTGATCCATCAAGATCCATCCTCGCCCAGCGTCAAGATCCTGACATCTATCCTGAAATTACGAGCCTCGCAGAAAAATTCCGTAACATTCGAATCTATCGTGATTGGTCTCTCGGCCGCTTCGCACCGCCTCGCCTCCCCCAGCCTGCAGACCTTCCCAATGGGCGGCTGGAAGAGAATGGCCGCAATCTCGGATTAGTACTCAACCGCCTCAGACGGGATAACTGCGCAAAGAATACTTTGTTGCAAATGTTTCGGGCGATTTACTCCGAGGCGGATGATTTTGATGTGATGATTGAAGGGGGAACCGTGCAGGTCTTTGTCCGGGAGGGACGTTTCAATGTCCCCGCAACCAGACTTTCGGATGGGACATTGCGCTACCTTTGCCTATTGGCAATTCTTTGTGATCCTTCGCCGCCTCCTCTTATCTGCATCGACGAGCCCGAGATCGGGCTTCATCCGGATCTTATTAATCATGTGGCAGATGCACTGCGCCTGGCGGCGGAGAAAACCCAGCTCGTGGTGACAACCCACTCCACTGATTTAGTTGACGCCTTTACCAAAACTCCCGAGGTAATCCTCGTCTGCGAGAAAAGCGATTCCCGCACATCCCTCCGTCGCCTTGATCCGGCCCACCTGCGGCCATGGCTGGAGCAATACAGCCTGGGCAACCTCTGGACCAGTGGGGAGATTGGGGGTAATCGATGGTAGTTAAGCTCTACGCCCCGCATTGTAGCCTGCGGAGGAAGGCAGGCTGCCTACGATAGATTTAAGACAGCCTGTG
>DAIPKP010000146.1:2119-3393 GCA_036769705.1 Synergistaceae bacterium
ATTGTAGCCTGCGGAGGAAGGCAGGCTGCCTACGATAGATTTAAGACAGCCTGTGATGCAAAAGAGACTGCTTTCCTCCTTATCGACAGTGAAGAAAAGGTTTCTGCTTCTTCTCCATGGCAACACTTGAAAAAAGAGGGCTTTCAGGCACCAGCGGGTATTGGAGATACACATTGCCACCTTATGGTCGTTTGCATGGAATCGTGGTTCCTCGCCGACAAAGAAGCGCTTGCAGCCTTTTTCGGCCGAGGCTTCAACACAGGGGCTCTGCCGAAGAAGAAAGATATTGAAGCCATCCCGAAGGAAGAAATCTACAAAGATCTGCATAGAGCCAGTGCCACCTGCCAGACAAAAGCTCCCTACGGCAAGGGAGAGCACTCTTTTTTGCTTCTTCTTTTGATTGATCCTCTCAAGGTTGCAGACGCAAGCCCCTGGGCCAAACGCTTTCTGACGGAGCTTAAGCAGATGATGGAGAAGCAATAGCGGCAGTTATCAATAGTTTTGCCGCAAAATACCTGAAACTTTGCCTTGACAAGCCCTGTTTCGAGTAGTATTTTTACTCGAAACAGGGCTTGTTTTTTGACGTGTGCACTTCCACGCTCTGTGGTACCATCCGAAGATACCGAAAACAGGAGGTAACTCCCTTGTCTCTACCCACCGTCATCTCCCTCGTGGGAGCCCGGCCCCAATTCATCAAAGAAGCGGTTATCAACGCCGCGGTGCGCCGCCGCAACTCCTGGCGCCATATTCTGGTGCACTCGGGGCAGCACTACGATGCCAACATGTCGGAAATCTTCTTTACCCAGCTCGGCATGCCCTCGCCGGATCACTTTCTCGGCATCGGCTCGGGAACCCACGCCGCCCAAACCGCGGAGGCCCTCGTCAAATTCGAGGCCCTGCTGCTCCAGGAAAAGCCGGAACTCGTGCTTCTCTACGGAGATACCAACACCACCGTGGCAGGGGCCCTGGCGGCGGCAAAGCTCAAAATTCCCGTGGCCCACGTGGAGGCGGGAATCCGCCAGAACCCCAAAACCATGCCCGAGGAGATCAACCGGGTGGTGACGGATCATCTTGCCTCGCACCTCTTCTGCTGCTCCCAACTGGCAAAGCGTAACCTCGAAAGCGAAGGGATCACCCAGGGGGTAGCCGTAACGGGGGATGTGATGTACGATCTTTACCGTACCCTGGAGTCCAGCTTTACCCCCCGGGAGGCCCGCCAGAAACTGGGCCTCGAAAAAGGGGGCTATCTTATGGCCACCATCCACCGGGATTTC
>DAIPKP010000049.1:0-19453 GCA_036769705.1 Synergistaceae bacterium
CACCGCATCGTCGCCTGCATCGACCAGTTGATGGCTCTCTGCGACACGCTGGAGCAGCAGATTGAGGCCGCCGCCGACAAACAAACCGAGCTCCTCAACGCTCTCATGGCACAGGTAGAGCTGTGAATTATCCTGGGGTTGTTTGAAAAAAGGAGGTCCTTCCCGAAAAATGGCAGACAAAAGGCCCATACGCGTGGAAGTTTCTGATCTCATGCAGCAGGGCTACGTCTATTACCTGACGGAGCCCCGGGGGGAGAATTTTTCCCCGGAATTCCGCCCCGAGCTGACCCCCGGGGAAATGCTCGCTCTCGGCGTTTTCGGGGGTAAGTACATGACGGACTGTGCCGGAGAATTTCCGGCGGATTGGTTTGCCCATGCCAGGCTTTCTCCCCGGAGACATGACCCCGCATTGAATTATTTCGGAGTAAGCGCCTCCCAACCCCTTTCCTATTGGAGGGAGAAGGGTTGGATCTATGCCGAAGATCCCCGGGGGTGGTTCCAATGGTACTGCCGCTACTATCTGGGAAGGCGCTGTTCCGATGATGAGCGTCAGATCAAGCGTTGGCGGGCCTTTCGGCGCCACCTGGGGCAGCTGGAAAAATACTGTGTTCGGGAAGGTCCCCATTGCAGGCCCCGGCAGCGCCAGGCCTTGCTGCAGTGGGCCTATGATTCCAGGAACATATAAAAAGAACATATAAAAATTTTGGCCGGTTCCGGGCTTTAGCAATGTGATCTTTCCATATTCTAGCCGAGGAGCTTGGTGTCGTTTGCACCGAAAACGTGGGATGTTTTTCCGGAACTTCGTTTTTTCAAAAACCTTTATTTTTGTGAAAAAAAAGAAAATAACTTCGCCGAGACTTTTTATTCAACAGATATTAATAAAAAGTGTGTTACAATAAAAGAATAGAATATACTACTAAAGGGGGTTTTTTTATGAAGTTCATGGGTAGAATCGCGGTGTTGTTGGGGGTTTTCTGTCTTCTCGCCACCGGCGCTTTTGCGGCGGGAATCGAGGATATCAGCTTCATGACCGAGGAATATCCCCCCTTCAATATGAAGGGTGATGATGGGGTGGCCACGGGTATCGCGGTGGATGTGCTGGTGGGGATGTTTGAAAAGCTTGGAGTTTCCAAGACCGCCAAGGATGTCGAGGTGCTTCCCTGGGCCCGGGCCTATAAGGATGTCCAGGAAAAACCGAATACCGCTCTTTTCTGCATGACCCACAACGAGGAACGGGATCCTCTCTTTGCCTGGGTGGGCCCGGTGGCCCCCACGCGTATTTCCGCTCTCGCTCTGAAGAGCAAGGGCTTGAAGATCGAATCGGAAGAGGATCTCCAGGGGCTTTCGGCGGCGGTAATCCGGGATGATATCGGGGATCAGCTTGCTCAGAGCGCGGGAGTCAAAAACATCGACCGGGCGGCCACGAACGACCAGAATATCAAAAAGCTCAACGCCGGCCGGGTGGATGTCTGGATTTACGAAGAGAGCGTGGCCCAGTGGCAGATCAAGGATTTCGGCTTCAATCCCGAGGATTACGAAGTGGTCTACGTGCTCAGCAGCGGGAATTTGGATTATGCCTTCTTCAAGGATACTGATCCCGCCATCATCGAGCAGCTTCAGAAGGCCCTGGACGAAATGAAGGCGGACGGCTCCTACCAGGCCATACTCGACAAGTATCTCCGTTAAGCGAAATAAACAGGGGGTATGAACTCCCTCTCTATGTTGCGCTGGAAGGGCCCCAGAGATTTTCTCCGGGGTCCTTCCTTTGCGAAATCGCCCGGAATTTCAAAGGTTGGAAAGCCTTGGAAGAACGAATACAAAGCAATTCCCCCTAAAACCTCACAAAGTGCTTGACAAAAAGGGATCTGCGTACTATCATGCCTCCCAATATCAGCAAACAACCTTTGGTATGCAAAAGGAGGGGAGAAACCGTGATGATGTTGAAAATAAATGGAGCAGCTCTTCTTATTATTGTAAGCCTTATTACGTGTGGGTCCCTTCCCGGAGCGGCCGCCACGTAAGTGGCGTTTACCCGCAAAACCGGGCCGGGACCCAAAAGGGTCCCGGCCCTTTTTTTATAGATAGCGATACAGGGAGGTGATGATGCAGCCGAAAAAAACTATAACAAGCTGTTTCGGCAAAAGGCGGAAGAGAGAAAACAGGGGGTATCCGAAAAAATGAGCTTCGGATACGGGAGATCAGAATAGAAAAGGAGAGATTGTTATGGCGAGAGAGAGACGATTTGTGGCGGGATATCCTTCGGGGAAAAGCGTTGTTTCCAAGGAAGCGGAGGCCTTGTCCTTCGATTTTTACGGTGCCGCGCCGGAGCAGAAGGAAAAGGAAGTGCTGGAGATCGCCTGGAGGGGTCCCTTCGAGGGATACCGGTAAGGTGGAACCTCCTCTTATTAAAGTGTTCGGGAAAAGCCCCGGAGCGTTCTTTCTTCACGGAAGGATGCCCGGGGCTTTTTCGTGAAGTTTTTTTGTGGGGATTGGGATGATTTCTTTTGTTTCTTTGCAATATAAAGATTTTTTGGTATATCTGAAGTGTTTCCGGTAGGTTTGAAGAGGTTTGTTGCATATTTGCGGAGAATCCATACTCTGAAAGAGGGAGGGGGAAGAGTTGCGAAAAATCCTTATGCTGTTCTTTGCGGGACTCCTGTTTATTGGAGCGACCCCTGTTTTTCCAGGTTCTTTGAGAGGAGAAATCCTCTCTTATGAATGGCCCCGAGCGGGGTATCTCGAAGGAACCCGGGTGAATTTCAGAAGCGGTCCCTCCACGGATTCGAAGATATTGGGGCAATTTGCATCTCCGAGCCATGCGGGGGAGTTCGTGGTTCTCGGAGAAAGCTCCACGGAAGATTCTTATCCCTGGTATCGCGTGCTTTGCGTTCCCTTCGGGGAGGGATGGCTTTACGGAAAATATCTGAGGCTGGAGGAGAATCAAAGCCCCGTGCACCGTTATGCCATGAAAATACGGGACGATTACGGTATTTCTCCGGAGCTGGCCCTGGAGCGTTACGGTTCTCCCGAGAGCTCTGCGAAGGAAGAGCGTTATATCCCGGATTTCAACACCCATGTGGTTGTAGAAATTCTGGTTTTTCACGGTCATGAAGCGGTTTACTGGAATCGCCAGCTGCAGTCGATCGCTCTTCCGGGAGGTTTCATGGGTTTCGGCGACATTTTTCTGGGCATGACTTCCCGGGATGTGATCTCCCGTATAGGGCAAGTGTGCGAAGGGGATGCGGAGCTCTGGAGCTATGTCTCCGGCAGGGATTCCATCGATGTCGAATGGGGAGAAGGCCCCGGAGGCGAAAAAGATGTGGTGGTGGGGCTTTCCTACCGGAGAGCGGTTTTCGAATAGAAAGGCTTTTTCTTTTGCTCCGGAATCGGGAGGAAGAACTCAAGTTTTTTGAAATGATTTGTTTTTATAATTTCTCCTTGGAGCGACTTTTTTTCTTTTTTCCCCCGCCATATTCATGAATGCGGAATTTCGTGGAGAATCATGGTTTTGTCCCAAATATGAAGTTGCTTTATTTTTTGGTTCCCGTTATTATGAGAGAAAATTCCTGAGGAAAGAAATTTTTTCGGTTTTTCAGTATGTGTTTCGGCGGCTATGGGTATTCGGTTCCATGAAGTAAGAAGAGAGAATGGAGGGAATGCGGATGGAAAGGAATATGGAAGACCGGGGGTGGAATCCCTATATTGCGGGAGTTCTCCTGGGCATACTGGCTATCGCTTCCGCCTATGCCACCACGGTATGGCTGGGAAAGACCAACTATCTCGGAGCTTCCACCACCTTTGTCCGGGCGGTGGGCTTTATCGAGCAGATGGTTTCTCCCGAGGGAGTGGCGGCGAATGAGTATTTCGTAAAAACCAAGGTCAAGCTGGATTGGCAGTTTATGCTGGTGGTGGGTATCCTGCTGGGAGCTTTTATTGCTTCCCTCACGGACAGGAGCTTCAAGAATGAGATGGTGCCCCCCATCTGGAAA
This sequence comes from Synergistaceae bacterium, assembly GCA_036769705.1. Classification (GTDB taxonomy): domain Bacteria; phylum Synergistota; class Synergistia; order Synergistales; family Aminiphilaceae; genus DAIPKP01. The sequence continues at coordinate 3,990 of DAIPKP010000049.1, forward strand.
GAACGCTTTGGCCCTTCGGGATTCAAGCGTGCCCTGGGAGCTTTCGTCGGAGGGGCTATCGCCATCGTGGGAGCCCGCATGGCCAGCGGATGCCCTAGTGGGCACGGCCTGAGCGGTATGATGCAGCTTTCTGCGGGCGCCTTTATCGCCCTGGGTATGTTCTTTCTGGCGGGTATCATTATGGCGTCTCTCGTCTACGGAAGGAGGGCATCATGACTACCGAGCAGATTATCGGACTCGTAACGGGGATTCTTTTCGGTTTTCTTCTCCAGAAGGGGCGGGCTCTTCGTTTTGAGAAACAGGTGGGAGCCCTGCTGCTGCGGGATATGACCATCGTGAAGTTTATGCTTTCCGCCATCCTTGTGGGCATGGTGGGAATGACCCTCCTCTCGAATGCGGGGGTCATCGCTCTCAGCCATAAATCCGCCAATCTTGGAGCCCTTCTGGTGGGAGGAGCTCTTTTCGGCATCGGCTGGGCCCTTCTCGGCTTTTGCCCCGGCACCTCTCTGGGAGCTCTCGGGGAGGGGCGCTGGCATGCTCTTTTCGGCATTGCGGGTATGCTGGCGGGAGCTGCCCTGTATGCGGAGCTCTATCCCTTCTTCAAAAGCACGGTACTCGCCTGGAAGGATTTGGGAAAAGTGGGGCTTCCGGAGATGCTTGGAGTTTCTCCCTGGATGGTGATCGGGGTTTTTGCAATTTTCTCCCTCTCCCTCTTCACCTGGTTCGAAAAGAAGAACATCTGATACCCTGCTTGGGGGAGAATCTTGCCCCTTGCGCAAGTGCCTTCTTTGTGATACAGTACCCGCCAGCCGAAAAAACCTTTAAATCGGGTCCCGTGAGGCCCGGAAGGAGGATACGTTATGAAAAGCTCCAGGCTGTTTTTCAGGGTGCCAAAAAAAGAGGAAGCAAAACCCTTTGTAATAAGCGGGTTTTTTTATAGCGGCAAGAACGCGGAAACGGGTTTTACTCTCCCGAGAGGGGAGTAAAACCCGTTTTTTTATGCTTTTTCCGCTCTTCGGAGCGGATGTGCGGAGGAGGTAGCGCAGATGGTATGGAAGCATAAAACCAAGGTTTTGAACCCTGAGGATATGGAGCGGGCTCTCAAGCGCATGGCCCACGAAATCGCGGAGCGCAACAAGGGGATCGAGAACGTGATTCTCGTGGGAATTCATCGCCGGGGAGTTCCTCTGGCGGACCGTATGGCGGATCTGCTGGAGCAGTTCGAAGGGCAGCGCCCCGGCTTGGGAAAGCTGGATATCACCCTCTATCGGGACGATCTTACCCTTCGGTATCCCCAGCCCCTGGTACGGAGCACCGACGTGCCCTGGAACCTGGAAGGGCGGCGTATCGTGCTGGTGGATGACGTGCTCTATACGGGGCGTACCGTTCGGGCGGCTTTGGATGCTCTCATGGATATCGGGCGTCCCGATCAGGTGCAGCTGGCGGTGCTGGTGGATCGGGGACATCGGGAGCTTCCCATTCATCCCGATTATGTAGGTAAGAACATTCCCACCTCGAGTTCGGAGCTCGTGGAAGTTTGTATCACTCCCATAGACGAGTGCGACGAAGTCTGGATATGCGAAAGGATGGATGCGTAAAATGACCTGGATGCATCGAAACCTTCTCGATGTGGACGTACTTTCCCGGGAGGATCTGGAAATCCTTCTGGATCAGTCGGTACACATGGAGGATCTTCTGAATCGCCCCATAAAGAAAGTTCCCGCCCTCCGGGGACGCATGATCGTGAATCTCTTTTTCGAAGCCTCCACCCGCACCCGGGTATCCTTCGAGCTGGCGGAGAAATTCCTCGGAGCGGACGTGGTGAACTGGTCCGTATCGGGTTCCAGCGTCACCAAGGGAGAGACCCTGAGGGATACCGCCTGGACCCTGGAGGCCATGGGGGCGGATGCGGTGGTGATCCGGCATCCCATGCCGGGAACCCCCTGGTATCTCAAGGAAAAACTCAAGCGGGCCTCGGTATTCAACGCCGGAGACGGAGCCCATGCTCATCCCACCCAGGCGTTGCTGGATGTCTACACCGCCTGGAAACATTTCGATCATTCCCTGGACGGCAAAAAAATAGCCATCGTGGGGGATATTCTGCACAGCCGGGTGGTGCGCAGCGATATTACCGCCTTTACAACCCTGGGGGCTCATGTGGTGCTCTCGGCTCCCCGAAGCCTCATGCCCCGAGGATATGCTCATCTCAACGTTCCCTACGAGCCGGATCCCCGGGAGGCGGTGAAGGATGCGGATATGGTCTATCTGCTCCGTATCCAGCGGGAGCGTCAGCAGGACGGGCTTTTCCCCTCTCTGGAAGAGTATCATTGGCGGTACGGAGCCAATGGGGAACTTATGAGACGTGCCAAACCGGGAGCCTTGGTGATGCATCCCGGGCCCATCAACCGGGGCGTGGAAATTGCCTCGGAACTTGCGGACGGGCCGGAGAGCGTCATTCTGGAGCAGGTTCGCAGCGGAGTAGCCACGCGAATGGGGTTGCTCTATCTTTGCATGGGAGGAGCCGAAGCATGAAAACAGTCCTTTTTCGCGCCGTGCGGGTGTTCGATGGAGAACAATTCAGAGAAGGTCTTCAGGATGTGCTTTTCTGCCAGGGGAAGGTGGAGCGCATAGGCTCTTCCCTGGAAGCTCCCGAAGATGCCTTGATCGTGGAGGGAGAAGGCCGGCTGCTGGCTCCGGCTTTTATCGATCTGCATACCCATCTTCGGGATCCCGGCCAGGTCCACCGGGAGGACATCGTCTCGGGAAGCCGGGCCGCCGCTGCGGGAGGTTTCGGAGCCGTGGTAGCCATGCCCAACACGGCACCCCCCGTGGATACCGAGGCCTACGTGGCCTATGTGCTTCAGAAAGGAGCTTCCGCCGGAGGAGCCCGGGTGCTCCCCGCAGGATGCGTCAGCAAGGAGCGCAAGGGAGAGGAAATGGCGGAGCTGGGTGCCATGGCCCATGCGGGAGCCGCTTTCTTTACCGACGACGGATCTCCCGTCCAAGGAGTCCGGCTTCTTCTGAACGCCCTGCTCTACGCCAAGGATCTCGGAGTGCGGGTGATGGAGCATCCCCAGGATGTGGATCTGAGCAAAGATTTCCAGGTTCATGAAGGGCGTTGTTCCGCCTTGAGCGGCATGCGGGGATATCCTACCGCTGCGGAGGTTATCGGTATTACCCGGGGTATCGCCCTGGTTCGTGAAACCGGATGCCCTCTTCATCTCACTCACGTGAGCGTTGCCCAGGGATTGCGGGAAATCCGGATCGCCAAGGCCGAGGGGCTTCCCGTAAGCTGTGACGTAACTCCTCATCATTTGGTGCTTTCCGAAGAGGATGTCCTTGAAAGCCATCTTCACGCAGCTTTCAAGGTAAGCCCTCCTCTCCGTTCTGCGGAAGATGTGAATGCCCTCTGGGAGGGGCTTTTCGACGGTACCGTGGATGCTATCGCTACGGATCACGCCCCCTGGAATCTGGACGAAAAGGACGTGCCCTTCAACGAAGCCGCTTGCGGAATCGCCTCCCTGGAATGTGCTTTTTCAGCAGTGTTTTCCGCATGGAAAGACCGGGGATGCCCTGGATCTTTGGAGGCTTTTCTATCGCTCTGGACTTCCCGCCCCGGAAGTTTGCTTCCCTCCAGGGAAGAATACCGGGGGCTTCTGAAGGAAGGCTCTCCCGCCTACTGCACTCTGGTGGATGAAAATTTGGAAAAAACCGTGGATATCGCCACCTGGAAAAGCAAGGCGGGAATGACCCCCTATCAGGGCAGAACCTTCAGGGGATGGCCCCTTTGCACTCTGGTGGCGGGAGAACTGGTGTACGATGCCCTTTCCGGGCGGGCTCATGGATAACTCTAAAATATGGGAGGGCTCCGGAATTCTTCGGGAAATCCGTCCTCTTCTGGACGGGGTCTTCCTCCTCGAAGTGGAAGCTCCCGAAGTAACTTCCCGGGCGCATCCGGGGGAGTTCGTGCTTCTTCGGGTCTCTCCCTCCTGGGATCCCTTTTTATTCCGTCCTCTGGGAATTGCGGGAATTTCGGGGGATCGCATGGTGCTCCTCGTACAGGTAGTAGGCCGGGGAACCGCACTTCTGCAGACCCTCTCCTCGGGAACCGCCGTCACGCTTCGGGGGCCCCTGGGGCGGGGATTTTCCGAGCCGAAAAAGGAAAAGCGCTATCTCCTGGCGGCGGGAGGGTTGGGAGTGGTGCCTCTTCTTTACGCCTACCGACAATGGGGAGGAGCGGTTCCCATGGAACTGCTTCTCGGAGTTCCCGACGCCTCCTGGGCCCCCTTGGGAGCCTATCTGCGGCAGTTCGTTCCGGATCTTCGGGTGGTATCGGATGACGGAAGCCTGGGAGAGCGGGGCAACCCCTGTATATGCATCCGGGGATCCTGGGATGAAGTTTGGGCCTGCGGGCCTCTTCCCATGCTGCGGGGGTTTTACGAATGCCTTCCCGGGGATGTTCCCTATTTTCCCAGCCTGGAAGCCCGGATGGGCTGTGGTTACGGAGGATGCCTGGGATGCGTGGTTCCCACCACCGAGGGAAATCTCCGGGCCTGCGTGGAGGGCCCCGTGATGGACGGAAGAAAGGTGCTGTGGCATGAGCTCTGCAAATAGCTCCCTCGAAATATCCCTGGGAAAAACTCTTTTTTCGAGCCCCCTCTTCGCCGCCTCCGGAGTGTGGCCCCTGGAGCCCGAACTCTGGCCTTCCCAGGCTTTGGAAGGGCTTGGAGGAATCTGTTCCAAGGGCATCACCCTTCTTCCCCGGGAGGGAAATCCGGGGGTGCGCCTTGCGGAAACCCCCTCGGGGCTTTTGAACAGTATCGGGCTGCAGAATCCCGGCATGGCGGCCTTTGTGGAAACATCTCTTCCCCGGATGGTGCGGGAACCTCTGCCTCTCGTGGTGAACGTGGCGCCCCAATCCGAGGAGGATTTCGAAGGACTCTTCGAGCCTCTCCGCGCATGGGAGTCCCGTATCGCCGCGGTGGAGCTGAACCTCTCCTGCCCCAACGTCAAGGCGGGAGGAATGAGCTGGGGAAAGGATCCGGACGGAGTGGCCCTGGCTACGAGGCTTGCCCGATCCCTCTGGAAAGGAGCTCTCTGGATAAAGCTCACTCCCCAAGCTCCAGATCTCTGTGCGGTGGCCCGGGGAGCGGAGTATTCCGGAGCGGATGCCCTGGTGGTGGGCAACACCTGGCTCGGCATGGCCATGGATCTTCAGAAGAAACGTCCCGTCTTTGAACGCGTAGTGGCGGGGCTTTCGGGGCCCGCCATCTTTCCCCTGGCTCTTCAGACAGTATGGAGCGTGGCGGGGACCGTGGATATTCCCGTTATCGGATGCGGGGGCGTGCAAAGCTGGGAGCATGCGGCGGCCATGATCCTCGCGGGAGCCCGGGCGGTGCAGGTGGGAAGCGGACTTTTGCACAGTCTCTCCCTTCCGGGAGAAATCGCTTCGGGGCTTCGGGAATATATGGTTCGGGAGAAATTCGGATCTTTGGCGGAGATGACCGGAGCCGGAAGGAAATAGCTCGGAATTCTTGCGGCAGGATCGCAGAATCCTCTGCAAAAGAACCCCATGAAAGGGTTCGACCACTCCGGAGCGGCAGAGGGAGCGGATATGCGGAGGCTCCCAGAGCGCAGCTCCAAAAGGAGGTACCCAAGAATGCATACAGAAACGAAAAAGCCGAAAATCATCCTCGCCCTGGATACTCCCACCGTGGAGGAGGGACTCCACATTCTGGACCGGGCGGGGGATGCTCTGGAATACGTCAAGATCGGCCCCCGGCATTTTTTCCTGGGGGGATGGTCCCTGGTGGAGGAGCTTAAAAAACGGGGCAAAAAGATTTTTCTGGATCTCAAGCTTCACGACATTCCCAATACCGTGGCCATCGGAGTAGATGTTCTTGCCCGGAAAGGCCTCTGGGCTCTTTCGGTACACGCCGGAGGGGGGAGAGAAATGCTTGTCCGGGCTCTTCAGGCCCGGAACGAGGCAAAATCCTCGCTCATGCTCCTGGGCATTTCGGTGCTCACCAGCATGGATCAGGATCTCTGGAACGAAGTCGTGCCTTCCCGGGGAGACGTGCGGGAGGCGGTACTTGCCCGGGCACAGCTTTGCGCATCCGTGAAAATGGACGGCCTCGTATGCTCCCCCAAGGAGGTGGAGGCGGTGCGGGAAACAACAGGGAATGCCCTGAAGCTTGTCATTCCGGGTATTCGTCCCGCCGCGGGAGGAGACGACCAGCGGCGAACCGCCACTCCCGCCCAGGCGGTGCGATGGGGTGCGGATTATCTTGTGGTGGGAAGACCCATCTACGGTGCGGCAAATCCGGAAGCGGCTTTCCGGGCTCTTGCCGAAGAGATCGAGGAGGCCATAAGCGAATGAATTCTACTTTCGGACCGGAATGGCTGCATGAAGCCATGATCGAAACGGGAGCCCTGTTGGAGGGGCATTTTCTTCTTACTTCGGGATTGCATAGCGGCAGTTATATGCAGTGCGCCCTGCTGCTCCGGATGCCCCGGTACGCCGCCAGGGCGGGAGAGGCCTTGGCGGAACTTCTTCGGCCTCTCAACCCCGATTTCGTGGTGGCTCCCGCCCTGGGAGGGCTTATCATCGGGCACGAAGTGGCCCGGGCCCTGGATGTACCCTTTCTCTTCTGCGAGCGTCAGGAGGGAGTCATGACGCTGCGCCGGTTCCCTCATCCCGGGAACAAGCGTTTCGTGGCGGTGGAGGACGTGGTCACCACCGGAGGATCCGTGCGGGAGGTGGGAGAAGCCGTGGCCGCAGGAGGCGCCGAATGGGCGGGTACCGCCTGCATTGTGGACCGGAGCGCGGGAAAGGCCTCTTTTCCTCATCCTCTTTCCAGTCTCATGGCCACATCCTTTCCGGTGTATTCCCCCGAAGAGTGTCCTCTCTGCAAACAGGGGCTCCCTCTGGTAAAGCCCGGAAGCCGAAAGGTATCCTAGTCTCTTTCCAAAGCCTTTCGGAGGTTTCTCCGAAAGCGGCAAAAGAACACCCGGGGCGGAACGAGGTTTCCCGAAAAACGTGGATCTTCGGAGAAAATGTCCGGAGTTGCCTTTTCGCAGAGCCGATTCACGCCTCCAGTTTTGTCGCGATGGCCTCCCTTACGAGGGCCGTGATCTCTTCGTAGCTTTTTCCTTCCGGGAAAAGAGGCGGAAGAAAATCCACCCGTATGGGCTGCCGTAATTTGGGAAACTTCTTATTCCTCGGCAGAGCTTCGTAGGCCCCTTGAATGGCGGCGGGGACGATGGGAATGTTCAGCTCTCCGCTGAGAATGGCGAAGGTCTTTTTGAAATCCCCCATATTGCCGTCCCGGGTTCGGGAACCCTCGGGGAAGATTGCCAGAGATCCTCCTTCTGTAAGAGCCCGGGCCATTTTCTGCAGAGAGAGCCGGAGCTGTCGGTTGACGTCCACCAGGATGATATTGTTTTTCGCGGCGAAGAGTTTTTGCCAGGATTTACGGAAATGCCGTTCCGTGGCGTAGAAATAGAGCTTTCTCACCGAGGAGCGATCGAAAAAGCTCGCCAGCATCAGTCCGTCCAGATAGCTCTGATGGTTTGCCACCAGGAGAAAGGGAGGGCGGGCAAGATGTTCCCTTCCGGTGGCGCTGATCCGAAAGCAGGAGCGCAGAAAAACCCTGATACTCCACACCACGAGAGGATGGAGGAAAGAGCTTTCCGGGAGATCCAGAGGCATCTCGCTTCGAAGGATGCTCCCCCAATCCATCTCTTTCGGCTCCTCCTTTTCCAGAAACTCTCTCTTTTCCCGGATGTACCTTGCCATGGTTTCCAGGGTGGAATGGGAAAGCATCTCCCGGTCTCCGAGTTCCACTCCGAAGGAGCCCTCCACGAAGGCTTCCAGGCTTACCTTGTCCAGGGAATCCAGGTGCAGATCGATCTCCAGATGCGCCTCGGGAAAGAGGGGGCTCGAGGTGAGGGTAGCCAGAAAATCCCGGATCCTGCGGTATTCCTCGTACTCCGGCTCGGGCTTTCCCTCCTTGCGCTTTCCGGGGTTCCGGATAAGCTCCTCCAGTTGGAAACGCTTTATCTTCTGAAGCCGGGTCTTGGGAAGCTCCTCCCGGAGAATGGTGAATTTCCGAATCCGCTTGTAGGGAGAGACCTTATGATTGTAAGGTTCGATAACGTCGGAGCGGAAAAAATTCTCCACCGAATGAATGCCTTTTTCGTGGAGCTTCGAAAAATCCGGATAGATCAGGGCGTGAAGCTCCTCCCGGTGCAGGCAGAGAGCGATTTCCCGTACCGTATCGAATCGGCGGAGAATATCGTGCTCCATCTCCTCGGGATTGATGTTCTTGCCGTTGGAAAGAATCAGGGTGTGCTTTTTTCGTCCCGTAAGAAAGAGAAAGCCCTCCTCGTCCAGATATCCCAGATCCCCCGTATGCAGCCATCCATCCTTGAGGACCTCCGCCGTCTCTTCGGGGCGGTGGTAATACCCCTGCATGATGTTGTTTCCCCGGGCGAGAATTTCTCCCTCCAAAATGCGTACCTCGCTGCAGGGAGAGATCTCTCCCACGGATCCTTCCTTCATGGTCCCCGGCCGGGTAAAGGAGATGAGAGGGGCGGATTCGGTCATGCCGTATCCCAGAAGCAGATCGAACCCCAGGGCTTTGAAGGCCCGGGCCACATGGTTTTCCAGGGCTGCACCGCCGCAGATCATGAACCGGATATGTCCTCCGAAATGCTGGTGCACCTTGCGGAAGATTTTTCGGGAAAATCCGGGGCGGTTTATTCTGCAGGCCAGGGAGAAGAGCATTCTTCCGGCAAAACTTTTTTGAAGCGCTTTATGGATGCCTTCATAAAAAAGGTTGTACAGCCGGGGAACCCCGAGAAGCATGGTTATCCGGTGTTTTTTGAGGGTTTGCAGAATGTCTTCGGAGGTCAGGGAGGGGCAGAACACCGTGGTGCCTCCCACGTAAAGAGGAATGACCAGAGTTCCCACGAGAGGAAGTACGTGGTGCAGGGGGAGCAAAGCCAGCATCCGGCATCCCTCGGTGTAGATGGGAACCTGGGAGCTCACGGCCTCGGCGTTTACCCGGAGATTTTCGAAGGAGAGCATGGCTCCCTTGGGAGAGCCTGTGGTTCCCGATGTGTAGATGATAAGTGCGGTCTCTTCGTCGGATCTTTCGAAAACTTCCCCCTCCGATTCCGAAGCTTCTCCGGAATTTTCCGAAGGCTCTTGGAGCTTCTCGAAAACCAGTATCCGGGGGGGATAGGGGATTGTCTCCAGGGCCTGTTGCAAGTTCTCCAGTTTTTTCCGGGAGCAGAAAAGCACCTCCGGCCGGGAGTCTTCCAGCATGAAGGCCAGCTCCTCCGGGGAGGCCATGGCATCGAGAGGAATGACCATGCATCCCTTTTTCCAGGCTCCATAAAGGGCGTAGGCCCACTCCGGGCAATTTTCTCCGAAAATTCCTACCTTGCTGCAGGGGCTCTCGTCGAGAAGCCTTGCATAGGTTCTGGAATGTCCGAGAAGTTCGTCGTAGCTGATCTCCCGATTTCCGAAGATAAGGGCCGGCGCTTTGCTGGATCGTAAATAGTTCATGGTATCCCCCGTACGATAAGAGTTCCCCCCTTCTTCTGCAGGGAGGCAAGGCCTTTTGAGAGTTCCTTTCCGAGAAAAGCCCGAAGTCATTCTACATGATTCGAAAAAAACTGTCAGGATGGGAAAAAAGCCTGTTTTGTTATCTTCTCGAAGGGGAACGGGAAACGTTTTTTTCTGGTTTAATTGTTTTTCATAGTGGGCTTTTATATTTTGCAAGTTTCGAGAGACAAACCCTTTTCCCGGAGAGTGTGATACAATAACGCATGGTGGGGTATATCCCCGTTGAAATACCTGGAAAAAACCGCTTTCCGGAAAGGAGGACGCCATGAGAATATCCTCGGGAAACGCAGCATCCTATGCGGCGAATGCGCTTGCCTCGAAGGCTCTCGCTGCGGCAGCGGCTTCCCTGGATGATGCGGCGGCTCTTGCCCGGGAAGAGGCTCGGGTCCTTCGGGAAGTGCAGCAGCAGACCCGGGGGGCGGATGCGGAAACTTTGCGGGTTCGGTACGACTATACCCTGGGTTCCGACGGCAAACGCTACATTACGGCAGCTCACGTTTCCTTTCGGGAGAAAGCGGATTCCCGGAAGTCCGAAACGGAGGGAAGCTCCTCGGAAAAGGGCAGCAAGGCCGGGGGGGATGGTGTCAAATCCTCTTCTTCCGCCACCTACGGAGAAAACCCCGAAGTTCAGGCGGCCATAAAGGAACTGCAGCGTACGGATCGGGAGGTCCGGGCCCATGAGGCGGCTCACATGGCGGTGGGAGGGCAGTATGCCGGAAGCGCCTCCTACAGCTATACCGTGGGCCCCGATGGCAAACGCTACGCCGTGGGAGGAGAGGTTCCTATCTCCGCTCCGGAAGGCGATACTCCGGAAGAGACCATTCGCATCATGCAACGGGTGCAGGCGGCGGCACTCGCTCCGGGCAATCCTTCGGGGCAGGATCTCCGGGTGGCGGCCATGGCGGCGAGTGTCGAAGCCCGCGCCAGAAGCGAGTTACATGCTTCCCCCGAAGCGGAGGGGATGTCCGAAGATGCGGAAAAGCCAGGGGGTTCTCTTTCCGATATGGAGAGAGAGGAAAAAGAAAGGCCCTCCGGTCTTTTCATCCTTCCCGAGACTTTTTCCCGGGCCTATCAGGGGCCTTGGATAACCGGAATAACCGAGCCCTCTACCTGGAGCATGGCGGTTTAAAAAACAAGGGAACATCTTAATGTTTCCCGCTTTTCCGTCGATACTGAAATCAAGGAGGTGACGACGACGATGATGGAACTTGTAAGCGATGCCGTGCAGTCTCAACAGGCTGCTCTGGGTGTTCAGATCAACACTGCGGTGGCCGCCAAAGCCCAGGACCTCATGGAAGTTCAGGGGCAGATGCTCCTGGAGCTCATGCAGAGTGCCGCGGATATGGGTATTGGGGGCAAGATGAACATCGTCGGTTAGGCACTTCGAAGTGGAACCTCCGGCCTTGAAAGGTACCGGAGGTTCTTTTTTGTGGATTGCGGAAAAATTTCGTTAGGATTTTTCTAAAGAAAGCATCATGATGATGCCCGGGACGTATTTATTTGCAGAGGGGGAATAGTGCTTATGGAAACCATTCGTCTTGGTAAAACAGAACTTCATGTAACCCGAACGAGTTTCGGAGCCTTGCCCATTCAGAGGGTGGATTTCGAAACGGCCCGTACTCTTTTGCGCAAGGCCTACGACAACGGTATCAACTACGTGGATACCGCCCGAATGTATTCTGACAGCGAGGAAAAGATCGGCTATGCCCTGGGGGATGTGCGGGAAAAAATGATTATCTCCACCAAATCTCACGGGAAAAACGCCAAAGAGCTGGAGGAGCATCTCGAAACAAGCCTGAAGAACATGAAAACCGATTACATCGATATCCATCAGCTTCACCTGGCCAAGAAGGTTCACGCTCCGGGAGAGCCCGACGGCCTCTATGACGGTATGCTCAAAGCCAAGGAGCAGGGAAAGATTCGCTTTATCGGCATTACCACCCATAGCGTGGACGTGGCCCTGGAGGCCGCCGCCTCCGGGCTGTACGACACGGTGCAGTTTCCCCTGAACCATCTTTCCTCGGAAAAGGACCTTTCTCTCATCGAGGTGGCAAAAAAACACGACGTGGGGGTTATCGCCATGAAGGGCATGTCCGGAGGGATTATCACCAAGGCGGTTCTTCCCTTCGCGTTTCTCCGGCAGTATTCCAACGTGGTTCCCATTTGGGGAGTGCAGCATGAATGGGAGCTCGACGAATTTATCGCCCTCGAAGCCTCTCCTCCCGTTCTGGACGAGGCCCTGTGGGAGGAGATCGAAAAGGATCGCAAGGAACTGGCGGGGAATTTCTGCCGGGCCTGCGGTTACTGTCTCCCCTGTCCTGCGGATATCGACATCCCCCAGGCGGCCCGGATGATCTATCTTTTGCGGCGTATGCCCTGGCAAACTTACGTTACTCCCGAATGGAAGGCCAAAATGGAAAAAATCAAGGACTGCATCAACTGCGGGGCCTGTAAAAGCCGATGCCCCTACGGTCTGGATACTCCGGAACTCCTGCGAAAGAATTTGGAGGAGTACGAGAAATTCTACGCGGAGCACTGCCCCGAAGAAGCGTAGGAGATTTCGAAGGTAAACCAACGAAAGCCCGGCGGCTCGTATTCCGCCGGGCTTTCGCGTCTTTGTTGCGGGGTTCCGAAAAAGCTGCGGGAGCTATTCCCGTTTTGCCTCCCGATATGCGAGGACCCGGATCTTTTCGATGGTTACCAGTCCCCCTCCCATGAGAGACTCCAGGAGAGGGAGAAAAGCCTCCACTTTTTCCGGCAGATCCACGATTTCCACTATCAGGGGCAAATCTTCGGAAAGCCGCAGGATTTTTGCGGAGTGGATGGACCGGCTTTTCTTTCCGAAACCCATAACGCCTTTAATGACCGTGGCTCCCGCCATGCCGGCCTTGCGGGCCTCTTCCACGATTACTTCGTAGAGAGGACGGCGCCCCGCCTTATCCGCTTCACCGATGAAAATGCGTAAAAGCCGTGCTTCTCCAGGTTCCTGCATAAGAATGATCCCTCCGTATATTGGAATGCTTTCGGAAATTCCCGATCTCTCATATCGACAGAAGCCGACCGAGAAAAATTCCGGCGAAAAAAAGGCCTATCCCCAGGAAGATTTGAAGGCCCGTGTTCATGAGGGCCAGAAAAAGCTCTCCTCCCGAGAGAAGCTGCCCGGTTTCGAAGATGAAGGTGGAAAAGGTGGTAAAAGCTCCCATGAATCCCGTTAGGAGGAAAAGCCTGGCGGAGCCGTTCAGAAAAAGATATTTCTCTGAAAGAGCCCAGAGAAGACCGAAGAGAAAACACCCCGCCATATTGACGCCGAAGGTGCCCCAGGGGAAGTTCGATTCTCCCAGGCGTTGCAGAAAACCTCCCAGGCTGTATCGGGCCAGGGCGCCCAATCCTCCGCCGAGGGCGATAAACAAGAATTTTTGCTCCATGAGTATGTCTCTATCCTTTCCGTCAACTTCCGTATCAGGGCCCGCAGAAGAATCTCCGCGCATTTTCCCGTTTTACGGGGATTTCTCTTTTTCCGAAAGAGTATACTTGAGAAGGAGAAAAAACAAAAAAATCTTGGTTTCCCTCTAAGAGAATGATAGGGTTGAAAGGGAAAAAACGCCCGACTTCAGAGTAAAGAATCGGCTTTTTTGAAAAAGAGAAGACGAGGAGGAGAAAACCGCATGCGTATTGCCTGTGTGCAGACAAGAGCCCGGAATGCGGAGGAGGAAGCCCTCGCCCTGGAAGAAGCCCTGAAAGGGGTGGATCGGGGGGCTGCTCAGGGGGCGGATCTCGTATTGCTTCCCGAAGCGGTCTGGCCCGGATATGTTTTGGGGCCCTGGCTGGAGGGGCGGAACCCCGAAGAGGTGGCGGAACAGTCCCGAAAGGTGTGGGAACTCTTTTCCCGCAAGGCCCGGGAAAAAAAGATCGGCCTCGGGGCAGGAATGCTCACGGTACGTTCCGGAAAATACTACAACTCCCTGGTGCTCTTCGATCCCCGGGGAGAGGAGCTGGGAAGAGGGGACAAACGTTTTCTCTGGCATTTCGACAGAAACTGGTTTACTCCGGGAGAAACGCTGAAGCCCCTGGATACCCCCTGGGGAAAGGTGGGGCTCCTGGTCTGTGCGGATGCCCGGATTCCGGAAATTGCAAGATCTTTGGTGCGCCAGGGAGCCTGGCTTCTTCTGGATGCGGCGAATCTTACCTCTACCGGAGGGAGCCTGGAAAAGGCCACGAACCAGCAGGTGGAATTCATGCTCTCCACCCGGGCCCGGGAAAACGGGGTCTACCTTGCCATGGCCAACAAATCCGGGCTGGAGCGGGATGCGGTGCTCTACTGCGGCCGGAGCTCCCTCTGGAATCCCCGGGGCGAGCTGATGAGCCGGGCGGAGAGTCCCGGAGAAGGCCTGGCCTTGGAAGATGCGGATCCTTCGGAAGCCCTGGCGCTTCGCAAACACGTGGAATTCCCCGAAAAACTCTGGAGCTTTCTGGGTTCCCGGGAAAAGAAATCCCCCTCCCTTTTTTCCGATAAGCCGGCGAAATCCCTTCTCATGACGGGGGTGTTGCAAGCGGAATGGAAAAGCTCCGAAAGCTTCCGATGGCTTGAAAGGGCTCTTTGGGACCTTTCGGTGCAGGGAGCTTCCCTGGCGCTTCTTCCTCCCTTTCCGGAAGATCCGGAATTTGGAGAATCCCTCCGGGAACGACTCCGGAGATATTCAAAGAAATACGAAAATCTGGTTCTCGCAGCTTGCCTCGAAGAGAAAGAACGAAAAAAATCGTTGGTGCTTTCCGGAGGAAACGAGCTTGCCTCCCTTTCGGAAGTTCCGGAAACCGAGCTTTTCGAGATGCCCTGGGGGCGTTTCGGCGTTCTTTGGGGAGATCGGGGAGAGATTCCGGAAATTTCCCGGGCTTTGGTCCTTCAGGGGGCGGACATTCTGCTTTGGGGAGGGGGCAGCGGAGAAAGAGAGCCTCTTTACGCCTTTGCCCGCACCAGAGCGGCGGAAAACCGGGTTTTCGTGGCTCTTGCGGGAAGCGACGGAGGAGCGGCTTTTTTCGGTCCGGGAGGAGAAATTCTTGCCCAGGGCCTTGCGGAAGGAAGACAGGCGATTTTGGGGGGAGCCCTTCTTCCCCTGGCGAAGATCAAGGAGTTCATTCCCGGTACCGATGTGATCCGGGATAGAAATCCCGGGCAGTATGTTCCGGAATTGTGAGAGAAAGAGAGAAAACCATGCAAAACGGAATGCCGAAAACCATAGAAGAGCTCGATACTCCCGCCCTGTTGGTGGATTTGGATAGGATGGAGGCAAATCTCCGAACCATGCAGGCCAAGGCGGATGCCTGGGGAGTGAAACTCCGCCCTCATACGAAGACGCATCGCACTCCGGAGCTTGCGAAGCTGCAGATCCGCATGGGGGCGGCGGGAATAACCGTGGCCAAGCTGGGAGAGGCGGAGGTGATGGCCGCCGAGGGGATCGAGGATATTTTCATCGCCAACGAAATCGTGGGGCCTCTCAAGCTGGAACGCCTCAAATCGCTGCATTCCCGCGCTTGCCGCCTAGCGGTGGGGGTGGACCATCCGGATCATATACGCATGCTCCGGGAGTATTTTGAAGAATCTTCGAAGCCCCTGGAGATCATGATCGACGTGGAAACCGGAGATCCCCGAACGGGGGTGGCTCCGGGAGAACCCGCCCTGGCTCTGGCGCGTGAAATAATCGCCTCTCCCGGGCTGGCTCTGCGGGGCATATACACCCACGACGGGCAGAGCTACGATGCCCCGGATCTTCAGAAGGTACGGGAAATTTTCGAGGAAAGCCAGAGAGCCATGCTGGAGACCGCTTCGCTTTTC
>DAIPKP010000050.1:0-19320 GCA_036769705.1 Synergistaceae bacterium
GAGCGGTGACGGGCGACCGGTGTAGTGATTATGGAGCTTTCGCAGCTCCCCCCGAAAATCCGCATCCTTCCAGGCTTTTTCGAAAGCCTCTTCCAGTTCGTCCAGGGCGGGTATCAGGGTTTCCGGTACGTAGCGCCCTCCGTAGTTTCCGTAATATCCTCGTCTCATTTTCAAATAACCTCCTCGGCTCTTCTCAATAGTGATCTGTTCTTGTTGAAATGTATGAAAACCTCGCACCCGGAAGGGGAGGTTTTTGTTCCCCGAGCGAATTGTCGTCGGCGAGTGAAGATTCGCGTAGCGGAGGGCCGTTTTCGGCACAGGACGTGCCGACAAGCCTCAGCCGTGCCAGGGACGGCACGCCTGAGGCGACGGGCCGCAGCAGCGAAGCGAGGGAGCGGTTCGACGACACCCGAGCGAAGGGAATCAAAAACGGAGCCTTCCGGAAAAAGGATTGCGCAAATTCATTCTTCTCGGGCATGGTATTCCCGCACCATCTTCACCAGATCCCGCATCTTCTCTCTATCCTTGATTCCCGGAGCGCTTTCGGCACCGCTGTTCAAGTCCACTCCCCAGGGATTCACTCGCTCCAGGGCCTCCCTCAGATTCTCCTTTTTCAGCCCCCCCGCCAGAAAAAAGGGGCGGGAAAAAGAAATTTCTCCCAAAAGATTCCAGTCGAAGGATTCTCCGGTGCCTCCGGATCGGGAGCCCCTTCGGCTGTCTAAAAGCAGAAAATCCCCGGCATTTTCGTAAACCCGGGCCTTTTCGAGATCCTCCGTTCCGGCGATTCCCAGGGCTTTCAGCGTTATGCAGGGCACTTCCCGGAGCATTTCCGGGGATTCTTCTCCATGAAACTGCAACGCCGAAAAAAGCTTCGATTCGAGCACTTCCTCCAGAAATTCCCGGGAGGGATTGCGCAGCACTCCCACGGTGCATATTTCGGGGGAAAGATCTTCCAGAATTTCCCGGGCTTTTTCCAGAGAAACGCACCGGGGGCTTTCGGGAACCAGGATCACTCCCAGAGCATTCACTCCGAGCTCCGCTGCGGTGAGGGCATCCTCCCGGCGGGTAAGGCCGCAGATCTTGATGCGGGTCATGAGGCCCTCTCTCCGGTTTCCCCAGCCAGATCCCGCACCAGGGATTCGGGATCTTCGGATCGCACCAGGGCGGTACCCACCAGTATGCCGTGCACGCCCAGACTTTCCAGATAGAGGGCGTCCTCCCGGCAGGTTATGCCGCTTTCGGAGACCACCTTCCGGGCAGTTCCGGGCTCCCGGCGATGAAGTTCTTCCAGAAGTTTTTCCGTGGTTTTCAAAGATACCGAGAAATCCCGAAGATCCCGGTTGTTGATGCCGATAATTTTTGCAGAGGTATCCAACACCCGGGCCAGTTCTTCCGAAGAATGCACTTCCACCAGGCACTCCAAACCGAGATTTTCCGCCGCCCGCAGCATCTCCTTCAAGGTCCGATCCTCCAGAATGGCCGCGATGAGGAGCACCGCATCCGCTCCCAAAAAATAGCTTTCGTGAATTTCCAGAGGATGCAGCAGAAAATCCTTGCGCAATACCGGGCAGGAACAGCGTTTTTTCAGGTGCCCGAGCAATGCGGGATTTCCCGAAAAAAAGTTCGGCTCCGTCACCACCGAAAGGGCCCGGATACCCCCCTTTACGTAGCTTTTCAGCAGCCCCTCGGGATTCCAGGAGGAGGCCAAAGTTCCCTGGCTGGGAGAGGCCCGCTTGATTTCCCCTATAAGGGAGATGCCCTTCCTGCCAAGAACCTCCGAGAGACTCCGCCGGGGAGCTTCGAGAGCCGCCACCTTCTCTTTCCGGGAGGCCACGATTTTTTCAAGAATCACAGGGCCACCTCCAGGGCATCCTTTCGGGGCTTCAAAGAACGAAGCTCTTCGATCTTCCGCATTACCCCGCCGCTTTCGATGCACTTCCGGGCAAGGGTCACTCCCTCCCGGAAATCTTCCGTAATTCCTCCCGCCACCAGGGCTCCCGAAGCGTTGCAGAGCACCATATCCAGAGGAGCCCCTCTAAGACGGCCCTCGAAAATATCCCGGAGAATCATGGCGTTCTTTTCCGCTTTACCTCCTTCGAAGGACGTAAGGGGATACCGGGGAAGATCGAAATCTTCCGGAGTAAGAGTACGTTCCTCTATTTCTCCTTCCCGGAGAAAACAGAACCGGGTGGAGCCGGAGAGGCTGATCTCGTCGATGCCCCCCGCGCCGTGCACCACCAGAGCCCTATCCGCCCCGAGATTACGGAGCACCTCCGTGAGAGGCCGCAGCAGCTCCGGACTGTAGACCCCCATAAGGTAGCGGGTGGCTCCGGCGGGATTGATGAGAGGCCCGAGAACGTTGAAAAGCGTGCGCAACCCAAGGGAGGACCGGGCGTTTTTCACGTGCTTCATGGCTTTGTGGAAATAGGGAGCGTAGAGAAAAGCGAATCCCGTACGTTCCAGGGAATCCGCCGCATGGAAAGGATCCTCGAAAAGAGGAATGCCCAGGGCCTCCACCACGTCCGCACTGCCGCAGCGGCTGGAAACGGATCGATTGCCGTGCTTCGCCACGGAAAGCCCCGCGGAAGCCGCCACCAGAGCCGCGGCGGTGGAGATGTTGAAGGTTCCTCCTCCGTCCCCTCCGGTGCCCACCACGTCGAGAAGAGGTTTTCCGGGGATCTCCACTTTTCGGGCGTTCTGCCGTAGCACCCGGGCGGCGGCGGTAATTTCGTCGATGGTCTCTCCCCGAAGGCGCAGCCCCATAAGAAAGGCAGCGATGTGAATATCCGTCACCTCTCCCTTCAGAATAGCCTCCATGGCTCCCTCCATGGCCTGGGAGGAAAGCCGCTCTCCCGCCGCGACCTTTTCGAGATAGGTACGAAACATCATGCGCTCCTTTCCAGCCCCTGGGGGGCCACGAAATTTTCCAAAAGCCTTTTGCCGTATTCAGTTCCCACCGATTCGGGATGGAACTGCACGCCGTAGATTCCAAGCTCCGGAGACTCCAGGGCCATAATCTCTCCGTCCTCTCCCCGAGCGGTTACCCGAAGGGGAAAGTTTTCCGGAAGATGCCGCACCACCAGGGAGTGATAGCGCACCCCCCGGAAGGGAGAGGGAATGCCCTCGAAAAGCCCCTTTCCGGCATGGTATATGCGAGAAATCTTGCCGTGTACGGGCTCGGCTCCCCGTTCCACGCAAGCTCCGAAGACGGAGCCGATCACCTGGTGCCCCAGGCAGACTCCCAGGATGGGAATTGTTCCTCCGAAGGTCCGGAGAATATCCGGGCAGATCCCCGCATCCTCCGGGCCTCCCGGACCCGGGGAGAGCACGATTCTCCGGGGATCGAGACTCCGGATTTCCTCCAGAGTCACTTCATCGTTCCGCCGGGGCAACACCTCGTCGAAATCGCTGCAGTACTGCACCAGGTTGTACGCAAAGGAATCGTAGTTATCCACCAGAAGAATCATGCCTGCACCTCCTCCATATTTTCGAAACTGCATCCCAACGCCCGGGCAAGGGCCTCCGCCTTCTGCAACGTTTCCCGGTATTCCTTCTCCGGAGAGGAATCGAAAACGATCCCCGCTCCGGCCTGCAGGAAAAGACGATCTTTTTCGTGCAGCACCGTACGAATGGTGATGCAGCTTTCCATGTTGCCCGAACAGTCCAGCCATCCCAAAACGCCGCCGTAGGGCCCCCGGGGCTCGGGCTCCAGGGTATCGATATATTCCAGGGCCCGAATCTTGGGAGCCCCCGAAAGGGTTCCTGCGGGAAAGGTTTTTCCCAACATCTCCAGAGAAGAAGCTCCCGGTGCCGCCTCTCCCTCCACCTGGGAGACCAAATGCATCACCCGGGCATAACGTTCCACATCCTGAAAGAGAGAGACCTCTACGGAACCGGGAAGGCAGAAGCGCCCCAGATCGTTCCGGGCAAGGTCAACTAACATCAAGTGTTCCGCACACTCCTTGGGGTCCTCCCGGAGCTCTTTTTCCAGCAGAAGATCCTCTTTTTCGCCGGCTCCCCGGGGACGCGTTCCCGCCAGGGGCCTGGTATATACCCGGGTTCCCCGGCGGGAAAGATGGATTTCCGGAGACGAAGCCACCAGGGAGAAGTCCCGGCACCCCAAATAGACGTGATACGGCGAGGGATTGGCACGCCGCAGAGCCGCATACACCTCCAAAGGATCCGTGGCCCCGGAAAAACAAAATTTCTGGGAGAGCACCACCTGGGAAAATTCTCCCTCCCGGATAGCCTCCCTGCCCGCCTCCACCATCTTCATAAAGGCCTCTTTCGTCATATTTCCCCGGGGAGGAGCGAGGGAAAAGGAAAAACGTCTCTCCTCCTCCGAGGCCTCGATAGATCGAAGGGCGAAAAGAACCCGCTCCTTGAGGGTTTGGACTCTCTCGAAACCCCGGTCATACTCCTCTTCCGAGGAATGCACGCAATAGAGCCGCTTTTCGGAAGCATCAAAAAACAGAAAGGACTCCACTTCCAGAAGCACTCCCAGGGGGTACTCTCCCCGCTGAAGGCTTCGCCCGGGCTCCCGGGAAAAAAGATGTTCCCATTTCTCCACCATGCCATGTCCGAAATACCCCGCATAACCTCCCCGAAAAAGAGGGAGCTCCGGAATCTCCTCGTAATCCGGCATATTCGAGGCGGCAAAACGCTCTTCCACGAAATGTTCCAGGGAAGTGCCCTCGAAAAAACCCCGATCCTCTCCCGAGGCAGAACAGGTTTCCACCCCCGAAGGAAACGCCTTAAGCACCCGGAAAGGCTGGGGCACCAGCAAGGCGTACTCCAGCTCCCCCCGGGAAGAACATCCTTCCCAGAACAGGGCATAGGGATTTTCTTTCGCAAGCTGCCGGAAAAGTTCCAAAAGCCTGCTCTCCTCCACCTTCAGGGAATCGAAGAGGGGGATGCGGGAACTTTTCCGGCGCAGCCTTTCGTAACGGGATCGCTCCATAAAGGGGAGCCCCTCGTACCTCCGCTCGTCTCGTATCTCAACTCCACAACCCATACCGCTTCCTCCTTCGTGCGTTTCTCTTCTCGGCTTCGTCTCGCCTCCACAAAAAAAGAGAGGAGCTCTTTTTTCGAGCCCCTCTCTCGGAGATACCGATATAACCGTACAAAAAGGGCCCTGGATTGAATTCCTTTGTGGAATCCACCTCCAAGGCCCGGTTACAACATGCTGTCAAGGCATCCTCAGGATGCCCCGGATCTCGGCGGCAGACTTAGAAAGCCCGCCACCACCAGTTTTGTAATGTTATAACTGCAAAGATCTCGCGCATGGGAATATCTCCTTTTGAAATATTGGGAAGGATTATAGAGGAGTTTTTCTTCGAAGTCAATCAAAAAAGGCATTTTTGTGACGACACGGAAGAGAGAGGATCTCCCGGATTTCTCCTCTTGCGAAATTCTCTCTTCCGTTGTACTCTAAGCATACAAACTATGGATACATAACGAAATACGTAAGTAGATACGTACATAAAAATAACGAGCTGGAGGAAGAGCCTTGGGAAAAAACCTGAACGCCGAAAGAAGAGCCTTCCATTACGTGGTAAACCTCATCCTCTCCCACAAACTGCGGCCGGGAGACAAGATCTACGAGCCCGACATGGTGGAAGAGCTTCAAATGAGCCGAACCCCCATACGGCACGCCCTGGCAAAACTCGTATCCGAGGGAATGCTGGGAAAGAAGGATCGGGAGAGGGGGTACGTGGTGCCCCTGCTCACGCCGGAGGATATGGAACAGGTCTTCACCGCCCGGGAAACCCTGGAGGGCAAATCCGCCTATCTCGCGGCAAAGTACGGAGACAAAAAGAGCATCGAAGAGCTCAAAATCCTGAACGAAAGGGAGAAGGAGCTCTATCCGACGGACGACAAGGGAGAGTATGCGGAAATCAACGAACACATCCACCTCGGCATCGCCCAGATGAGCCGCAATGCCTATATCGAGCGCTACGTTACCCAAACGTACTGGCGCTCTCAGCTCTACACCTTCTATCTGGGGGAGTTCTACGCCCAGAACGGAGAAGCCCGGGCCAACAATAAATACATAAGCCACCGGGAACACTCCTGCCTGATAGACGCCATCGAAAGGGGGTGCGCCGAGGAAGCACGAGAGTTCATGATCGAACACATTCGATCCACCCATCAGCGGAGATTCAAATAATTTTCCGCTGCGCCTTTGCGTTTCAAGGGTTTTCAACCCCACCTTTGAAGGAGGTCTACCGCAATGGATGTCTTAAGCAACGCTTTCGAAAAGAGATGGTTTTACATCTTCATGTTCATGTACTTCATCATCATGGTCCCCTTCCCCTTCTTCTTCTCCACCACCTACATTCCTTCCATTCAGGGAATTCCGCTTTTCGTGGTGGGATGGACCGTGCACACCGTCATCACTCTGGCGCTTATTCTTCTCTTCGCGTGGCAAGCCCTGCAGCGGGAAGAGTACCACGAGTTTGACGACCAGTAATCCTGGCAGGAAGGGAGATACTTTATCATGGATGCCGTATCGCAGCTCATCAGCCCCGCCCCGATTCCCTTTTACTCGGTTCTCGCGGTTTACTTCGTAATCCTCGGGATTATCGGCTACTACGCCACCAAGGCCACCAAGAACCTCAAAGACTTCTTCGTCATGAGCGGCAAGGCCGGAGCCATCGTCAGCGGCCTGGCCTATTTCTCCACCCAGTACAGCATGAGCACCTTCATGGGATGCCCCGCCACCTGTTACAAGGTGGGCTTCGCAGGGCTCACCATCTCTGTTCCCGGCCTGGTTTTCAGCATGATCATACCGGCTCTGCTGGTGGGAAGAAAGCTCGTCAAGATGGGTCATAACTACGGATTTCTCACCATGGCGGATTATTTGGGAGACCGTTACGAATCCAACGGAATCCGCTCGCTTCACGCTCTGATGATGGTGATTTTCCTGGTTCCCATGATGGGAGCCCAGACCATCGGAGCGGGCATCATCCTCCGCACCTTCACGGGAGCTCCCGAATGGGTGGGCATCGTAGCCATGGGAGTCATCGTCATTCTCTACTGCATGGCCGGAGGCATCCGGGGAGCCATGCTCACCGACGTGCTTCAGGGCGGGCTCATGCTGGTCACCGCCGTGGTTACCTTTATCATCTCCGTGCGAATCGGCGGAGGCTTCGAAGCCATCAACGCCAAGCTCCTCGAAATGAGCCCGGATCTGCTCAGCCATCCCGGCCTGGGAGGCTCCTACGGCTGGGGGAACTATGTCTCCATGATCGTGCTCTGGAGCTTCTTCACCATCGGTCAGCCCACGCTCTTCACCAAGTTCTTCGCCATGAAGAATTACCGGGTCATGTTCAAGGCGGTCATTCTCGGCACCGTGGGCATGTGGCTCGCCGCCACCCTCATCGAGTGGTCCGGAGTGAACGCCCTGGTCTCCATTCCCGGCCTTGCGGGCAAACAGATCGACTTCGTGGTACCTCTCATTCTGCAGCAGGGATTGGGCCCCGTGGTCTCCGCTCTGCTCATCTCGGGAATCATGGCAGCGGGCATGTCCACCATCGACAGCCTTCTCATCGTCTCCACCGGCGGTATCACCCGGGACATCTACCAGAACATTCTTAAAAAGGACGCCACCGATCAGGATGTCTTCAAGCTCTCCCGGGTAGTAACGGTTATCATCGGTATCGTGGCCATCCTCTTCGGCATCTCCCGCCCCGCCACCATATTCAAGCTCATTCTCTTCGCCTTCGGCGGCCTGGGCATCTGGGTGGCTCCGGTCATTCTCGGCATGTACTGGAAGGGCGCCACCAAAATGGGAGCCATGCTCTCGGTTATTCTCGGGGAAATTCTCTTCGTCCTGATAACCCTCAAGTACCATTCCTGGGCCCTGGGATTCAACCCCCTCATCGTCTCCTGGACCATTACCATGATTCTCATGGTGGTGATCAGCAAAATAACCCCCGCCCCCTCTCAGGCGGTTCTCAAACGGCACTTCGAAGATCTTCGGTCCTAACGTCCGCAAGATGATGCAAGGGGGCCTGTTTTCAGAAAAAGCGGGCCCCCCGCCTTTTCCAAGGAGGAACATATACCTATGATTTTGTCGAAAATGACCTGGAAAGATGCGGAAAAAACCTTCGGGAACTCCCGAGTGATTCTTCTCCCCATAGGAAGCGTGGAACAGCACGGCCCCATCGGCCCTCTTGGAACGGACTATCTCATTCCCCGGGAATTCGCCGCGAGGCTGGAAGAGAGAAATCCGGAAGACCGGATTCTTCTGCCCGCGGTGCCCTACGGAGTCTGCCCCTATCACCTGGGCTTTCCCGGTACCATCAACATCGGGGACGAAACGCTCTACGCCGTAATCAAAGGGATTACACGCTCCCTTCTGCAGCACGGCATGAAAAAATTCGTCTTTCTCAACGGTCATGGAGGCAACGGCCCCGCCCTGGACAAGGCGGCCCTGGAGGTTTATCAGGCGGGAGGGCTCGTGGCTATCGTGGACTGGTGGGTTCTGGCGGGACAGATCAACCCCGAGTGGATGGGCGGACACGGAGCGGGGCAGGAAACTTCCGTCATGATGGCGGTGGATCCTTCTTCGGTAAATAAGGAAAACTGTTTTCCCGCGGAAATCGGCCATCTTTCGGAAAAGCTGCAGAACACCCATATCAACTCGGTACGTTACGGCAAGGGCTCGGTACGCATTATCCGGGACGTGCGGGAAGTGACCTCCAACGGAGCCTACGGCGGCACGGATGCCCCGGAAGATGCCTCCGCCGGAACGGGCAAGGCCATTCTCGAAACCCTTACGGAGTACATGGATTCCTTTGTAACGGAATTTACCGCACTCCCCCTGAAAGAACGATAGGAAAGGCTCCGGAAAATCATGCTCTCCTCCCAAGAACGCTCTCTTCTGCAAGAACCGGGCCGGGACTCCCTGGAACGGAACCTGCAGCATATAGCCTCCCATAACCGGCTTTCGGGATCTTCCGGAGAACGCAAGGCGGTGGAATACCTGGCCTCGGAACTCGAAGAAAAAGAAATTCCCTTCGAAATTCAGGAGCACCGGGTTCGGCTGAGCAACCCCTTGAGAGCACGCCTTCTCTGCACTCTCCGGGGGAAAGCCTCCTTCGAAATTCCCGCCAAGGCCTGGAGCTTCACCCATTCCGGAGGGCTTCTGCAAAGCCGGGGAGAAGCCTGTTTTCTCGATTCCCGGGAGCTCCCCTCCACCTTTCCGGAATACCTCCTGGAGCGAAAAAAATATCCGAGGGATCTGGAGGGCAAGATCATCCTGGGAACGAGCGGCATGCCCTTTCAGATACGCTCCCTTCAGGATCGGGGAGCCGCGGGATACATCCTCTGCTGGAGCCAGGGAGAGGAAGAGGAAATTCACGAAGGAAACATCAACATGGTATGGGGTACTCCCCTACCGGAGGACCTGGAGCTTTTTCTCGAAATGCCCGTAGTGGCGGTAAACCACCTTCGGGGAAAGGAACTTATCCGGCTTGCGGAAGAAGGATCGCTGGAGGCGGCAATGGAAGTGGAGCTGCAGGATTTGGTAACCTCCGTTCCTCTTCTGGAAGCCACGCTCTCCGCTCCCTCGGGAAATTTGGATTATCTTCTGATAGGAAATCACCTGGATTCATGGCATTACGGAGCCTGCGACAACGCCACGGGCAACGCCCTCTGCCTGGAGCTGGCCCGAAAGCTGAAAGAAATTCAGCCCCTTCTGAAACGGGGCGTACGAATAGCCTGGTGGTCCGGACATTCCAACGGCCGGTATGCGGGCTCCTCCTCCTACGCGGGGAGAAACTACGGGAACCTGCTGGAGCACTGCCTGGCCTACATGAACGTGGACATGCCGGGCCTCCGGGGAGCCCGGGATTACTCCACCCTCACCGCCGGGCCGGATCTCTTCGATCTGGGCCGGGAGGCTCTGGAGGATATCACGGGATACCGGGGAAACCCCGCTCCCCACATACGGGGATGGGATCAATCCTTTCAGAATCTGGGCATATCCCCCTACTTCATCTGGGGCTCCGCCCTTTCTCCGGGGCATCCGGACAGCACCGGAAACAGCTTCATGAGCTGGTGGTGGCATACGGAAAAGGACCTTCCGGAATACTGCGATCTGGAAGTGCTGCAAAAGGATCTCTCCCTCTATCTTCTCGGGGCCTTCCGGTTTCTCACCGCCCCGGGAGAAAGCCTGTACCAACCGGAAAAGCTCTTCGACAGCATTCTCGAAAGGCTTTCACTTCTGGAGAGAAAGATCGGGAAATCTTGCGATCTGGCCCCTCTTCGGGAGCATCTGCACGCCGCTTCCCGGAGCTTTCGCGAAAGAAAAGGGAAGGGAGACCTTTCCTGGAATCTTCAGAAACAGGTACTTCGAAAGCTGAATCAGATATACTATGCAGAGAAAGCCTCTTCTCTTCAGGATTACGCCATACCGGAAGACTACATTCCGGGGCTCTCCACGGCGGCCTCCCTTGTGGCGAAACCCTCGGAAGAGCACGAAGAACTCTATACACTGCGCTATCTTGAAACCCGGAAAAACCGCCTTCACTCCCTAGGATGGGAGCTGCGGTTTCTCTGTTCGGAAAAAGCCTGAAGCCAGGCGACGTACTTTTAATATGATTAAGGGGTGGCACAATGACCGTTCTCATACGAGGAGGAGAGATCTTCAGCCCCGAACCTCTGGGGCGGATGGACCTGTTCTCGCTTCATTCCCGTATCGCCGCAACAGCCTCGGAGATGGACGCCGGGGAGGTCGCAAAACTTTTCCCCTCCCTCCGGGTACTTTCCGCGGAGGGTTGCTACGTTCTGCCGGGCTTCATCGACCAGCACGTACATTTTAACGGAGGCGGCGGCGAAGGGGGCCCCCGATACCGCACTCCTCCCCTGGAGCTGGGAAGCTTTCTCCGGGGCGGCGTAACCTCCGCAGTGGGGCTTCTCGGTACGGACGGCATCGCCCGATCCCTGGAAGAACTTCTTCTGAAAGCCCGGGGGCTCGAAGAGGAGGGAATCAGCACATGGATTCTCTCGGGATCCTACGAAATTCCCTCTCCCACCCTTACGGGAAGCGTTCCTCGGGATCTCATGCTCATCGACAAGGTGCTCGGAGTAAAAATAGCCCTCTCGGACCATCGGGCGGATTACCCCTCCTTCTCCCAGCTTGCCCGGCTTTGCTCCGAAACGAAACGGGGAGCGCTATTGGCGGGCAAGGCGGGAATCATCACGGTACATCTGGGAAGCGGCAAAAGGGGCCTTCGAGATCTTCTGGAAATCGTGGAAAAAACGGAAATTCCCATAACCCAGTTCGTGCCCACCCACCTTTCCCGAACCCCGGAACTTCTGGAAGAAGCCCTGGAATTCGGCAAGCGGGGAGGCTACGTGGATATAACCACGGGCTCTCCCGAAGAGGGGCTTGCGGAAAGCGCCGGAGCCGTGGCGAAGCTTTACCGCGAAGGGGTTCCCCTGGAGCGCATCACCCTGAGCAGCGACGGCAACGGAAGTTTGCCGAAATTCGACGCCTCGGGAAAAATGACGGAAATCGGCATCGGCTCCGTTTCGGGCATCTATCACAATCTGGTGCACCTGGTACGCCATCACGGCTTCGACTTGGAAAAAGCGGCTCGCCTGAGCTCCACCAACGTAGCGGAGCACCTGGAACTCTCCCGGAAAGGACGCATCGAAAAAGGCATGGATGCAGACCTGGTGGTACTGGATGCGAAAACCCTGGAGATCCGGCACGTCCTGGCCAAGGGAGAGATTATGATGGAAGAGGGAAAACTGCTCAAAAAGGGCACCTTCGAAGAAGATCGATAAAAAAACACTTTTTTTTCGGGCTTTCTCCTTTTCAGGAAAGCCCGATTTTCTTTTTCCCAGAAAAAACCATGCCTCTTCCGGAATTTCATACCCCCTCGGGGAAACCGGAAAAATGCCGCACATAACGCCTTTTCTCCTTATGAAAACGCTTCGGGAAAGCGGCTTTACAAGCATCTTTTTCTTTAGCCCTCCATCTTGACAGAGATTTTCAGGGGTCTTAGAATGCCCATGTAATATTTCAAAATTATTTTCCAAATACCCCGAATCCCCGGCCAACCCCCTTTCTTCCCTTCATCAGCTCGCTGCGGGAACCGAAAAAACGGAGATGATACCCATGTGCCGAATGGAAAAACTGTACAAGCGTATGAAAGAGCTGGAAATTCCCGCATTCTTTTCCGCAGAGACCTCGAACATCCGTTATCTCAGCGGTTTTACCGGAGAAGAAGCCTATTTTCTCATGGCGGGAAACAAACCCTACATGATCGCGGATAACCGTCTGGTGGATGCCATCGCCGAGGAATGTCCGGGAATGCAAATCGCCCGGTGGCGCAACCCCTACCCTCCTCTTACGAAGGTCATCGAGGAGCTTCTCGCAAGAGAAAACATCACCACCCTGGGCGTGGAAACTCACCGGATCAGCTATAAACTCTTCAAAATGCTGGAAAACGGGCTTCCTTCCGTGGAAATCAAGCCAATCTCCTCCGTGGTGGAACCTCTGCGTTTCATAAAGGAGCCCGGAGAAATCGAAAATATCCGCCGAGCCGCATCCTTTGCGGACAAGGCCTTTCAAGAGGTGCTCAACTTCATCCGCCCCGGCGTGACCGAGCGGGAAATCGCCTGTGAACTGGAGTATGCCCTGGCCAAAGCAGGATCCCAGGGAACGGGATTTCCCACCATCATCGCCTCGGGACACCATGCCGCCATGCCCCACGCCACCCCCTCGGAACGAAAAATCCAAAAGGGAGATTGTATCGTCATGGACTTCGGAGGACGCCACAACCTCTATCCCTCGGACATGACCCGCACCGTAGTAGTGGGCAAAGCCTCGGAGGAACAGAAAAAGCTGTACGAAACGGTACGCCGGGCCCAACTTGCAGGACTTAAAACGGTACGAGCCGGAGCCCCTGCAAGGGCCGCTCATCTGGAAGCTACCCGCGTTATCATCGAGGGAGGATACAAAGAAAGCTGTTTCACCCACGGAGTAGGGCACGGAGTGGGGCTGGAAATTCACGAAGCCCCCTCCATGAACGCCGCCTCCGAAGCAATCCTGAAAAAAAACAACGTGGTTACCGTGGAACCGGGGATCTACGTTCCCGGCCAGGGAGGAGTGCGCATCGAAGACACCCTGGCAGTTACCGAAGGGGAACCGGAAATCCTTACGCTGTCTTCCAAGGAACTCATAGAGTTGTAAACTCTCGCAATTTTTCCGCTTTTCCGCGGAATCCTTCGCCGCATTCCCTGAAAACTCGCGGCAAGAAACACATATTTTCGTGTAAGAGGCCTTCCGGTATTTTCCGAAAGACCTCTTCACTAATATATCTAAGAAACCCCGAAAAAAACCATAGGATTTCTCACTATAAAAACAGACGGCAAGCAATCCTCTTCTTTTTTCAAAAAAACATCCAGCGATTACGAATTTTACGCACTCCAAGCTTCATTTTCCTTTTCAATCTAAAAAAATACAAGATAACTTAAAATTTAGAAAGAACTGCCCCGTTCTTCCAATTCCTTGACAAGCTTTTTTTCGAGGTTTAGAATGCAATTGTAATATATTACAATTATTTTTTCAAAATATCGGCACGGTCCCCTTTTCGTTGTATTGCTGTTTTTTGTGAACCTCGGCCGGGGCAAACGAAAAACTCCGGGAAAGATTCTATCGGACCCGGAGGAAAAGGGATCTTCGGAGAGAGACACACCTCTTCGAAAGGGAAACACACGTCTTGGGGGAAAAAAGGGCGTGTATATCTGGAGGTTTTTTCAAGCTGGAGGTGCTTTTATGGGATTTTTTTCGCCTTTTTACGCAGGCGTGGTAATCGCCTATATCGTTCTCATGGTGGGCATAGGACTCTACATGTCCAAAACCCGGGTACATAACGACGAAGACTTTATCGTGGCGGGCAAAAGCCTGCCCTTCCTGATTCTCATGGGAACCATGCTCGCCACCTGGTGCGGTTCCGGAAACGTTATCGGCCAGGCCAACTTCATCTATCAACACGGCCCCTGGGCGGGCATCCTCTGGGGCATCGGAGAGCCCATCGGCATGTTGGCGGTATTCTTTCTGGCCGCCAAAATTCGCTCCATGTCGGATTACACCATTCCCCAGATCATGGAAAAACGCTACGGCCGACTGGCCCGGATTCTTACGGGAATCTGCATCGTCATGGCCTACGTGGGCATCGCTTCCTACCAGTTCAAGGGAGGCGGATACGTTCTCAATTTGATTCTGGGAGTTCCCGTGGAAACCGGCACCATCATCACCGCAGTGCTCGTCATCGTGCTCACCATCTCGGGAGGCATGTTCTCCGTAGCCTATACGGACGCTCTCAGCGCAGGGCTCATCACCTTCGCCCTCCTGGCGGCGGTGCCCTTCGTAACGGATGCCGCGGGAGGACTGGATTTCTTCTCCAAAATCGAAGCCACCAAAATGACCATCGCCGGGGGACTCAACATTCCCCAGCTCATCGGCTACATCTTCCCGGTACTCTTCCTGGTTCTGGGGGAACAGAACCTCTATCAGCGGTTCGCCTCCGCCAAGGATGAAGCCACCGCCAAAAAATCCATGATGGGCTTCCTTCTGGGGAACATCGTCTTCTTCGGAACCATCACCTTCCTCGTCTGTGCCGCCATCGTGCTCTACCCCGACATCAAGCCCGACACGGCGCTGCTCACGGTATTCCGCCACGGCATGCCCGCCTGGGTAGGAAGCCTGGGACTCGCGGCGGCCACGGGATTCATCATCACCACCGCAGACTCCTATCTTCTCTCCTGCTCCACCAACATCACCTACGACTTCGTGCTTCCCTACGTGATGCCCAAGGCCACGGCGAAGCAGAAAATCCTCATTACCCGGCTGAGCGTGATCCTTTTGGGAGCCCTCGCCTACTCCCTCATCACCTTCTTCCCCTCGGTGCTCTCCATGCAGATGTACAGCTACACCATGTACGGAGCCGCCATCACCCCCGCCCTTCTCGCGGCATACCTCTGGAAAAAGGCCACGCCCCTGGGAGGCCTGGTTTCCATCTTCGCGGGAGGCGCGGGAACCCTCATCTGGGAGCTGGTGCTTCAAAAACCGGGAGATCTCAACTCCATCGTCTTTTCCGCCCCTCTCTCCATCGCATGCCTCATCCTCGTAAGCCTTGCCACCTGGAAGGGCGAAGACGGATTAGAAAGAATGCGCACAATCCAGGAAGTATAATTTTCTCCATAATTCTCCCTACAGAATGGGGCCCCTGGCGGGGCCTCATTCGCCTTTTTACATATCATCTTCAGAAAAAAAACTTTTTTTCTTTCGAAAATACTCCCGAATTGCCTACAAACCACCTTATTCTGTCGTTACTTTCTGGTAGAATGTAAAAATAACATCAATCAAAAACATAAAAACCAGGGGGTGGCGCTTTGCCCAGGGATCTTTCTTCGGTGCGTCTCGCACGGCTCAACATGCTTCTCCAACTGTTGGCATCCACGACATGCCTTTCCAGGGACAGACTTTACGAACAACTGGAGTACACCAACCCCCGCACCCTGGAACGCGATATCGCCTATCTTCGGGAGGAGTTCGGAGCTACCATACACTGGGATTATCAACATAGGGGATACATCCTCGAAAACAGCGGTTCCTTTATGCTGCATCTCCACCTCTCGGAAAACGAAGCCACCGCCCTCGTGGCAGGCCTGGGCATGGCGGCACACTTTCTTCCGCATCTGGAAGGAGACTGCAACTCCCTCTGGCAGAAGATAGAGACCGCCCTGCCGGAAAATTTGGCATCCCAGGCCCGCAAACTCGCCCAAAGCGCGGTAATGGCTCTGCCCGTATCATCCCTGGACCCGGAAATCTTCTCCCGGATTCTTTCCGCCCTGGGGCACAAACGCACCATCGAAGCCCGATACACCAAACCCTACACACATCACCCCAAACCCGAGCGCTACCATCTCTCCCCCTGGGGAGTCTACTTTGCCGGTCATGCATGGTATCTCTGGGCGTGGTCACACACCTCGACCCCCGAAGGAGAAAGGGCCTTCCGCATCTCCCGGTTCGACAGCGTAGGTGTAACCGATGAGGGAGCCCGGGAAATTCCGGAGGGCCGCAACCTCACCACCTACGCCGAAGGAGCCTGGTACGCCTTTTCCGGAGGAAAACGCCGGAAAGTACTCCTGAAAGTGCGCCCTCCCATGTCCCGGGTGGTGGCGGAAACGAAATGGCACGTCTCCCAGCAAATAGAAGAATGCCCGGACGGCAGCATCTACCTTTCCGCCGAGGTCCCCCATTTGGAAGAAGTAGCCAAATGGGTACTCGCCAGCGCCCCCTATGCGGAGGTGCTGGAACCCGCAGAACTGCGGCAACGGGTGGCGGAGCTGGCGGAGGGCGTGAAGGGGAGGCATGGGGGGAAACAACGGTGACGGCTAGCGCGAGCATACACAAACACGAGGAGAAAAGCATGGAATATATAGCGCATGTTCGCAAAAGAGAAGATGGCAGTTGGGACGACCCGCAACTCTTAAAAGACCATTTGGAAGGGACAGCAACATTAGCGGCGGAATTTGCGGCTGCTTTTGGCAACGAAGACTGGGGAAAATTACTGGGGCTATGGCATGACCTCGGGAAATACGTGCCCTGGTGGCAAAAAAACCGAATCCGCAAAAGCTCCGGGTACGATACCGAGGCTCATATAGAAACGGAAAATGATTCGGTAAATCACAGCGAGGCCGGCGCCGTATGGGCCTTCAAACTTGCAGAAGAGGGTAAAATGCACCCATTTCTGGCACGGGCTTTGAGCTATGCCATAGCAGGACACCATGCGGGGTTACCGGATTGGTTCCAGTACGGGGAAGATTGCGCTCCCGGAAAACCTCTTCCCAATCGAGTGTACCAAAATCCGGAAGACAGAAAACTCTACATGAAAGACCTGGATCAAATTTTATGCATCCAAGAGGCTTCCCCTTTTCTGAGAAGCTCTCACCGACTATCAACTCCTCTCGGAGTCAAACCCCCTTGCACGATCACTCCAGAAACGTTTCATCTTTGGATACGCATGCTCTATTCATCTCTTGTGGACGCTGATTTTCTGGATACTGAAAAATACATGAATCCAGAAAAACCAATTCTTCGGAGTGGTTACGACTCCTTAGAATCTCTGAAAGTACGCTTTGACGCTTTCATGAATGAAAAAACGGCCTCTGCCCCGGATACTCCCGTTAACAAGTACCGCAACGAAATTCTCCAGACTTGCCGGGAAAAAGCGTTCCTGGAACCGGGATTTTTCACTCTCACAGTTCCCACGGGAGGGGGAAAAACACTCTCCTCCATGGCCTTTGCACTCACCCATGCTCTCAAGCACGGGCAAAAACGCATTATCTACGCTATCCCCTACACCAGTATCATTGAGCAGAATGCCAAGGTCTTTAAATATGGCACCGACGACGATGAAAAAATTAAAAATCTACCCTGCGACAAAATACTTTTTGGGGAACGTAACGTCATCGAGCATCACAGCAACCTGGATCCTGAAAAAGAAAATTCACGTAACCGGCTCGCTTCAGAAAATTGGGATGCTCCTATTATTGTTACCACCAACGTACAGCTTTTCGAATCTCTCTTTGCCAGTAAAAGCTCTCGATGCCGCAAACTACACAATATAGCCCACAGCGTCATTATTCTCGATGAAGCTCAAATGTTACCACCGGAACATCTCAAACCCATTCTTTCGACACTGAAAAACCTTGTGCGCCATCTCGGAGTTACTTTGGTTTTCTGTACTGCCACACAACCGGCCCTAACCGGAAAAATCGGTTCCGGAGAAGCGGTCTTTTCGGGAATCGAGAATTGCACGGAAATTGTAGACGATCCTGAGGATCTCGCCAAAAATCTGGAACGCATAACCTTCAGCTTTCCGCAAAAACCATGGACTCCACGAACGTGGCAAGAGCTGGCAGAAGAACTGGCTCTACATAAACAAGTCCTTTGTGTGGTGAATACCCGCAAAAGCTGCCGAGAATTACATAAACTCATGCCCGAGGGAACCATACATCTTTCGGCTTTCATGTGCCCCGAAGAGCGGAGCGAGGTAGTAAGCCGCATAAAAAAAGATTTACGAGAGGGAAAGCCAATAAGGGTCGTAAGCACCCAACTTGTGGAAGCCGGGGTAGACATAGATTTTCCTATAGTCTACCGAGCTCTCGCAGGAATGGACTCCATCGCCCAAGCCGGAGGACGCTGTAATAGAGAGGGAAGTCTTCACGGCAAAGGCAAAGTAGTCATATTTCTCCCTCCCGATCCTTCTCCCAAGGGATTTCTGCTTCAAGGCGAAAATACCGCCAAAGAAATGCTCCAAACCCGGGATATGAAAACTCTCAAACCAAACGATTTTACCGATTATTTCCGTCTTTTCTACGCCAAAACGCACACTTTCGACACGGCGGATTTTCAACGCCATCTTTTGGATAACGCCGGGGAGTTCCAATTTCAGTTCCGCACGTTCGACAAAAATTTCAAACTTATCGACAACACCGCATATCAATCCATTATCGTCCGCTACGAAGGGGAGCAAAAAAATAGTTCAAAACTTATTGAGCAGCTCCGTTACGCTGGCCCTAGCCGTAACCTTCTCCGCAAACTCCAACGTTTTTCCGTTTCGGTTCCAGCGCATGCGCTAGAACCATTACGACAAAAAGGAATGATTGAGGAAATTCAAGGCTATTTGGTGCAAACCTCTCCGGAGCTTTATAAACCCGGGTTGGGACTTATTTTGGATGAGAAAGAATGGGGGAAAACATTCCTTTTAGCATAAAGATAAATTTCTCGAAAGATCTAGAAATTTGTTTTTTACTTTGCTTATCAAAAGAAAAAATGATATGATCGCTCACATCAAACAGCATTGTATGTATGGATTGAAACTTTTGCTAAGCAAAGTTTAACAGCATCAACATGTCGCCCCCCTTACGGGGGCGTGGATTAAGGAATTACACAAACGTCATGCAATGCCACAAAAACAAAAAAGAAGGAGGGAGGCCATGATTGCGGAACAATTTTACAACAAGGTTTTTTGCCTCGAAGTTTGGGGGGATTATGCGTGCTTCACAAGGCCGGAAATGAAAGCGGAAAGAGTGAGTTACGACGTTATCACACCCTCTGCTGCAAGGGGAATTTTTGAAGCGATTTTCTGGAAACCCGCTTTGCGATGGGAAATCAAAAAAATCGAGGTACTCAATCCGATAAAGTGGATTTCTGTTCGCCGTAACGAGCTTGCTTCTACCATGAGCCCTCGAACACGCGAAATATTTGTTGAAGACAATCGGCAACAACGG
>DAIPKP010000051.1:0-19211 GCA_036769705.1 Synergistaceae bacterium
TTCCCAGGTGGTGGGAGTGCGTTTGGAGGATTGGGAGTAATGCGGACCACCGTGAACGATCTTCTTTACGGAGCTCTCAGGCTGGAACAGCCTTCCAAGGGCTATCGGGTGAACATGGATTCGGTGCTTCTCGCCTCCTTTGCCCGGCTTCGGCGGGGGGATTCCGTTTTCGAACTGGGCTGCGGAAGCGGAGCCATTCTTCTCATTCTCGCCTGGCGGCACCCTGAAATAAGATCTCTCGAGGGAATTGAAATCCAGGAGGAGATGGCGGATATGGCCCGGAGAAATGCGGGGATCAACGGCATGGAGCAACGGATTTCCGTAATTACCGGGGATCTTCGGAATTTACGCAGAGAGGCCGAAGGAGGATCGTATTCGGTGGTGGTGGGAAATCCCCCCTATGACGAAAAACATCGAAGCCGCCCCTCTCCGGTGGCGGGAGAAGCGGTATCCAGGCACGGAGCGGCCTGTACCCTTGAGGATGTTCTTGCGGGAGCCTCCTGGAGTCTTGCCCGAAAGGGGCGTTT
Source organism: Synergistaceae bacterium (assembly GCA_036769705.1). GTDB lineage: Bacteria > Synergistota > Synergistia > Synergistales > Aminiphilaceae > DAIPKP01. The sequence goes on from DAIPKP010000051.1 coordinate 528, forward strand.
CTATACGGTTTTTCGGGCCCGCCGGATGGGAGAACTTATCGGAGGGCTTCTCAAGGTGCAGCTGCAGCCCAAGCGCCTTCGCCTGGTATATCCCGATCCTTCCTCGGAAGCTTCGGTGGTGCTGGTGGAATCGGTGAAGCAGGGAGGGGCGGGCATGATCGTGGAGCCTCCTCTCTGGATTCGCGATGCCCGGGGTGCCTTCTCTCCGGAATATCTTTTCGCCTATACCCGGGAGGGTTGGCCATGTCCCTGACGGTGGTTCCCACTCCCATAGGAAATCTCGAGGATATCACGCTTCGGGGGTTGCGGGCCTTGCGAACTGCGGATATCATCGCCTGCGAGGATACCCGGAGAACCCGGATTCTCTGTACCCGGTACGCTCTCAAAAAGCCCCTTCTTTCCTATCACGAACACAACGAACGGGGGAGAACCGAACAGATTCTCCAGCGTCTTCGGGAAGGGCAGAAGGTAGCCCTCGTCTCGGATGCGGGAACTCCGGGAATTTCCGATCCCGGAGCGATTCTCATCAATGCGGTGATTGCCGAGGGGCTTCCTCTGGAAATCTTGCCGGGAGCCACCGCTCTCATTCCGGGATTGCTCTATTCGGGGCTTTCTTCCCGGCCCTTTCTCTTTGCGGGATTTCTCAACGATAAGGCATCCTCGCGGAGAAAGGAGCTCGAAAGCCTGGAAAGTATCGAGGCTACCCTGCTTTTTTACCTCTCCCCGCACAAGGCTTTGCTCCATTTGAGAGATATGGAGGCCCTTCTGGGAGATCGTCCCGCCGCCTTGATACGGGAGATCAGCAAGATCCACGAGGAGGTGCTTCGTTCTTCTCTCGGGGACCTGCGGAGAGCCGCGGAGAGTGAGCCCTTTCGGGGGGAGCTGGTTCTTGCGGTGGAAGGAAAGAAACGGGAAGAACCCTCTCCGGATCTCTGGCGGCGGAGGGTGGAAGAGCTTCTTCAAAAGGGAATCTCCCCTCGGGATATCGTCCGGGAAATTACGGAAAACTACGGGGTTCCCAAAAACGACATAAAAAGCGTTCTCTTCTCGCGGGAGAATGGCTAAAGGAGGATTTACCATGAGCAAAAACTTTTACATCACCACTCCCATTTACTACGTAAACGACGTGCCTCACATCGGTCATGCCTATACTACCGTGGCGGCGGACGTTATCGCCCGCTACAACGCCCTGCGGGGAGACAATGCCTATTTTCTCACGGGTACCGACGAACACGGGCAGAAGATTATGCGTTCCGCCGAAGCCAAGGGTATGACCGCTCAGGAGCTGGCGGACAAGACGGTGGTGAACTTCCAGGAGCTCTGGAAGGCCCTGGGCATCCGGAACGATGATTTTATCCGCACCACCGAGAAACGGCACGAGAAGGTGGTGCAAACCATCTTCTCCCGGCTTCTGGAGCAGGGGGATATCTATAAGGGTACCTACGAGGGGCTCTACTGCGTACCCTGTGAAACCTACGTTCCCGAGGCCCAGGTGGGAGAGGGGCAGACCTGTCCCGATTGCGGCCGGAAACTCGAAAAAATGACCGAAGAGAGCTATTTTTTCCGGCTCTCCAAGTATGCGGAACCTCTTCTGGAATACTACGAAAAAAATCCCCAGGCCATTCTTCCCCGGGGGCGGTACAACGAGATCGTGAGTTTCCTGCGGGGAGGTCTGATGGATCAGTCCATCTCCCGTACTACCATCCGCTGGGGGGTTCCCGTTCCCGGAGATGACCGGCACGTGATTTACGTCTGGTTCGATGCCCTCATCAACTACCTTTCCGCCCTGGACTATCCCGAGGAGGGGGGCAAATGGCAGACCTTCTGGCCCGTGGTGCATCATCTTGTGGGGAAGGATATTATCCGTTTCCACGCCGTCATCTGGCCCGCCATGCTTCTCGCCTTGGGGCTCAATCCTCCCGAACGGGTTTTCGCCCACGGCTGGTGGACCGTGGAGGGGGAGAAGATGTCCAAATCCAGGGGGAACGTGGTGGATCCCTTCGAGATGGTAGATCTTTACGGAGCGGATGCCTTCCGGTACTTCCTGCTTCGGGAGGTTCCTTTCGGAGCGGACGGGGATTTCTCCGAAAGAGCCCTGGTGCAGCGTGTCAACAGCGATCTTGCCAATGATTTGGGGAACCTTCTCAACCGAACCCTCCAGATGATCGACCGATTTTGCGGCGGCAAGATTCCTTCTCTGGACGAGGTGGAGCCTCTGGACAAGGAGATCCGAAATGTTCTCGAGGAGATCGTGAACTCCCTGGATGGGCATATGGATCTTTTCGCTTTCGACGAAGCCCTCAAGGATCTCTGGAGCCTGGTACGGCGGGGAAACAAGTATATCGACGAAACCATGCCCTGGAAGCTCGGAAAGGAAGAAAACCTTCCCAGGCTCAACACGGTGATGCACAACCTTTGCCAGGTGCTCCGTACCGCGGCGATTCTGGTCTCTCCCTTCATGCCCGAAACGGCCCGCAAGATGGAAGAGCAGCTGGGTCTTTCGGGGATTTTCGAGGCGGGTAAAACGGCTTTCTCCTGGGATACCTCGATTGAAGGAGCCTCGATAGATAAAAAAGACGTGCTCTTCCCCCGAAGGGATCTCAAGGAATGGGAAGAAGAGAAGGCCGCTCGGGATGCGAAAAAGAATCTTCTTCCGGATCCGGGAGATCACGAAGAGCAGATTTCCATAGAGGATTTCCAGAAGATCGAGCTGCGAACCGCCAAGATCCTCCAGGTGGAGGTGGTGAAGAAGGCGGATCGACTCTACAAACTTCTTGTGGATTTGGGATACGAACGCCGGACCATCGTCTCCAGTATCCGGGAATTCTTTACCCCCGAGGAACTGGAGGGAAAGACCATCATTCTCGTCTGCAATCTCAAGCCTGCCAAGTTTCGGGGCATCGAGAGCCACGGCATGCTCTGCGCCACCGAGAGCGAGGACGGCAAGATCCTCTCCCTTCTTACCCTCGATACGGATCTTCCCCCGGGGAGACGGGTGCATTAAAGATCGGTCTCTGAAGATTGCTTAGGAAGCGATAACGGAAACACTGCCACGGAAGACACGGAGATCATGGAAAATCCAAGAGTTTCCCCCCCAAGCGAAAGAAACCGAAAGGGGAACTCCTGTTTTTTCCCCGTGTCTTCGGTGTTTTCCATGGTTCATGTTTTGTGTGTTGTTTCTCAACCTTGAGCAGTATGTTACGGGATTGCAGGAAGGATTGTTTTTTATGAAAGGTTCTCCGCTTTTCTATGCGGATATTCATTGTCATCTCGATATGTCCCAGTTCGAAGAGGATCGAGAACAGGTTCTGGAGCGCGCTCGGGAGCAGGAGGTGGCTTTTCTTCTTACTCTGGGGTCGGATCTCGAAAGCTGCCCCAGAGCGGTGGAAATCGCCAGGAAATACGCCTCTTACGGAGTGTATGCCGCCGTGGGGATTCATCCTCACGACGCCAAGGAGATCTATCCGGAAATTCCCGAATCTCTCCGGGCTCTCGCGAGAGATCCCCGGGTTATCGCCATCGGGGAGACCGGCCTGGATTACTATTACGATCACTCTCCCCGGGAGATGCAGCGAGCCATGTTCCGGGAGCACATCCTCTGGGCCCGGGAGGTGGATAAGCCTTTGGTGGTGCATGTACGGGAGGCTTATGACGACGCTCTCGCTCTTCTGGAAGAGCATTTCGCTCCCTCTCAGCGGGGCATGGTGCACTGTTTCTCCGGTACCCGGGAGCAGGCGGAACGGATTCTGGATCTGGGGATGTATCTTTCTCTGGGAGGAGCTCTTACCTGGAAAAAGAACGACGAACTCAGAAAAATTGCCGCTTCCCTTCCGGCGGAGAGGCTTTTCTGCGAGACCGATTCCCCCTATCTCGCTCCGGTGCCGAAACGGGGAAAACGAAACGAACCCGCCTACGTGCGTTACGTCTATCCCCTTCTGGCGGAAGTGCTGGGCTGCTTCGAGGAGGAGCTGGCCCTTCGGATGGTGCAAAATCTCCGGGAGTTTTTCCCCTCCCTTTTCCCGGAAGAGGCCGCTCTCTGATGTTCCGCTTCGAGCTGGAGCGGGAATGCCCCTCCACGGGGGCCCGGGCGGGAACTTTCTACACCCCTCACGGAGCCATCCGGACTCCCGTATTTATGCCCGTGGGAACCCAGGCCACGGTGAAGGCCATGGCTCCCTTCGAGCTGGAGTGGATGAGGGCGGAAATTATTTTGGGCAACACCTATCATCTGGCCCTTCGCCCCGGAGCGGATCTGGTGGCGGAGGCGGGAGGGCTTCACTCCTTCATGGGGTGGAAGCGCCCCATCCTTACGGACAGCGGAGGTTTCCAGGTTTTTTCCCTGGGAGAGCTCCGGAAGATTTCCGAAGAGGGGGTTGCCTTTCGGTCTCATCTGGACGGAAGCAAGTGGTTTTTCTCTCCCGAAGAGGCCGTACGTATTCAGGAAAACCTGGGAGCGGATATCATCATGGCCTTCGATGAATGCGTGTCCTGGCCGGTTACCGAGGAGTATTCCCGAGAGGCCATGCATCGCACCCTCCGGTGGGCGGAACGTTGCAAGGTCGCCCACACCCGGAAGGACCAGGCCCTTTTCGGCATCGTCCAGGGGGCTTTCTTTCCGCAACAGCGCGTGGCCTGTGCCGAAGCTCTTCGGGATATGGATTTCCCCGGTTACGGCATAGGAGGGCTCTCCGTGGGAGAGCCCCACGAGGTTATGTACCGCATGCTGGAACACACCCTTCCGGTTCTGCCGAGACATAAACCCCGGTATCTCATGGGAGTGGGATGGCCTGCGAACCTGGTGGAGGGGATTGCCCGAGGAGTGGATATGTTCGATTGCGTGCTTCCCACCCGGAACGGGCGAAACGGAACCCTCCTCACTTCTCGGGGGCGCATGAATATCAAACGTGCCGAGTATACCCGGGATTTCTCTCCCATCGACCCCGACTGTGATTGCTACGTCTGCACCCATTATTCCCGGGCCTATCTGCGGCATCTCTACCGGGCGGGGGAAATTCTCGCTGCCCGGCTCTGTTCGTGGCACAATCTGCACTTTCTTATCTCTCTGATGAACCGGGCCCGGCAAGCCATTCTGGAGGATCGTTTTCCCGAATTCCGCCGGGAGTTCTGGAACGTTTTCGAGGAGGGAGCAAAGGAATGACCCGGATCTACCGGATCTCTCCCGAATTTCCCGAAAAAAATTCCGAAGCTTTGAAGGATGCGGCCCGAGTTCTCCAAAGAGGCGGACTTGTGGCCTTTCCCACGGAAACCGTGTACGGCCTTGGAGCCAACGGATTGGATCCCCGAGGAGTGCAGCGGATTTTCGATGCCAAGGGGCGTCCCGGGGACAATCCCCTCATTCTTCATGTGGAGAGCGTGGAAAAGGCCCGGGAAATCGCGTGGGTGGATCCGCGGGGAGAAGCTCTCTTCCGGCGATTTTCTCCTGGCCCTCTCACTCTGGTATTTCCCTCCCGGGAGAAGGTTCCTCCGGTCACCCGGGGCAATCTTGCCACTGTGGCGGTACGTATTCCGGATTCTCCCATCGCTTTGGAGCTGATCCGCCGCTGCGGCCTTCCCGTGGCGGCTCCCAGCGCCAATTCCAGCGGAAGGCCCAGCCCTACGGATATCAGGACGGTTTTGGAAGATCTCGGCGAATTTGTGGAAGTGGCCCTGGATGGAGGGCCTACCCGGGTGGGAATCGAATCCACCGTGTTGGATGTGAGCACTCCGGTTCCAATACTCCTTCGCCCGGGGGACGTCACCTTGGAGGATCTTCGGGAATGCCTGGGGGAGGTGCTTCTTCCGGAAGAGGCGGAGGATCTTCGCAAATCTCCCGGAACCCGGTATCGTCACTACGCTCCCCGGATTCCTCTGTATCTCTGGAATCCTCGGGAGGGGGAAGCTCTCTTTCTTTCTCTGGAAACCCGAAATTGCCGGACGGGGTACATGGGAATTTCTTCTCCTCCCCGAAAAGTGGAGAAGGCGGTTCTTTTCGAGGACGTAGCGCATTATGCCCGGGAGCTTTATCGGAATTTGCGTCATTTCGAAGAAGTGGGATTGCATTGCATCGTAGCGGAGATCCCCGAAAAAACGGCTCTCGGAAGGGCCCTGGCGGATCGCCTGAGGCGGGCTGCGGGAGAAGAAGAGAAAAAAGACGATTGAGGGCTTGCAAAAAAGGCTTGAGATTGCTACAATCATCGCCGTTACAGATATTCAAGTCGGGGTGGCGGAATTGGTAGACGCGCTAGATTCAGGTTCTAGTGGGCGTAAGCCTGTGGGGGTTCGAGTCCCCCCCTCGACACCATCTTTAACGATAGGGAGATACATTCCCGGAATTATTACGAAGAAAGAGGAACTCTCGATGTCAATAGATTCGGTTGACATGGAGGGTTCCTTTTGTTATTATGCGCTTTCGTCACCACATTTCTTTCTCAGCAAAAAAATCCTTATAACAGGGAGGGATTGCTCCCATGCCCGAAACCGCCCTTTTCGGCATGCACCAAAAAAGGCTAGCCTTTGGAAGAGAGCGCGATCTGGTGGAGCTGCCGAATCTCATCGAGGTTCAGCAGGATTCGTATCAATGGTTCTTTCAGTTCAACCGAGAACCGGGGATGCGTAAGTCCATGGGATTGCAGGAGCTTTTTGAAGAGGTCTTTCCCATCGAGAGCTATGATGGATCCTTCGCTCTCAAATTCGTACAGTATTTTGTAGATTCCCCCAATACCTCCGAAGAAGAAGCCCGGCAAAGAGACCTTACCTGGTCCATGCCGGTAAAGGCAACCATTCAGCTGGAAAACCGAAAAACCGGAGAAATCAAGGAAGAAGAGATTTTCGTAGGGGATTTCCCGGTGATGACCGAGAAGGGAACCTTTGTTATCAACGGCACCGAACGGGTGGTGGTGAATCAGCTTGCCCGTTCCGCCGGCGTGTATTTCAGCGCGGATGATGCCATTCCCGGGCATGAATCCTTTGGAGCAAAAATTATCCCTGACCGGGGTGCCTGGTTGGAATTCGACCTCTCTCCGGCGAGCTTGCTTTCGGTCAATATCGATAGCCGCAAGAAAATTCCCGCCACCATGCTCCTTAAGGCCTTTGGAGTTCCCAACAACGAAGAGCTTCTCAAACTTTTCGACGCCCGGGAAGAGGAAGTAGACCTTCTGGAAGAGGCTGCCAAGGGATTTCTCTCGGCAGAAGATGTGTTTACCGAAGGGGGCCGGGAAATCCTTCGGAAGAACGAGCGCATTAGCAAGGAGCATCTGGAAGAGCTCTGGAAAATAGGGCGCACCAAGATACGTGTCTGGGCGGTGGATCCTGCCCTGGCGGTAACCCTCGAAAGAGATGGTACCAAGGGAACGGATGATGCCACGCTGGAACTTTTCCGGCGGCTTCGCCCCAATGAACCTGCCCGGATGGAAAACGCCCGGGAGTATATCGGAAGCCTTTTTTTCGATAACCGTCGATATAACCTGGGGCGGGTGGGGCGCTACAAGATGGATCGTCGTCTCGATCTGGATATGCCGGAATCTCAGAAGCTTCTCACCCTGGAGGATTTCGTGGCTATCATCAAGGTGCTCTTTTCCAGTCGGGATGGGGTAAGACGGCATGACGATATCGACCATCTCGGCAACCGCAGAGTTCGAGCTGTGGGAGAACTTCTCCAGAACCAGGTCCGTATCGGTCTTCTCCGCATGGAGCGTATCGCCAAGGAACGCATGACTACCATACCGGATCTTTCCGCAGCTACCGCAAGAGAGCTCGTGAACGTGCGGCCCATCTCCGCGGCTCTTCGGGAGTTTTTCGGCTCCGGCCAGCTTTCCCAGTTTATGGATCAGACGAATCCTTTGGCGGAGCTTACGCACCGGCGCAGGCTTTCCGCCCTGGGGCCCGGGGGGTTGAGCCGAGAGCGGGCTGGGTTTGAAGCCCGGGACGTTCATTACACCCATTACGGCCGGGTTTGCCCCATAGAGACTCCTGAAGGCCCGAATATCGGCCTTGTTACCTCTCTCTCCACCTATGCCAGGGTGAACGATTACGGTTTTCTCGTGACTCCCCGTAGGGTGGTCCGGGATGGCTTCGTTACCGACGAGGTGGTGTATCTCTCCGCAGACGAAGAGGATAAATGCTACGTAGGCCGGGCGAATACCCCGCTGGACGAAAACGGCCGGGTTCTCGGCTCGGATGTCCATTGCCGTTACCAGAGCGAAGTGGTACCGGTGGAGCCGGAACAGCTGGAATATCTCGACGTCTCTCCCAAGCAGATCGTATCGGTTTCCACGGCGCTTATTCCCTTTCTGGAGCATGATGACGCAAACCGGGCTCTTATGGGATCCAACATGCAGCGCCAGGCGGTGCCTCTGGTGGATGCGGAAGCTCCTATCGTAGGAACCGGCATCGAGGCCAAGCTTGCTCGGGATTCCGGGGTCTGCATCGTGGCCCGGGAATCGGGAAACGTGATCTATGCGGATGCCAAGGAGATTCGGGTGGACGAGGGCAATTTCGTCCGCACCTATAAACTTACCAAGTTTCGCCGTTCCAATCAGGGAACGGTGATTCACCAGAAGGTCCGGGTCTATGCCGGAGAGAGCGTAGTAAAGGGACAGATTATCGCGGACGGACAATCCGTGGATAAGGGAGAACTTGCTCTCGGAAGAAACGTGCTGGTGGCTTTCGTCTCCTGGGAAGGCTACAACTACGAGGATGCCATTCTTTTGAACGAGCGCCTGGTGCGGGAAGACGTCTATACCTCCATTCATATCGAAGAATATGAAACCGAAGCCCGGGATACCAAGCTCGGCCCCGAAGAAATCACCCGGGATATTCCCAACGTGGGAGAAGATGCCCTGAAAAACCTCGAAGAAGACGGGGTGGTTCGTATCGGGGCGGAGGTGAAGGCCGGAGATATTCTGGTGGGCAAGGTCACTCCCAAGGGAGAAACCGACCAGTCCCCGGAGGAGAAACTTTTGCGGGCCATCTTCGGAGAAAAGGCCCGGGAAGTTCGGGACACGTCTTTGCGAGTTCCCCATGGAGAGGGCGGCAAGATCGTGGATGTGAAGCGCCTCTCCCGGGAGGAGAACGCGGAAGATCTCAGCCCCGGAGTAAACGAAGTCGTCAAGGTTTACGTGGCTCAGCTTCGGAAAATTACCGTGGGAGACAAGATGGCGGGACGTCACGGCAACAAGGGCGTGGTTTCCCGTATTCTGCCGGAGGAGGATATGCCTTTCCTTTCGGATGGAACTCCCGTGGACGTGGTGCTGAATCCCCTGGGGGTGCCCAGCCGGATGAATCTCGGTCAGGTGCTGGAAACCATCATGGGTTTCGTGGGATATATGGGACTCAAGGAGGAAAACGGGCCTTTCAAGGTACAGACTCCGGTTTTCGAAGGAGCCAAGGAAGAGGATATCTTCAGCAGGGTCGAACTCCTGAGAGCCGAGAAATATCCGGAGCTCCAAAAGGACGGCCGTATCGTGCTGTACGACGGAAGAACCGGAGAATCCATGGAACATACCGTTACGGTGGGATGCATGTACATGCTCAAGCTTATCCATCTTGTGGATGATAAAATTCACGCCCGGTCCATAGGCCCCTACAGCCTTATTACCCAGCAGCCCCTTGGGGGCAAGGCGCAGTTCGGGGGCCAGCGTTTCGGAGAAATGGAGGTCTGGGCTCTGGAAGGATACGGAGCGGCCCACATACTTCAGGAGATGCTTACGGTCAAATCCGACGACATTCGGGGAAGGCTCAAAACCTACGAGCGCATCGTGAAGGGGCAGAACCTTTCCGAGCCCGGGGTCCCCGAAAGTTTCCGGGTGCTCGTAAAAGAGCTCCAGGGATTGGGATTGGACGTGGAAATTGCTTATGACGATGGCAGCGTGGGAGAGCTGGTTCTCGAAGAAGAGGATTATGCGGGAACCCGCCTCGGCAAGCTCAATTCCTATGACGGAAGTGACGACGGGCCCGCTTCTCGGGAAGAAGCTCCCAAAAAACGGGAAGAGGAAGACGTTAGCTCCACGGAGGCCTTTCTCTTTGGAGGTACGGGGCAAAGTGAAGATGACGCTCCGGGAGGTGAGAATTGATGCTGCATCATGAAAGCAACGCCAAAACGCATCGTAAGGAAATTACGGGAGTTCGGATCAAACTTTCGAGTCCCGACAGGATTCGGGAACTCTCCAGCGGAGAGGTCAAAAAACCTGAAACCATAAATTACCGAACTCTGCGCCCCGAGAAGGACGGGCTTTTCTGCGAGCGGATCTTTGGCCCTACCCGGAGCTACGAATGTGCCTGCGGCAAATACAAACGAAGCGGTCCTAAATTCAAGGGAGTGGTTTGCGACCGTTGCGGCGTGGAGGTTACGGACAACCGGGTGCGCCGGGAGCGCATGGGACATATCGAGCTTGCGGCTCCGGTGGTGCATATCTGGTATCTTCGGGGAATTCCCAGCCGTTTGAGCCTTCTTCTCGGGACTACCACCAAGGATCTCGAAAAGGTGGTGTACTTTGCTCCTGCCCGGAGGAGAGAGCCCGTCTACAAGGTCATCGTGGAGGGGCGTAAAACCGGTATCGTTCGCAAAGGGGAAATTATCTCCGCCAGCGAAGAACGGGTACACGCTCACTACGATAAAAGTTTCAAGGCCGAAGAGGCCTATCGAGTAGTACAGATCGACGATGTCCCCGTGGAAGTGGGAGATGTGCTCTCTTCTTCTCAGGTTGCTCGCTACAAGGGAACTTACGGAGACGATTCTTTTCGTGTGGAGCCCGCCTTTCGGGTTCTCGAGGACGATCCCGGGGGTAACGTTACCGAAGGACAGGTTCTTTCCCGGTCCGAACTCGACGATCTGGAAAAAAGAGAGATCCATCCCTCTGTGGAGCGGCAGAACTCCGGGAGCCAGGAGGCTTTCAAGGTAATGCAGGCGACCCACATGCCCTTTGGCAAGGGGGATCTCATCTCCATAAGCGAATATCAACTTTATCATGAAAAATACCCCGGCCGCTTCGTGGCCCAGGTAGAAACCATCACCCTTGAAGATCCCTGTTATATCGTAATCCGCAAGGGGGATTCTCCCTTCGAGGATTGCGGTATCATCATGGAACGGGAATACCGCCTCTGCGTCTCCTATGACAAGAAGTTCAGTGCCGGTATCGGCGCCGAAGGAGTGCAGGAGCTTTTGGGGTACCTGGATATGGATTCCCTGGCCCTGGCGTTGCGTGAGGAAATTTCCGATGCCTCGGGGCAGAAAAAACGGAAGCTTGTGAAGCGCCTTAACGTGGCGGAGGATTTTCGCAAGAGTCGAAGCAATCCCGAGTGGATGGTACTCGAGGTGCTTCCGGTGATTCCTCCGGATCTTCGTCCCATGGTACAGCTCGACGGAGGCCGTTTTGCCACCTCGGATCTCAACGATCTCTATCGCCGGGTGATCAACCGGAACAACCGTTTGAAAAAGCTGCAGGAGCTTCACGCTCCCGAAATTATTGTGCGTAATGAAAAGCGCATGCTTCAGGAATCCGTGGATGCCCTTATCGATAACGGCAGAGTGGGTAAAGCGGTTCTCGGAGCGGGGAACCGTCCTCTCAAAAGCCTTTCGGATCTTCTCCGGGGCAAGAAGGGGCGTTTTCGCCAGAATTTGCTGGGAAAGCGGGTGGATTACTCCGGTCGCTCGGTTATCGTTATCGGACCCCATCTCAAGCTTCACCAGTGCGGACTTCCCAAACAGATGGCCCTGGAGCTTTTCAAACCCTTCGTCATGCAGAAGCTCGTGGAGCGGGGAAATGCTCCCAACGTGAAAAGTGCCCGGCGTCTTATCGAGCGGGGTAAAGAAGAAATTTGGGGCATTCTCGAAGAGATTATCCGGGATCACCCGGTGCTTCTCAACCGGGCTCCCACGCTGCACCGATTGGGAATCCAGGCCTTTGAGCCGGTGCTTATGGAGGGAAAGGCCATTCGGCTTCATCCCCTGGTATGTACCGCCTTCAATGCGGATTTCGACGGAGACCAGATGGCGGTGCACGTGCCTCTTTCCCTGGAAGCTCAGGCAGAGGCCCGGTTGCTGATGCTTTCCTCTCATAACCTCCTCTCTCCCGCCAGTGGGCGTCCCGTGGTGACTCCCACCCAGGACATCGTTCTCGGGATCTTCTATCTCACGGGAATGAGAAAGAGGAACGAGGAGGAAGATGCTTCGGCACCGTATCATTTCAGAGATATTGAGGACTGCCTTGTCGCTTTGAGTCATGGAGCGGTGCACATCAACACTCCGGTAAAGCTGAAATGGAAAGATGCGTGGATTGAGACAAGCCCCGGAAGAGCTCTCTTCAACAGCGTGCTCCCCGAAAAAATTCGTTACATCAACAAGCAGATGGATAAAAAAGAATTGGCTCGGCTTCTGAACGAGGCTTACGACAAGGTTAGCCGGGAATCTCTCGTGCAGACTCTGGACGACATTAAAACACTCGGCTACCGATGGTCCACCAAAAGTGGCATCAGTTTGGGTTTCGGAGACGTGGTAATCCCCGAAGAGAAAGCTCAAATCGTGCAGAAAACCATGGATCAGGAAGAAGATCTTGGCATGCAGTACGAGATGGGGATTCTTACGGAGGACGAGTACCTCTGGCAGAAGGAAATCCTTTGGTCCGGAGCTGCCAAGGATATTGCGGATCACATCGTGGATAAAATGTCTGACGATAATTGCCTCCGTATGATGGTAGATTCCGGAGCCCGAGGTTCCCGTGGGCAGGTAGCCCAGATGGCGGGAATCCGAGGTCTTATGGCGGATCCTTCGGGGCGCATTATCGACTATCCTATTACGGCGAACTTCAAAGAGGGGCTTAACATGCTGGAGTACTTCATCTCCACTCATGGAGCTCGAAAGGGCCTTGCGGATACCGCTCTGCGAACCGCCAAATCGGGATATCTTACCAGGCGCCTGGTGGATGTCGCCCAGGATATCATCGTTACCGAAGAGGATTGCGGGACTACCCGGGGCGTTACGGTGCGGCCTCTCAAGCAGGATCAGAAAATTGTTATCAGTCTGGCGGAGCGTATTGTCGGACGGGTTCCCGCCAAAGATATTCTGCATCCCGAAACGGGAGAAGTTCTTGCGGAGGCGGGAATCGAAATAACTTCTGATGTAGCTCGGAAGGTGGAGGAGAGCGGTCTTGAAGAGGTTGTGGTTCGGAGTCCTCTTACCTGCGAGCTGAAGAACGGTGTTTGTCGTGCCTGTTACGGCCTCGATCTTGCTACCCGTAAACGCGTGGCCATCGGCGAAGCTGTGGGAGTTGTGGCGGCCCAGTCCATCGGGGAGCCGGGAACCCAGCTTACCATGCGTACTTTCCATACCGGAGGCGTACGTATTACCGGAGAGGATATCACCCAGGGGCTTCCCCGGATCGAGCAGCTTTTCGAAGTAAGGCGCCCCAAAAAAGTGGCTTTTCTTTCCAAAATCGACGGAACCGTGTCGGAAATCCGAGAAATGGAAGGCAAGAGAAAGGTCATTCTCACCTCCAGCGAAGAAGGGAAAGAGCAGCGGGTTCAATATAACGTACCCCTTTCCCAAAACCTTCTGGTGGAGGAAGGACAGCAGCTCCGGCGGGGAGAACGCCTTACCGAGGGGCACGAAGATCCTCAGGACATCCTGGAATGCAAAGATATGAACGAAGTACAGCGTTATCTGGTGGATAACATCCAGGACGTCTATAAATCCCAGGGGGTTTCCATCAATAACAAGCATATCGAGGTTATTTTGCGTAAGGTGGCTCCGGTGAACCGGGTCCGCATCACCGAGGAGGGAAGCAGCTCCTACGTGGCGAACGATCTGGTGTGGAAGGATGATCTCGAAGGGGATATCCTTGCCATGAGAGAGGAAAACGAGCGTTTCCTCACCGAGGCGGAGCATCTTCTCTGCGGAGCCTTTCTCCTGGATGTGGAGGGCTCCGGGAATTTGGAGCAGAGTCTGGCCTTCAAGGGAGAACGGCTGGATTCCCGGGCGGTACGGCGCCTTCTCATGCCGGGGAACTCTATTTCTTCCCTTTTCGTTCGCATGGGCAAAGAAGAAATGCGCATCGTCGTGGGAGAGGCTTCTTTCCGGAGAGAGATGGAAGGGCGGGAGCTCCTCGAGGCTTTCCACGGAGAGGAAAACATCGTGGTGGAACCCACGGATTCCCTCACCCCGGGACAGCTGGCGCACATTGTCAAGGGAGATCCTAAAACCATTTGCGTGCGTAACTCCGGAGCTCTCAGCAAGATGTGCGATGTGGCATGGCTTGCGGAGGACGTTCGGGGTGAGGATGGAACGGTGATCTTGAGCAAGGATGACGGAGTGAACGAGGAGACGGTTTCTCTTTTGCGGAGCTCCAACGTTCCCTGCATCAAAATCTGGAAAAATCCTCACGAAATTCTCGTGGAAAACGAGATTCAAAAACATCTTATCGCGTACTACGAGGCTCCTCTGCATCAGGCCATCGATACGGAGGGGAAAACCTTGGAAGATCTTCCTCCCCGGGTGGATGCCCGGATCGTTCGGGGTCTCGTGGAGAAAGAACTTACGGGGATCGAGATTACTCTCAGTGGCGAGCGGATGGTACTTACCAGAGAAAAGGCCCTTCGGGAAGTGCTTGCGGAGCTGGCTTACGGGAAAGTCTTGCTGAGCTCTCTTCGGGACGAGGCGGGGGAGATCCTCGTGCCTTCGGGAACCGAGGTGAACAAGGAGGTCCTGGAAATTCTCGTCCAGGCTTCCCCCTCCGAAATGGTGGTGCGTTCCTTACACGCTTCGGGAGAGGAAAGGCGGCTCATCGAAAAGGTCTCCTTTGTGCGCCGTCTCAGCGAAGAGCCCATGTACATGCCTCTTCTTCATGGCATTACCAAGGCGGCCCTGGCTACGGAAAGTTTCCTCAGCGCCGCTTCCTTCCAGCAGACCGCTCAGGTTTTGGCCCGGGCGGCGGTTCGAAGTGAAGAGGATACTCTCCGAGGGCTTAAGGAAAATGTTATTATCGGTCATCTTATGCCTGCGGGAACCGGCGTGGATCGTTATCGAAAACTTGTGGTCCGTCCCGCTCCGGTGGATTGTTCCATTGCCGAAGAAGAAAGTGCGCCTTCCGGCGAGGGGCTTCCTCTCTTCGAATAAGAGCGGTTCTTTTTCCGCAGGGAATAAACCGGAAATAATGGAGAAGGGTCCGGGGTCCTTCGGATTTTTTCCAGGACCCCGGGCTTCTCCGGCAAAGCATATCTTTATATTTTATTATCTTGACATGCCTTGCGAGGGCTGTTAAGATTCTCCGGTGCTTTTTGCACGCAAGGGGGTTTATTGTGCCTTTGGAAGAATTGGCCGTAACAGGCCGTATTGCGGGAGCAGGAAAGGTTCGAAAGGCTCTCGAAGAGAAGCGGGTACTCAAGCTTTTTGTGGCTTCCGATGCAGAGAAAGCCTTAACCGCTCCCTTCCTGGAGGAGGCATTGCGTCAGGATATCCCCGTGGAAATTGCGGAAAGCAGAAAAAAACTGGGTAGGGCTTGTGCCATCGGCTGCGGGACAGCGATCGCGGCTATAGCAAAAAACAAAACTACTTGTTTTTCGTGATGGTAAAAAATATATATCTTAAAAGTGAGAGGAGGGTGTTTTTTGCCAACAATCAGTCAGCTGATTAAATACGGGCGGAAAGAAAAACGACGCACCTCGGATGCTCCGGCGCTTCATGAGAACCCTCAAAGACGGGGCGTATGTACCAGGGTCTACACGGTAACTCCCAAGAAGCCGAACTCGGCTTTGCGGAAAGTCGCTCGTGTTCGTCTTACCAATGGAATCGAAGTTACCGCCTATATCCCGGGAGTGGGGCACAATCTTCAGGAGCACTCAGTGGTGCTCGTGCGCGGAGGTCGTGTGAAAGACCTTCCGGGGGTACGCTATCATATCGTCCGCGGAACTCTCGATTGCGGTGGCGTGGAAAATCGGATGCAGAGCCGTTCCAAGTACGGTGCTCGGCGCCCGAAAAAGTAGTAATCGAAAGTAAGGAGGAACATCCATGCCGAGAAAAGGGCATGTGCGGAAACGGGAAGTTCATCCCGATCCCGTATATGGAAACAAGGAAATTACCGCCTTCGTCAACTGTCTCATGTGGGATGGCAAGAAGAGCGTGGCGGAAAAAATCATCTACGGAGCTTTGGAGCGGGCGGCGGAAAAGCTCGATGCGGAGCCCATGGATGTCTTTCAGAAGGCCATGGAAAATGTGCGTCCCCTGGTAGAGGTCCGTCCTCGCCGGGTTGGGGGAGCTACGTACCAGGTTCCGGTGGAAGTCGCTCCTGCAAGAGCTTGGGCTCTTGCCACGCGTTGGATTATTTCGTATGCCCGGGGCAAGAAGGGAATGCCCATGAAAGAGCGCCTCGCCCGGGAATTCGTGGACGCCTTCAAGGGTGAAGGCAGTTCCGTGAAAAAGCGTGAGGATACTCACCGTATGGCGGAGGCAAATAGGGCTTTTGCTCATTATCGCTGGTAAAACCAGTATAAAGTTTAGAAATTCTGGATGGTGATGGAAACATGGCGCAGACAACGGCGCTTCAGCATATTCGAAATATAGGCATAGCAGCTCATATCGATGCCGGGAAAACCACCACCACCGAGCGCATCTTGTACTACACGGGGCGAAACTACAAGATGGGCGAGGTTCATGAAGGTGGAGCCACCATGGACTGGATGGAGCAGGAGCGGGAGAGGGGTATTACCATTACTTCTGCCGCTACTACTTGTGAATGGCGGGATTGCCTCGTCAACATTATTGATACGCCCGGCCACGTGGACTTTACGGTAGAGGTGGAGCGGTCTATGCGGGTGCTTGACGGTGCCGTGGCTGTCTTTTGCGCTGTGGGTGGAGTGGAGCCCCAGTCGGAAACCGTTTGGCGTCAGGCAGATCGTTATCGGGTTCCCCGAATCGCTTTTGTGAATAAGATGGATCGTATCGGCGCTGATTTCAACGTGGTGGTGCGGGACATAAAGAAAAAACTCGGAGCTTCTCCCGTGGCTTTGCAGATACCCATCGGGGTGGAGGACACCTTCGAGGGTATGGTGGATCTCGTAGCGATGCAGGCAATTACCTTTTCCGATGCTTTGGGAGCCGAGCCCCGGGTGGGGCAGATTCCCGAGGATCTTCTGGAAGAGGCGGAGATGGCCCGGGAGACCATGATCGAAACTTTGGCGGATCATTCCGAAGAGATAATGAGCCTTTTTCTCGAGGGAGAGCCCGTTTCTGCGGAGATTATCAAGAAAGCCATCCGGGAGAACGTCGTATCTCTGAAAATCGTGCCGGTTCTCTGCGGTTCCGCTTTCAAAAACAAGGGGGTTCAGCCTCTTCTGGATGCGGTAGTGGACTATCTGCCCAGCCCTCAGGACCTTCCGGCTTTTGCGGGGGAGGATCCCGTCTCGGGCGAGGTGGTGGAACGCCATAGCAACCTGGATGAGCCCTTTGCGGCCCTGGTTTTCAAAATCATGGTGGATCCCTACGTGGGGCGCCTTGCTTTCTGCCGGGTCTACTCGGGAAGCTTGAAAAGCGGAGAAGCCCTTCTGAACGTGGGAACCAACAAAAAAGAGCGGGTAGGGCGTATCTTGAGAATGCATGCCAACAAACGGGAAGAGCTTCAGGAAACCCATGCAGGGCTTATTGTGGCCTTGCCGGGTCTTAAAACGGTGCGTACCGGCGATACCATTTGCGATATCGATCATCCGGTAGTGCTGGAAAACCTGGATTTCCCGGAACCCGTCATCGATCTTTCCGCAGAGCCCGCCAGCAAGGCGGATCAGGTGAAGCTCACCAAGGGTTTGAGTGCTCTGTCGGAAGAGGATCCTACCTTCCGGGTGGCGGTGAATCACGAAACCGGCCAGACTATCATCTCCGGCATGGGAGAGCTGCACCTGGAAATTATCGTGGACCGTTTGCGCCGGGAATACGGCGTGGAGGTGCGCATAGGAAAACCTCAGGTGGCATATCGGGAAACCATTACCCGGCCCGGAAAAGCGGAGGGGCGCTTCGTGCGTCAGTCCGGAGGGCGTGGCCAGTTCGGCCATGTCTGGCTCGAAGCGGAGCCTCTTCCGGAGCGGAAAGGTTTCGAATTTGAGAACCGTATCGTCGGCGGTGTGGTGCCCCGGGAGTATATCCCCGCCGTGGAAAAGGGACTCGCTGAGGCTATCAACAATGGAGTTCTCGGTGGTTTCCCCGTAATTGGCGTCAAGATTTCCCTCGTGGATGGAAGTTACCACGAGGTGGACAGCTCGGAAATGGCCTTTAAAATAGCCACGTCCATGGCTTTCAAGGAGCTTATGCGGCAGTGCGGCTCGGTGCTTATGGAGCCGGTAATGAACGTAGAAGTCGTGGCTCCCGAAGAATATGTGGGAGACGTTATCGGAGACCTTTCGAGTCGGCGGGGTCGTGTGGAAGGCATGGAAGTCCGTGCCAATGCGAGGGTTGTCAAGTCCGTGGTTCCTCTTTCCGAAATGTTCGGATATGCCACGGATCTTCGGAGCAAAACCTCGGGGCGGGCGACCTATTCCATGACCTTCAGCCATTACGAAGAGGTTCCCAAGGACGTAGCAGAGAAACTGCTTGAGCGGTAGGCCGCTCACAGTATTTTAGGAATGTTTCATCTTTTAAGGAGGTTTGCGGAATAATGGCAAAAGAAAAATTTGAGCGATCGAAACCGCATTTGAACATCGGTACCATCG
>DAIPKP010000052.1:0-19192 GCA_036769705.1 Synergistaceae bacterium
GGGGGCGGAGAATCGGCATGCTCTGGTAAAAAACTTCGACCAAAGCCTTGCCCTTGCCCGGCGTTATGGTCGTCCTCTTTCGGTAATCATGTTCGACGTGGACCATTTCAAGACGGTGAATGACGTCCATGGGCATACCGTGGGAGACGAGGTCCTGGTAAAGCTGGTAGACCTCTGCCGGAAGGAGCTTCGCAAGGCGGATCATCTGGCCCGGTGGGGGGGAGACGAGTTCTTCATACTGCTTCCGGAAACGCCCGGAGAGAGTGCCCTGGAGGTGGCGGAACGTATTCGGCACAAGGTTCCGGTTCTCTTCGAGGAAAAACCCTATACGGTAACCCTCAGCATGGGGGTGTATCAGGTTCCTGTAGAGAAAATCTCCTCGGCGGACCAGGCTTTTGCGGAGGTGGACAAAGCGCTCTATCGGGCCAAGGAAAAAGGAAGGAATCGGGTGGAGCGGGCCTGAGATATGATGGGCTCCTTTTTCCTCCTTCAGTGCTGTGACGGTTCCCTGCAGGCACAGAGAGTAGAACTAGGAAGTGAGTGCCAGGAATCAGGGAATCACGTAATTTTTTGAATCTACAGAATCATATCGAGAAGTTTTTTTGACATCATATTTCTTGCATGGTAGTTTTTAAAAGTTGCTGAAAGATTGTTTGGAAATTACGGTGTTTGGCGTAAGCACGAAAAGGAGAGAGTCTTTAGCGAAAGGGAAGGAGCTTAGAATCATGACGTGCATTGGAAAAAGAATGTTTTTGATGGTATGCCTTTTGTTTACCCTTTTTCTCGGTTGTGCCGCTGCTCAGAACGTGAGCCTGACCCTGGAAAAGAGCGTCTACGCTCCGGGGGAATCCATCTCGGTGACCTTTACCGCCCCCGCAAGCTTTGCGAATAACGCCTGGGTGGGGATCATTCCCTCTCACGTCATGCACGGAAGCGAATCGGAAAACGATAAGCACGACTTGACCTACCAGTATCTCTCGCAGCGTACCTCGGGGGTGCTCACCTTCGGGGCTCCCTCCGCGCCGGGGAACTACGATTTCCGGATGCACGACACGGATAACGGTGGCAAAGAGGTAACCTCGGTCTCCTTTACGGTGCAGGGCGGGGTTTCCCATGCCGCATCCCTGCAGCTTTCCAAGAGCGTCTACGCTCCGGGGGAATCCATCTCGGTGACCTTTACCGCCCCCGCAAGCTTTGCGAATAACGCCTGGGTGGGGATCATTCCCTCTCACGTCATGCACGGAAGCGAATCGGAAAACGATAAGCACGACTTGACCTACCAGTATCTCTCGCAGCGTACCTCGGGGGTGCTCACCTTCGGGGCTCCCTCCGCGCCGGGGAACTACGATTTCCGGATGCACGACACGGATAACGGTGGCAAAGAGGTAACCTCGGTCTCCTTTACGGTTTCCCAATAGGATAATTATCAGAAAAAAGGAAAAGAGGCCTCTCCCTCTGTCATAACGGTTCTGTGAGAGAGGTGGAGAATCGAAAATATCCATAGATTACACAGGTATAAACGTAGATTTGAAATCCCACCCTGCTTTCAGGGTTTTGCTTTTTAATCTGTGCAATCTGTGTAATCTGTGGATAGTAGGTCTTAGCGGTTTCCCGTTTCCGGCAGAGTAAAGTAAAAGGTGTTTCCTCGTTCCGGAGCCGAATCTCCCCAGAAATGCCCTCCGTGGCGATGAACCATGCGCTGTACCGCCGCAAGGCTCATATAGCTTTCGGAAAATTCCGGGGTGCTCCGGAGCTTCTGGAAAAATCCAAAAAGCTTTTCCTCCCGATCCATGGGAAGTCCCTTTCCGTTATCCTTTACGAAATAGACTGTTTGGTTATCCTTCTGAAAAGTGCCGAAGCTTATGGCTGCGGGATTCCTGGAAAGAGTGAATGCCCAGGCGTTGTACAGGAGTTTCTCCATGATTATCCGAAGAAGTCCCGCATCGCCGAAGGCCATGACTTCGGGCTCCACGGAAAATTCCACGGAACGCTCCGGATCTTTCCGGCGAAGCTCCTCGAAAATCTGTTCTCCCAGAGAAGAGAGATTCACCCTTTTGTTGCCCCTGGAAGATCTGGTAATCTGGGAAAACTGTAAAAGCTCCCGAATTCCTTCTTCCAGCAGCAGAATTTCTCTGCGTATTTTCAAAAGAAGCAGGTTTTCCGGGCTGTCCGGGGAATTTTCGTAACCTTTCTGGAGCTCCCGGCTCAGGCAATCGATCTCCTCCAAGGGGATCCGAAAATCCTGAGAAAGAGAGTAGGAGAAAATCTCCATCTCCCGGTTGGCCTGTTCCAGCTGGGCGGTGCGCTCCCGTACCCGTTTTTCCAGCTTACGGTTGATTCGGCGAACCCGCTCTTCCTCCAGCCGCCGATCCGTAATGTCCAGAATCACTCCCTCGATATAGAGGGGCGTATCCGCTTCGGCGTAAATACCCCGGGCCTTTTCAAAGACGTAGCGCAGAGAACCGTCTTTATGACGGATCCGGTACTCCACCTGGTAGCTGCTTTTATCGGAAATTCCCCGGCCTACCTTTTCCTCCACCTCCGCAAGATCTTCCGGAAGAATCAGATCCCCCCAGGCGAGATTTCCCAGGAACTGTTCCTGGGAATACCCCGTTATTTCGAGGACCTCCTCGCTGATGTAGAACATTTTCCAGGGGCTCTGGACATCGCAGAGAAAAACGATTCCCGGCACGTGCTCCACCAGGGTCCGATAGTGTTCTTCCTTTTCCTTGAGGGCGTTCTCCATGTTTTTCCGTTCCGTCACGTCCCGGCCCACTACCACGAGGTACTTCCGGCTTCCGTCGGGATTGAAGACGGGAACCTTGATAACGTCGAACACGAAAAGGGATCCCTCGGGAAGCTGGATGATCTGGTCATCCCTGTATGGAATGCCCTTGCGCCAGGTCTTTTCGTCCATTTCCGCACAGGAGAAGAAGGTGTGGAAATAGGAGGGGCTGTAGGCGATGAGTTCTGCCCCCGTCTTTCCCCGGTAATCCACGTTTTCCATGTGAAAGAGCTTCAGGGCGAAATCGTTGGTCTCCATCCAGCGGCCCTCTCCGTCCCGGAAACAGACGATGTCCGGAAGGGTGTTGATGAGGGTGCGCAAGGATTCCTCCGCTCTCTCCCGGGAGAGCAGCTCTTTCTTAAGCCGCTCCGTCTGCAAGTAAACCTGCTTGCGAAGGCTCCGATTCCAGAAAATCACCATGCCGATGATGAGGAAAAGGGGGAGAAGAATCCAGAAGAGATATTCCAGGATCTCCCGAAGGGATGTCTCGGGCTTGGAAAAAAGACCGAACCAACGATTGTAGATAGTGTCGTAGGTGCCGTTTTCCTTGAGAATCCGCAGACCGTCGTTGATCCTGGCAAGCAGATCCTCCCTTCCCTCGGAAAGGGCGATGCAGTACTTGCGGGGAAGAATGTCGAGAGGAATGTCCCGGAGATTGGTGATGTTCCGATCGTGGATAATCTGGAGCCCCTGGAGCCGTGCCAGGAGAGCCGCATCGTGTTTTCCCGCCGAGAGCTCCCGAAGGGCTTCGAGAGGGTTTTCCACGGG
Organism: Synergistaceae bacterium; assembly: GCA_036769705.1. Taxonomy (GTDB): domain Bacteria; phylum Synergistota; class Synergistia; order Synergistales; family Aminiphilaceae; genus DAIPKP01. Next base: position 3,554 of record DAIPKP010000052.1, read on the forward strand.
GAGGATGGCGGCGGAAAGCTCTTGTTGCAGGGCGAAATCGTGCATGATGTCTCCCCGTTGTACCAGGATCTCCTTGCCGTAGATATCTTCCAGGGAATGGATCGGAGAATTTTTCCGGACAAAGATGGCGTTGGTGAGCATAATGTGAGGGGTGCTGAAATCCACCGAAAGATCCCGCTCCGGGGAATAGATCATTCCCATGAGCATATCGATGTCACCCTTTTCCAGGCGCCGTCGCACGGTGTTCCAGTCGTCCAGCTCGATTTCGATGGGTAGCTGCATCTCCTTGGCCAGAGCCTGCATGATTTCCACGTTGAAACCTTTGGGAATGCCGTTTTCCAAATATTCGTAGGGGGGGTAGTTGTTATCTCCCTGGACCTTCAGGGCCGGAGTCGCTCCGAAGCAGGGAAATACCGGCAGAAAAAACAGAGCGAGAAGGCAGATGCTTTCCCGCAGAAGGAGCGAAAACCGGAAAAATCCTTTTCGCGAAAGCCCCGGAAGGTTGAGGATGAAGAAAAAAGTATCGGAGGTTTTGAATAGCATGGATCTCCCCTCCCTATTTCAGGAATATAAAAACAACTTTATTCTAGCACGATTCTAAAGGGAAATCGGGGAACAGCTTTTTTTCGCAGCCATGAAAAAAAGCTACCCCTAAGGGCAGCTTTTGCGAAACCGAAAATGTCGAGACGGAAAGGAGAATCCTAGTATCCTACGGGAACTCCCAGGCGCCGACCGTCCGCGCCGCCGTCCATCTTGCCGTCCTTGAAGAGAATTCCCTGAGCGGTGCCGAAATAGCCGCCCCGGGGACGCACTTCCACGTTATGTCCCCGCATCTTCAGGAATTCGATGGTTTCCTCGGACATGGGTTCCTCCACCAGGAAGGGCCCCGCCTTGCCGCTGGAGGCGTAGGTGAAGATTCGGGGCTGTTCGATGGCTTCGTCCATGGTCATGCCGAAATCCACCACGTTCATGATGATCTGGCTCACCGCGGTGATGATCCGCCAGGCTCCCGCCGCGCCGATGGTCATGAAGGGACGTCCTTCGGGATCCAGCACGATACTGGGGCTCATGGAGGAGAGAGGGCGTTTGCCGGGTTCCGGAGCGTTTACGCTCGCGGGATTGGAGGAGAAGTCGTCCATCTGGTTGTTGAGCACCAGGCCGTATTCGGGGACGATGACTCCGGAGCCGAAGAAGTAGTTCACCGTGTTCGTGGAGGCCACGATGTTCCCCTGGGCGTCCACCACGGAGAAGTGGCTCGTGGAGAGATGCATGTCGTCGGTGCCGCCGAGATAGCTGGTCTTCTGTTCCCGGGGCTGATAGAGCCAGGGATCGTCGGGCCACACGTCGGTCATGACTTTGTAGGGATGAATCTTACGGAAGAGCCGGAGCGCGTAATCCTTGTCGGTGAGTCCCTGAAGAGGCAGATCTACGAAGGCGGTGTCCGCCATGTACTCCTGGCGGTCCGCAAAGACCAGCTTCATGGCTTCTCCGAGATAGTGGAGATATTCGGGACCGTTATGGACCCATTCGCCCACGGGGCAGTACTCCATGATGTTCAGAAGCTGTACGATATGGGTTCCGCCGCTGGATGCGGGAGGCGTGGAGAAGATTTCGTAGCCCCGGTAGGTTCCGGAAACGGGTTCCCGGATCTCCATGGCGTAGTTCTCCAGATCCTTCATGCTCATGTTGCCTCCGCTGCGGTTAACCGCTGCCACCACGGCTTCCCCGATGGGGCCATCGTAGAAGGCTTTGGGGCCCTTCTCGCCGATAAGCCGGAAGGCTTCCGCCAGGCCGGGCTGCTGCAGCAAAGTTCCCGCTTCCACGGGAATGCCGTCGGAATCCAGGAAGACCGTCTGGGTGGGGGCGTTGTAGGCCAGGAGTTTGTCAAGATTATCCGTGATGATGCCGTTCTGCATCTCCGCAAGCTCGAACCCCTCTTCCGCCAGGCGGATGGCCGGGGCGGCCACTTCCAGCCAGCTCATGGTGCCGTAGGTTTCCAGGGCGGTCCAGAGCCCCAGGGTTTCCCCGGGAACGCCTACCGCGGTGCCTCCGAGCTTGGAAGCGCCGGCTTTCTTGGCTTCCTCCGAGGCGTACATATCCTTGGTGGCGGAATTGGGAGCCACCTCACGGTAGTCCAGTTCCACCACTTCTCCGGTTTGGGCGAAGCGGATCACCATGAAACCGCCTCCTCCAAGGCCCGAAGCGTTGGGTTCCACCACATTGAGCGCCAGAGCGGTGGCTACCGCTGCATCGATGGCGTTGCCCCCCTTTTGGAGGATTTCCACTCCTGCCTGAGAAGCCAGCTCGTGCGCCGAAGAAACCATGCCACGCTTGGCGTAGACATCGTTCACCTCCACCGCGAAGGCGGCTCCCGCAAGGCAAAGACAGAGACCGAGAGCGAACAGAATACGAAACTTTCTCATTACACAATCCCTCCTCAAAAATAAAGATGTTTTTCTGCGGTTTTCCCTTTGGAAACCCCCAGGAATGATGCCTTACATAACGAGGAAAAAGTTCTCCTTTTTCACATTTGTAGCATATCATAAATCGTCACTAAAAAAGAACTGCTTCGGAAAAATTTCCCTTTCGGATAGAGCTGTTTCGATGCTAGCTTCCCAGAGGAGAAAGATAGGCGCCGAAGCCCTTTTCCATCAGTTCCTCCATTCCCGGAACTCCTTCCATCACCACCTCCTTGTTCTCATCCATAAATCCGAGCATCTCCATAAAGGTAAGCACCGCCTGGGTATGCCTGCCGATGCGGTAATCCAGAGGCTGGTTCTCCTCGTAGGGAATGAAGAGAAGTCCCAGCTTCGAAGCCTTGGCATAGCTCTTATCCCGGCCGGTAATCACGAGATCTTCGTTGGTGCGTCCCCGGAGCCTGCCCTGGCTGGGATTGCCCGTTTCCATGAGAATCGGCAGGGTGTCGGTGTAATCTCCCCACTCCCGGTGGGTAAGGCCGTGGAGGTTGGTAGGAGAGGGTTCGATGCGCATGGGAATGCCCATATCCTCCAGCTCCATGGCCACCATGGCGGTGAGCTCCATGCTCCGGTCGTGGGCCACCGTGGCATTGACCACGGGATATTCCGGCGAGGCTTCGTGAAGGTCGAAGGCGAGATCTATCTTCTCCTTGATAATGAGCTGACGCAGGGCGTAGGCAAGGCGCTGGGTAAGGGCCCCCTCGGGAGTTCCCGGATGGGCCCGGTTGAGATTGCTCTTTTCGCTTCCCGCCAATTCCTGGCCGGATTGGGGATGAATATACACGTCCGGAGCGGGCCACTGGTAGATGGGGTTCGTAGCCCGGGATCCGTAGCGGAACTCCCGGGAAGAGCCGTCGGGAAGGGTAAAGGAGATTCGCTGGGGAGAGGCCTCCTGAGGAGAGTTGTGGGTAAAGGCCATGGCATTGGCGAAGGGTACCACGATGAGCCGTCCCGTCTCCACGTGAGCCTTTTCCAGAAAGAGTACCGCCGTAAGGGCGGAAGAGGGTTCGTTGGGATGGGTGCCTCCCATGAGAAGCACCGAGCCTCCGGAGGTTTCGCCGGACTGGATGAACACCGGGGTATCCGCAGGGGTATCCTTGATGCCTTCGAACCACTCGGAAAGCATGTGTTTTTCGAATCCCGGAGCGGGAATTACCACGTCGGGTTGCCACATGGTCATGAACTGCCGGGCCCCGAAAAGGGCCACGGCTCCCGCAAGAAGAATCAGGAGCAGCGCGGTGACGCGGTTGCCCCGAAAATTGATGTCCCAAGACATAACGTACCGCCTCCTACTTGATCATAAGAGCCCGAAGAATCAGGGGGATCAGCACAAGGGCTCCCGTGGCCTGCTTCCAGAACTCCTTTTCCCGGAACATGCAACGCACCACGAGAAGGAGCACGAACACCACGATGGCTCGATAGATAAGGGTCATAATCATGAAATTTCTTCCTCCTTCCCGTCTAGTAGAGCACGCCGGCGATGAACTTGGCCCCAAGAATGACCGCGATGCCCCAGAGGGCCGTGAGAATTCCGGGGAACCAGCAGTATTTGAGAACCTTGAAGTAATTCTTCTCTCCCACCACCTGGGCCGCGAAAATTCCCGCCAGCGCCGTGGGAGGCATGAGATCTCCCAATCCCGCGATGAGACTGAGTGCGGAGGCTACGACGATCTCGTTGCGTCCGAGAAGGGCAAGAAGAAAGGGGACTCCCAGTACCGAGGCGGAGCCGAAGGAGGAGACCGCTCCGAAGAGGGGCATGGAGGTGGCGATGCCCACGTAGAGAAGCCACGCCGGAAGGGCCAGAGCGGAAACCACCACGAATCCCCGGACGCCGATGAGGGTCATCACCTGGATGAACATGCCCACTCCCATGAGAATGCCCATAACCGGCAGGGCGTCGTTCACCGCATCCGTGACGGTGTTCAGGGGTTTCCAGACTCGAGGAGCGACTCCCGCAAAAAAGGCGGATGCCGAGGCCAGGAGAAAGCCCAGGGGCATGCCCAGGCTCGGCCAGAATTGGGGAAAGAGCCGTTCTCCTCCCAGGAGCACCACCAGCAGCAGCACCGGAAGAAAGAGGCGCAGCGAGAGAGGGGTACGCTCCATGCGCACCAGTTCCGCTTCGAGAGCGGCTTCGTCTTCCACCTTTTTCCGGAGGGAGGGGTAGATGAGAAGCAATGCCGTTATGATGGCCAGGGGTACCGTGCAGATAAGGAGGGGAAGGCCGAACCCTACGTAGGGCATGTCGATGCCTCCGCCGATGATCATGGCGGGAAGACTGATGGGAGGAGCGATCATGCCGTAGATGGCTCCCATGGCGATGACCGCCGCGGTTTTGTGAATCTGCACTCCCAGCTTGAGAAGCACCGGTGCCACCAGTGCTCCCGTGGTAAGGACCGCCGCGGTGGAGGATCCCGTAATCATGCCGGGTATCATGATGAGAAGCATGATTCCCAGGCTGAGCAAAAAGGGAATTCTGCGGAATTTACGGATAACCCAGGCCGCCACGGCTTCGAGAAGGCCGATGTTTTCCACGGTCTTCATAAAGATCATGGCCGCCGCGATAATGAGAATCGTATCGAGATAGCCGAAGCATCCCTCCACGAGATGCCTTAGGGGAAAGCCTTCCCCTCCCGCCACGGCTCCGGAGACTGCTGCCAGGGCCATGGCGATGGCGATGGGAAGTTTCAGGGCGAAGGCCCCGAAAGCGAAGACGCCGATCATGAGAAGGGTGTAGAACCCTTCGGGCCAGAACCATTCCATAAAAGGAATCCTTTCTCTTCTTTAGATAATGCTACTGTTCCACGCCCCAGGAGGCGAGAACTTCCTTCAGGGGATCCGCAGTCTTTTTCACGGTTTCCGCGGTGAGAATCTGCACTCCTTCTCCTGCCAGCCGATCGAAGATGCCGTCCTGATTGGCTCCCTCCACCAGAATGATGGTATCTGCCCGGGGAGTCACCGCCTCGATGAACATGTCCGAAAGCTGTCCTCGACGGCCTTCGCCTCCCACGTGCATCACCAGGATCTTCATGCCCTTGGCTTTGGCGGCGTCTATAAGCGCCAAGGCCCGGGTCTTTTCCTGTTCCTTGTCCACACCCGCGGCGCCGAGCCCTTTGGAGCTGCCTCCCACCACGGCCACGAGAACCTTCTGATCTCCCAAAGCTCCCGCTTCCATGAGCTTGTCATAATCCACGGGGATCGCGATCTTTTTCATGATCACCTTCACCATGGTGCCGTCCGGGCTCTGTCCCACCGAGGTCAGAGCCACCTCTGCGGCAAAGGCGCTCCCCGCCACCAGGAAAAGAACCCCCAGGGCGGTAAGGAAAATGCGAATTGTCTTGATGTTCATGGAAAAATCCTCCTTTTTGGAAAAATGAAAGGCTTCTACAGAAACGCTCCCTTGTATACTAAAGTGCATTCTCCAAAAGAACCAGATTTTTTCTCATATTTCTTTCGTAGATACCTTATTTTCAAGGAGTATCTTTTCGAAGTATCCCGCAAAAAAGGAACTCTTTTTTCAAATCCGAAGAGAAATGGTCTTTCCGATGTGTATTCTCGAGGCCCGTAATGCTACAATCCTGCAAAGCCCGGAAAGAAGAGAAGGAGAATGATCATGTCCATCGAAATGGCATACTACGAGTGCAAACATTGCGGATACGTGCGGAGCGAGGCTTTTCACGATATGTCCTCCTATTCCTGCGGAGGCGGCGCCTGGGATGCGGGGAGCGCCTCGGAGGATAACGCCTCCCGGGAAAGGGCCTTGCAGAAAGAGGTTTGCCCGGATTGCGGCAGTGCGGACTTCCGCCGTATCGACAGGGAGGATATTCCCTCGGGGCGGGAGCCCTGGCTTCGGGAGCATCCTCTCTGCATGGGGTACGGGAGCTTTCTGCGGTATTGTGTAATGCACCTGGTGCGTACTCCGAAGCTCGCCGGCGTGCTGGGCGCCCTGGGGGCCACCGCCATCTGGTCGGGCAACTTCATCGTGGCCCGGGGGCTGGGTTCCGAGGTGCCCCCGGTGCAACTCGCCTTCTGGCGCTGGGTGGTGGCGGTGCTCGTCTTTCTGCCCTTCGGCCTGAAAACTCTCTGGGGAGAAAGAAAAATTCTGGCCAGGCACGTACCGTACCTGGGAACCACGGCTTTTCTGGGGATTACCCTCTTCAACACCCTCATCTATATCGCCGGAGGGAGTACCAGTGCCATGAACCTCTCCCTCATCGCCATCACCTTTCCCGTTTTCATACTGCTCTTTTCCCGGGTCTTTTTCGGAGAGCCCTTTCCTCTCTCCAGGCTCGGAGGCGTGGGGCTGGTGCTTTTGGGAGTGCTGCTGCTTCTTACCCGGGGCAATCTCTCGGTGCTACTGCAGCTTACCTTTGCCCGGGGGGATCTCTGGATGCTCCTGGCCTCGGTCATCTTCGCGGTGTACAGCCTTCTTCTCCGGCGCAAGCCCAAGGAGATCAGCATCGGCAGCCTTCAGCTCGCTACCTTTCTTCTGGGGCTTCTCTTTCTTGCTCCCGCCTTTTTCTGGGAACGAAGCGCCGAACCCTGGAGCGGATGGAACGCCTCCATTCTGGGGGCCATCCTTTACGTGGGTATATGTGCCTCCTTTCTGGCCTTTTTGCTCTGGAACAAGGCCATCACCTCCATCGGCCCCGCCCGGGCGGGAATCATCTACTACACCCTGCCTCTCTTCAGCGCTTTTCTGGCATGGTTCTTTCTGGGGGAAGCCGTGGGGAGAGTGCACCTTTGCAGCGCCCCTCTCATTTTGGGAGGGATATTGCTGGCGAACGGAAAGGGAGGCGTGAAAAAACCCCGGCCGCAATAACGCTTCGGCCGGGGTGGAAAAGGGTTGGTACAAGCAAGGCTTACAAATCGTGATATTCCACACCTAAAAGGTTATTCCGAGTAGATCCCTTCCCGGAGGAAGGCGTTGATCTGCTCCCGGTTCATATGTGCGATTCCCAGATCCTGCAGGGTGACTCCGGTTTTCCAGAAATCTTTTTCCGTCATCACCGAGGCGAGGGTAATCATGGAGGAGATCACCGGAACGGATATGCCGAATTTCTGCGCAAGCTCCCAGAAAATATGGCATCCCACGGGAATGTCCTCGGTGATGTATCGGTTCTGGATGGTGAAGGGCCCGGTTCCCAGGGCGAGAGGGTACTGTTCGTGGAAGGGAACCTCGAACTTTTTCCCCATGTGCTCCGCTCCGAGAATGTTGGATCTCGAGAAGAAAGCCTCTTCCTCGAAATCCTGAATTCCCACTCCCAGGGCCTCCGCAATGGCGCATTCCTCCTTGTAGAGTGCCAGCTGAACTCTCGAAATGGAAGGGCAGTAGACGTGGGAGTAAATCGAGAATTCATACTTGTTCTCCCCGTAGACCACCCCCCAGTTTTCCATGGCTCCCACGCCGAGAATGGTGCCGGGACAATGCAATATAGGGTTGACGTTGCTGAAGCCGATGTCCGCTACCGTATCTCCTTGAACAGGATGTACCACCGAATCGAGAGAGGGGATGTACTGTTTCGATTCGAAAAAGGCCTCCTGGTCCGTCATGGGCAACGCGGCTCCCCGGAGACTGATGGCCCAGTAGTTGACGCTTACCTCGGGCATCTGTTCGCCCCCGGCGCTCTTGATGCGGATACCGTAGGGTTGACTGCTCCATTCGCCCATGATGACTCTCTTGGTGCAGCCCGCTTCCCGCATCATTTTCCGGAGGATCAGGGAGCCGAAGTTGGCCGTGGTGAAATGGATTACCATGCCATCCTCGAGATGAGGAATCAGTTTTTCGAAAAAGGCTTTGTAGCCTATGGCGGGAAAGCTGATAATGATAATGCCCGCATCTTGAATTGCTTCCCGAATATCCTGGGTAACCAGATCCAGTTTTGCCAGCCCCTCCCGCTTGAAGCCGTAGAGACTTTCCTGCTTGCCGCTGATGCGTATTTCCCTGTTGTTTCCAATACAGCCGAGGCCCCGGAAGAATTCCGGCAGTTCGTACAGACGGACCTCGCGCCCCGCAAGGGCCGCGCAGGCCGCATGCCCCCGTGCCGTGGCACCTCCTCCGAGAACCGCAATGGGCTTGTTTTTCAGATGTTCCATATGCATTATGTAGAGACCTCCTGCAATCTGGTGCCCAGGACGATCATGAAAAGATGCATCATGAGCATCCAATGGTGTCTGTTGGCGGAAAGAGCGCCGGGGGCCTCCCCCGGCGCCGGGAGTACCTATTTCAAAGAGCCTTGTATCTTTTCGAGCGTTTCCTTGCCGTAAATTTTTTCAAGTTTCGGCCAGGTGGTGCTGCGGATATATTCCGCAAGCTCCGCCATTTCCTTTTCGGGGATCGAAAGGATCTTCACTCCTGCCTCGGCGAGTTTCTCCTGGAATTCCACGTCCTCCGCGTTGCTCTCCGCAAAACTCTTATCCGCCTGTTCGTTCACGGCCTTCATGATGACCTGCTGATCTTCCTCGGAAATCTGGCTCCATACCTTTTTGCTCACGATATAGGCGGTCTGATCGAAAAGACAGTTGTAGGGAATGTAATATTTAATGACGTCCCGGAAGCTCAAATAGTTGATTTGCGAGGATCCTCCGATCCATCCGTCACAGACCCCGGTCTGGATGCTGCTGTACGTATCCGCATAGGGAATGGTAGTGGTCCGGAAGCCGAGATCTTCCGCGGTTTCTTTGTACACCGCCAGGGGAGCCACGCGAATCAGGGCATCCTTATTCACTCCCGGCTTGAGAGGATCTGCGGGTTCTTTTGCAAGCCCCACTCCAACGAAACCGTCGCCGTAAATCCGAAGAAGATGGACGTCGAGCTTGTTCAGGGAGTCCTCGATGATGGAGTACACCACGGAGCCCGGAGAAAGCTGTTCTTGCATGCCTTCACTCGTTTCCGCGAGAAACGGGAGCGAGCCTACCTCCAGCATGGGGTCGAACTGGCTGGGAAGGAAAATAAGCCCCATTTCAATGGTGCCCCGCCGGATTTCCTCGAACACCTGGGTGTAATCTCCCAGCTGGTTGGCGGGAAAGACATCGAGAATCACTCTGCCTTCGGTCTCTTTTTCCACGACTTCCTTGATTGCCAGAAGCGATTTGCTCCCCCGGTACTCCGGCGAAGAAATCCCCGCCACCTTCAAGGTCGTTTTTTCCGCTGCCAGGCTTTGTGCCGCCCCCATGGAAAAAACCAGCCCACAAGCGAAGAAAATCAATGTTCCCAGTGCCATGCGTTTCTTCATCATTACATCTCTCCTTTACAAAAATTCGTACAGGAAAAAACCGCGTCCGCCTGCCGTCCTCCTTTCCGCCAATCCTGTTTTTCTATGAAAATCCAAGCCTCGAGATCGTGAAAAAGCCCCGGGCTTCCTTCTTCGGGATTCTGGAGCGTCTGCACCTTGCCGAAATGTGCGGCGAGGAAAAGAGGAGCATTCTTCCGAAAAGAGACTCTGAAGGGTGCCGTGCGGGAGTTGTAGTTTCTGCGGTTTCGGGAGAGAGGAAGGCGCCGTTTTTTCCATACGGACAGGAGAGAAGGCGTCTCCGAAGAACGGCTCGTAAGAGAACCGGGACGTAGAATGGATAGAAAGGTCGATGAAAGAGATCTTTTCTTGCCAACAGATGTTTCCTATTAGGAAATACTTTTTCCAAAAACGAAGACCTAGCATCACTGTAACAATAAAAAGAGATTTGTCAAGAAAATTTCGGCGGTTTATCGCCTTTGAATATAACCATCTGGGTATTTTTCTGTTTTTTTCTCGTTTTTTCGAGCTAAAGAGAGGCGGAAAAGGGTAGGATTTTCTTTAAGGGGAAGGTTTTTGCTTATTTTTATTCAAAAAACAATTTGCCTAAACATTCTTGACAAATTTCCCGTTGCTGTTACAGTGACGTCAGATGTCATTTTTGGAAATATTATTTCCTGTAAGGAAATGGAGGCGAATATGAGCAGTCTCGACAGATCTCTTCTTTTAATCAAGCGTCTCGGGGAGCCTCCCTACGAGCTCGCCCTTGCGGAGCTTGCATCCCATATCGGCATAGGAAAGAGCGGCACCTTCAAAATTCTTCAGACCATGAGAAACCACAACTTTGTCGTTCAGGATCCTTCTTCGAAAAAATATCATCTCAGCCCCATGATGATTCGTCTCGGCAACGTGTACAACCGATTCAAGGGGATCGACGAAATCTCCCGGCCCGTGCTGACCAACATCACGAGAATGCTTCGTGAAACCACCTATATCACCGTCTGGGAAGGGGATCGCGCGTTTCCGGCCTATAAAAATGTCCTTCCCGGAGGGCTCTACGATACGGACGACTTTATCGGGAAAAGCATTCCCCTCAACGCCGGGGGGTCCGCCATGCTTCTCTGTGCATACCAGGATCCGTCTCATATCCGGAGCCTTCTCGACTCGCTGGAGCTCGAAAAGCGCACTCCCTTCACCCTTACGGATAAAGAGAAGCTTATGGAAGAATATGCCCGGATCCGGAAACAGGGATATGCGGTGGAAGACGAGATTTTCAACCTGGATCTCGTCTCTCTTGCGGTTCCCGTATTCGATAAGGAGGGCCTGGTCTGGTCGAGTCTCGCCCTGGCGGCTCCCAAGCATCATGTACCCGAAGAGCGCATTCCCGATTGGATTCAAGTGTTGAAAAACGGAGCGCAGGAACTTTCCTATAACTTTCAGTTCAGGAGGTAGTTTCCGGAAAGGAGCAGTACCGGAGGAGGCGAACAGGATAAACCGCCGGATTCCGGCGGCATGGTCAGGCTTCTCTCGATAGCCATAACGTCTTCCATGCGGTAGAGAATATTCCCGGTTCATGAGAGGCGTGGAGCATATTTTTATGGAAAGAGGAGATGGGGTTAGATGTCCAGAATTCATTTTCCCAACTCCCGCATGTCTTCCATTCCTCTCAGGGGAGGGATACGGGAAATTTTATCGAGATCCAACGAGCTGGAACGGGAGGGCCGAAGCATCATTCACATGGAAATCGGCCGCCCCGATTTCGACTCCCCGGAATGTGCCAAAGCCGGAGCCGCAGAGGCTCTTCGATGCGGAGACGTTCATTACACCGACATTTCCGGCAGTCTCTCCCTTCGGGAAGCCATCGCCGAAAAATACCGCAGATGCAACCGGATGCAGGTCGATCCCGGCTGCCATATCATTGTTACCGTGGGGGCCGTGGAGGCTCTTATGATGACCTTTCTCGCGGTCCTCGAGCCCGGAGACGAGGTGCTCATCCCTTCTCCCTTTTTTCCCGCCTATGCGGATCAAATCGCTCTCGCCAACGGCCGGGTGGTGAACGTGCCGTGCCGTATGGAGAATGATTTCAGGCTTCGGGTGGAGGATTTGGAAAAAGCCATCACCCCAAAAAGCCGGATGATTCTGCTGAATACTCCCAACAACCCCAGCGGAGCCGTGTTCACTCGAAAGGATCTGGAGGCCGTCGCCGAGCTTGCCCGGAAACGAGATCTCTGGATTGTTTCCGACGAATGCTATGAAAATTTCCTTTACGAAGGGGAACACGTAAGCATGGCAAGCCTTCCCGGTATGGCGGAACGGACGGTTACCGTAGGAACCGCTTCGAAAACCTGGTCCATGACGGGATGGCGGGTGGGCTGGGCTATCGTTCCCGAAAGGATGAAACCCTACGCCGCCAAGTGCCATCAGAATGTTACCACCTGCTGCAACTCCTTTGCCCAGGCCGGGGTGGTCCGGGCGCTTCGGGAGGCCGGAAAGGACGTGACCGCCATGATTGAAGAGTATAAAAGACGGCGGGATATGGTTTTCGGGTACCTCCAAAAGATGGAGGGCATCGAAACGGTAAAGCCCGAAGGCACTTTTTTCGCCTTTCCGAGTATCCGCAAACTACGCGTATCTCCCCTGGAATTCTGTACTTCTCTCCTGGAGGAGGAGGGGGTTGCCACGGTTCCCGGGGATGCTTTCGGCGTCACCGGTTTCATCCGCCTCGCCTACTGCCGCTCTTACGAAGATATCGAGGAGGGCATGCGACGTATGGGGCGATTCGCGGCAAAGTACGTTTCATGAAGAGGAGAAGGAAACTTTGGTGCTTTCCGAGCCGGAGCTCTTTTACCCCTTCATCACTCCCAGAGGCTGCAGCCGGGCTACCTTGAGGCTTATGCCGCCCCGGTGCACCACTTCCACCACGGAGGAGATTTTCTTGTATGCCCGGGGGGCCTCCTCGCCGAGAGTTCTGGGGCTCGCCGTCACTACTTCGATTCCCCGTTTTCGGAGTTGCCCCGAGAGATTCTCCTTTCCCGTTTCCTTCAGCGCCCGGCTTCGGCTCATGCTGCGTCCCGCTCCGTGGCATGTGGAGCCGAAGGTTTCCTCCTCCGCCCGCTTGGTTCCCACCAGCACGTAGCTCGATGTTCCCATGCTTCCGGGAATGAGTACGGGCTCTCCTTCGAAGGCCCGGGTAGCACCCTTGCGGTGTACGCAGAGGGTTCGCTCCTGTCCTTTCCAGGAATGTTTTTCCATATGTGCCAGGTTGTGGCTTACGTCCCAGACCGTTTGAAGCGGTTCCTTCGGAAAAAAGCTCTGGAAGACTCGGCGCACCCTGGCGGCGATGATCTGGCGGTTTGTCATGGCGTAGTTGGCGGCTCCCCGCATGGCTCCCAGGTATTCCTGTCCCTCCTTCGACTGCAGAGGCACGCAGCAGAGCTGGGGATCCGGTACGGAAATATTCCATTTTCCCATGCTTCGCCGCATGATCTTGATGGAATCGTCGCATATTTGATGTCCCAGTCCCCGGCTTCCGCAATGGATCATCACGGTAAGGCATCCCGGTTCGATCCCCATCTTCGCCGCTTCGGAAGAGTCGAAAATCTCCGCTACCTCCTGGATTTCCAGAAAATGATTTCCCGAGCCGAGGGTTCCCAGCTGGGCCTTTCCCCGTTCCTTGGCCCGCTCCGAGATGGCCGAGGGGAGCGCGCCTTTCAGGGAGCCCCCTTCTTCGATCCGTTTCAGATCTTCCGGGGTGCCGAGGCCTTCCTCCACCGCCCAGGGAGCTCCTTTTTGAAGAACCTTCTCCAGCTCCCGGAGAGAAAGCTTTTTCCCTCCTCCGGGAATTGCTCCCGAGGGCACCGCTTCGAAGAGTGCCCGCACAAGCCGGGGCATCATCTTTTTTCCCTCCTTTGCGGGAATCCGGGAGGCTAAAAGGCGAACGCCGCAGGAAATGTCGTATCCCACGCCGCCGGGGCTGATAATTCCTTCCTCGGCGTCGAAGGCCGCCACGCCGCCGATGGGAAAGCCGTATCCCCAGTGAATATCAGGCATGCCGAAGCTGTATCCCAGGATTCCCGGAAGAGTGGCCACCCGGGCCACCTGAAGAAGGGCGTTTTCCTCCGCAAGTAGGGATTCCACGTAGGCATCCGCATAGATCATGCCGGGCACCCTCATTCCCGGCACCGCCCCGGGATGAAGAAGAAGCCGGTTTTCATCCAGCCGTTCCAGGTATGTGTGCATGATTTTCTCCCTCCCCTTACATATCCAAAAAAAGACGCAGAAAAAAGGAGGCGTCCTCCCGAAAGATCAGGCCTCCGTAAGTGGCGGCCTTTACTGGAATCCGCACTCCCGGAAGAGATCGAAGAATTCCCTCTCCCCGGAGAATCGGAGGATTTCGCCGTATTTCGAGGTTCGAGGGAACGAAGAGGGCTTCCCGGCTTTCCAGCAGAAAGAGAAGTTCGTTGATCCAGGAAACCGCCAATTCTTCCATATCCAGGGCTTCCATCTCCAAGGAATGGAAAGATCCGGCTTGTTTCATGCTCTCTTCCGGAAGAGGTTCTTCGAGACAGAGAGCGCAAAAGGCCTCCCGGGCCTGGAGAAAAAGCTCCTCCAGGGAATCCGCGGTTACCTCGAACCCTGCATCCGCAGTATGTTCGATCATTTGCCAGCCCATAAAGGCCTCCTCGGTTCTTTACAGAACAAAATGGTATCCCCTTGCATCGAAACCTGTTTGAAGTATAGTGCCCCAAGAAAAGAAATCAAAAATTTTCCGGAGGTGAATCCATATGTATGTTGTAGCCCTGTCGGGAAGTCCCCGCAAGGGGGGCAATACGGAAACTCTGCTTCGTCACGTTCTGGAACCCCTGCAAGAAGGAGGATGGGAAACGGAGCTCCTGCGCATAGGAGGAGAGCCGATGCGGGGATGCCTTGCCTGTAGAAAGTGCTTCGAGAACAAAAACCGCCGATGTGTAATCGAAGGGGATATTTTTAACGGGGTGGTGGAAAAAATGTTCCGGGCGGATGCCATCGTTCTGGGATCTCCCACCTACTTCACCGATGTCACCGCCGAAATGAAGGCTCTCATCGACCGGGCGGGATATGTCTCCATGGCCAACGGAAGAGCCTTTACGGGAAAAATCGGAGCTGCCGTGGTGGCGGTGCGTAGGGCGGGGGCCCTTCAGGCTTTCGATACCATGAACCATCTCTTTCTCATTTCCCGAATGATCGTTCCCGGATCCAGTTATTGGAATGTGGGGGTTGGTCTCGCTCCGGGAGATGTGGAGAAGGACACGGAGGGCCTGGAAAACATGAACCACCTTGGAAGAGCTATTCGCTGGCTTGGAGAGCGAACCGCCCCGTACAGGGATTCCTATCCCCGGTAGGGCATCTGGAGGTTCCCTCCCGAAAAAGAACCCTCAGCC
Organism: Synergistaceae bacterium; assembly: GCA_036769705.1. Taxonomy (GTDB): domain Bacteria; phylum Synergistota; class Synergistia; order Synergistales; family Aminiphilaceae; genus DAIPKP01. Next base: position 18,680 of record DAIPKP010000052.1, read on the forward strand.
AAGAGGTTTCATGTCCGCGATATCCAAGATCAGGAGCCCCACGTACAGCTCCATCCGGATTTTGGGGTCCGAGAGGTCCTTCTGCAGTATTTCCGAGATCTTCCTGAGCCGGTAGATAAGAGTCTGGCGATGAATAACCAGGGTATCCGCAGTTTCCTGCTGGCTTCCCTTTTCGAGAAAAACCCGCAGGGTTTCGCAGAGATCGCTTTTGCATCGTGCATCGTATTCGAAAAGGGGCAGTACGGATTCTTCCACGTAATCCCGCAGAACCCTCCTGTTTTTTATCTGGCATAGCAGCCGGTAGAGTCCGAGGTCTTCATAGCGGACTATCCGAAGATCCGATAAAATCGATTGTCCGATTTCGAGAGCTATGATGGCCTGGTAATAGCTGTCCTTGAACTCTTGCCAGTTTTTTGTGGGTTTCCCTATGCCCGTACAGAGAAGATTACTGTGTCCTCCTCCCTCTAAAGTGCTGCTGATGTTCCTGAAAAAGGAATCCTCCTCCTCCTTGGA
>DAIPKP010000147.1:0-3348 GCA_036769705.1 Synergistaceae bacterium
CTTCATAGATAGGTTGCAATTCAAAAATCAGTTACACAGTTATTTATACACCCTCAAAAATACTCTCTCGTTTTCACTCTATTCGACAGTAAAGAGAGTATTTTTTTTGTTACCGAAAATTTCCCAGGGAAAAAGGTAGAGGTTGAAGGGAAAATCATACAGACCATTACACAAAAGTCACCCATTGGAACCCTCCTTGTGGGCAAAAAAGCAGGCGACGAGGTCACTTTCAATAAAAAAGCAGTGAAAATCATCGATGTTTTTTGATTTTTAACAAGAACTGCAGAAGGAGGTGTGAGGCCGAAGAGTTAAAACTTTGGCCAACCCATGAGAAAACCAAGCTTAAGGATCTCTCTTACCAATTTGTGCAACTATGCCTGTGTCTTTTGCAAGGGGGATTTTCAGGAGGTGAAACATTCTCAGGAGGGGGGAAAATTTACTGCTCACGACTTGGATTTAGACTACGTAAAGAGTGTGGTAGATGCCTTCGAGAAGAGAAATCCCCAGGCCACTGTCCATCTGAGTGGGGGCGAACCTTTGCTGTACAAGGATTTAAAGAAAGCAATAGAGCATGCAGCAGGAAAAGACCTGAGGTGCGAGGTAACCACTAACGGATCGCTGCTTCATAATCTGGATTCTCATATCGAGAAGCTGAACGCTGTGAATATATCGCTTCACTCTGTCGATGAGGAATATTACAAGTATGTGACAGGAACAAGGAAGAATTTCGTGGCAATTGTATTAGATAATATCGAAAAATACCGTAACAGAGTAGATTTTCAGGCTAACTGTGTTTACATGGCCGACGAAAAACAGGATATTGAGGTATTGCTTGGCTACTGCAACGAAAGAAATATTTTGATAAAAGTAATGAACGACATGGGCCGCGATGACGCTTACTTTGAAGGCTACCTGTCAAAAATGGAGCAACTGCGTCAATCCTTCGATTTCAGTTTTACCGATCGAAGAAATCCCGAGGGCTACCCATGCCACGAATGCCCTCTCAATAAGAACTGCGTGTCGTGCAAGTCGATTTGGCTGTTAAATTCTGGAGAAATATCTTCTTGCCCACGACTTCATGATCAAAACATTTACTCTGTGGATGCGACGTGGGGTTTAGAGGAGAAGATGGATTTCGCTTTTCGTTTCTACAAAACGAATTGATGGAACTCAGACCGCCGAAGATCCTCTCCTCTGCAGGTTGTGCACGTGAGGGCTTCCGGAAGTGCAGAGAAGGACGGGAACGGTGGTGTTCGAGAAAGGGTGTTATCCCTGATAGCCACAACGACTTCCATGGCATTTTCTAATGATACCGGGGGTCTCTCCAGAGGAACCAGAGGGGAGGCTCCTTCATCTTTCTGAGGTAAGAGGCTACCTTCATCCCTTTTTCTCCACACTGCTCTGCCCCCTGGCGCTCAGCTCTATGAGCACGTTATGGCCTCGGGAGGGGATTTTTCTTCCCTGCCGCCAAGTGCCGCGGGTGTTCCCCCTGCCATCGTCTCCGATATCACAGATCCAACTCACTTTCTGCATTAACGATCACGGTCTAGGCTTTGTGCAACGCCGGCTCTACCTCTTTCATGAGTTTTTTGAAAACCTTCCCACAGAACGCCTCATCGGCCCGGGAGTGCTTCCGGAACATCTGAACGATAATGTGATAGGGCATCTTCCAGATGACCTGAGCGATGCGGGGGGCGATCTTCTCGAGGATGATCACAAGGCACACTGCCCCATGGCTTTTAAGGATACACCATGGTTATGCAAATAGGCTTCACATTTCTTGAGGCTTTTTGAGGTTTTTCCGAAGATCCTCAAGCTCCTCCGGGGTGATCTCGGTATAGAAAAGGATCTTCTCTTCGGACTCACCCGCCCGGAGCATTCTCCGGGCCATATGGAGTTCTTTCTTTTTCATGCCCTTCTCCTCGCCCTTCTTTACACCTTTTCGTTCCATCAGGCTGATATACATGGAGGTCTCCTCCTTTCGGTGATCCAACTCGTGTTCCCACTCTTCCCAAAGATGATCGTCGTTGATGTGCATAATCCCCTCGATAAACCAGAGGAGCCCCGCCTTCTCCTCGTGGCTCCATCCACGTTCGTCCAGAATATCGAGCATGGTTTTCATGTACATAAGCTTTTGGGCATCCTGCCGTCGGTGCTTCTGTGCCTGCATGGCCGCATACTGGGCGAGGTGAAAGGGGTTGGAACTCTTCTGCAGGGTTTCTTCATCACCCTCGTAGATCTTGAAGGCGGGGTATTCGTAAGTTACCCGGGAGCCGAAGCGTTCCCATCGGTAGAATCCTGTGGTATGGGCGGGGGAGAGGGGCTCCGTAAGAAAAGCCAACCCTGCCACCGGGCGGTTGTAGCGGCTTTCGAGAAGGCAGCGATACCGGTGCATACGCAGGGGAAACTCTTCATACCCTCCCGAACCCTGCACCTCCGCATGGAGTAGTATCCAGGCGTGCTCTCCCGAAAGAAGCGGCACATCCGCCAGCATATCCACAAAACGCCCGGAATCCGGAGGACCTCCGGGGTATTTCTTACTGTACCGAGCAAGACGCTGCAACTCCTTATCCAGAAAGGTAACAGGACGGCTCCTGTCAACCTCCCGAGCCATATCCGGAAGCACCGCCTCAAGCATGGGGAGGAAGAAGCGGGAAAGTGTCTCCTTCCAGAGGGAGTCATCGTAGCGTTTTTCCTTTGACGCCTCGGTTTTCTTTGTCTTTTTCGTCTTCATGGAAATTCTTCCCCCTTCGTTAGAACAAGTATAGCACTTCTCCACAAAGGGGGGCAACGGAAATTGAAGCCCCCTGCAGCCCCTTTGATTTTGACGAGTTTTTACGGATATATCCTTATGAGTATCATGAGTACAAAGAAACCTTGGGGGCAAAAGCCTTTGAAATTCTTCGAGAGGGCGGCTCTTAAGAAATACAGGACAGTGACCCTGGCTACCAGGATCCCTTACTCTGAACGGTGGAATTCCGGAGAGCAAGTCTTTCCGCATGATACGCTCTCCGAAACTCCACGGTTTGTGGTTGCTGGAACGTGACTTATCCCACGACACACCAGTGGAGGGCGAAGGGGGCGCAAAATACACCGGCCTCTCCGAGGGTTCCCCGGACTGCGAGCATATCGCCGCAGTTAAGTTCCAGAATGATTTTTTCATACTCTGCGCTGAAATAGCATGGCATACCGTTGCAACTCCTTGGCTCGCCGATAAAAACACAAAAATACGGCCCCCGATGGTCCTCGTACTCATCATCGCCATACTCGTCATGATACGGCGAGTCCACCTCGTACATCTGCGTGATTACTCCCTTGACAATTAATTCTTTTCCCATGTACGTTCTG
>DAIPKP010000053.1:0-19142 GCA_036769705.1 Synergistaceae bacterium
GTAGTGGGCTTTCTCGCACGGTTCTCGTAAAAGAAAGGAGAATGGGAACTCTCTTTTTCTGAAAGGGGTACCAAAGATTTCCATCTGACGTATAATATGGAATAGTGTATCTTGCCGTAGATCCGACTTTTCATTGGGAGGTTCTTTAATGTGAAACCTTTTATTCTTGATAGAGCTTCGAGTATTCTCATGGTTATCGATCTTCAAGAAAAACTTCTTCCTTTTATCGAAAACGCAGAGCGGGTTGTAGCTATAACCCGACGACTGCTCAGGGCAGCTCGAGAAATGCAAATCCCTACTCTTGTGACTGAGCAATATCCTAAAGGACTTGGGAAAACTTCCCCCTCCCTGGAACTCGAAAAATATCCGGATATTCCTCTGATAGAAAAAATTCATTTCTCTTCCACCCACGACACTACTTGCATGCACTATATCGAAACTTTAAAAGGAAGAGACCAGATCGTTTTAGCGGGCGTGGAAGCACATATTTGCGTTCTGTCCACAGCTTTGGGTCTTTTGCAAAAAGGGTATCGCGTGGTTCTTGCAGCGGATGCCGTTTCCAGCAGGAATTCCGAGCATAAAAAATGGGCTCTTGAGGCGGCTTCTTCAGCAGGAGCTCTTGTAATTCCCGAAGAAAGCGTTGTTTATCAATGGCTTCACCAATCCGGAACCAGGGAGTTTAAAAACCTTCTCCCTCTCTATTCTTCTCCCGACCGACCATGACCTCTCGTTTTCTTCCCCCTTATCATATATGCTTTCTCGGAACTGCGGGATCGCGTTTCCCCGTAGCGCGACAGCTTCGAGCTTCCGGAGGTATATGGATTTCTTTGGAAGAAGAGCATTGGGTTGTTGATCCCGGGCCGGGTTCTCTTGTACAAATTCATCAGAAAATTCCCGATGGAAATCCAGAAGAACTTGCGGGAATCATTCTTACGCATCGCCATATCGATCACAGCTCTGATCTCAATGTGCTTGCGGAAGCTATGACAAGAGGTGGCCGGGAAATTCGCGGGCATGTTATTCTTCCGGAAGATGCGGTATTCAGTCCGGAACCGGTTCTTTTCGGATATTTGCGGGAAAAAATTGCAACAATGAATTTTTGGAAAGAAAACGTTGCTTTTCCTTTAGGGAAAAAGGGATGGATACGGGGAACCAGGCTTATTCATCACGGCGTAGATTGCTTTGGCTTCCGCGTATATCATCCTGTTACAGGACATTGGGGGCTCGTAAGCGATACTGCCTTTTTCAAAGAGCTTCCCTCCTTTTTTCGAGGGTGCCGGTTACTTATCGTAAACGTGACTTTAGAGAAACCTTCCGAGCTTTTGGACCATCTTTCCCTCGAAGAGGCTTATGCCCTCATCGAGATGGTTGCTCCCGAAATGGCTCTTATTACACATATGGGAATTCGCATTCTTGAAAAAGGGCCAGAAAATATTATACCTTCCAACCAAAAGGTTACTTATCCTGCCGAGGATGGTATGATCATAGATCTTCAAAATATTCGCATTCTCCGGCCCGCCATGTTTGAAAGCGAAAATTTTTTCCCGTTTGATCGAGGAAACCAGGAAAAGGCTTTTGCGTAATTATGAAAGGAGCATTGCCATGCTAGACACCTTAAGATCCCTTGAAATGCATAAACGAACCCGAGGAAAAATAAAAATATTTCCTTCCATGAGCGTAAACAATTTTGAAGATCTTTCTCTTGCGTATATCCCCGGAAGCCTTGCTGCGGCGATGGCAATTCAGGAGAACCCCGAAGATAAATACGAATATACAGGCATATGGAATCGCATTGCGATTTTAACGAACGGCACGAAAGTATTTGGGCTTCGCAATCTTCGCCCTAGTGCAAATATGCCTATTCTGGAGGGAAAGAGCCTTCTTTTCCGGGTTTTCGGTGATATCAGCGGTATTCCTCTTTGTCTGGATACTACAGATCCAGAAGAATTTATTCGAACCACAAAGCTTATATCGGAGAATTTTGGGGCCATAGATTTAGAAAATATTGCTCATCCACATTCTTTTTCCATTCTCCGAACCCTTCAAAAAGATCTGGAAATTCCCGTATATTGCGATAACCAGGATGGTACTTCCGTAGTCGTTTTGGGCGGCATTATCAATGCTCTCAAAATTGTAGGGAAGAAAATGGAAGATGTGAAAATCGTCATTGCAGGAGCCGGAAACGGCGGCATCGCTACCGCTCAGCTTCTTCACCATGTTCATGCCGGAGAGATCGTTATTTTGAACAAAGAAGGCTCTTTAAGTGTGGACACGGAAAATCTTACCTGGGTAGAACAGGAAATGGCAGAAACCCTGAACCTTCGTGGCCCCGCAAAATCTCTCGAAGAAAGCCTTGAAGGGGCAGATATTTTCGTAGGTCTTTCTGTAGGGGGAATTCTTAAGAAAGAAATGGTAGAAAAAATGGCTACGGATCCCGTTCTTTTTGCCCTCGCTCTTCCGGAGCCTGAAATCAGCTATGAAGAAGCTCTTGCAGGAGGTGCCACGGTTATGGGGATGAGCCTTCTTGCCAAAAACACGTGGAACCCCATGACAAGCCTTCTCGCTTTTCCTGGAGTTCTGAAGGGGCTCCTTCTCGTACAGGCCCGAACGGTAAATCTGGATATCCTTCAGGCAGCAGCGGAAGCACTTGCGGATACAGTAGACCCCCGAAGGCTTTCCGCTCATCATATCATGCCTGAAGTTTTTTCGGATGAAACAACTCCCCGCATTGCGGAAGCGGTAGGTCAAAAGGCCATAAGCCTTGGTATCGCGGGAAAAACGGTTCCTCCCGGATATATTTACAACCTTACCTGGGAAAGGCTCTTTGGGAACAACATGCGAATGCTGTAAGACATGTCACATTGACCTCCTTTCCCTGAAGGAAGGGGGTTTTTGCAATTTCTCAAACCAAAAGATCAAAAGGGCTTCCCTCCAATTCCAAATTCTTGGGGAGCCCTTTTTTAACCGTTGAGAGCCTTCCCCAAAAACAAGAGTGTGCCAAGTACGGTGACATAAAGAGAATGACGTTCACTTTTCCAAAGAATTTCTACGTTAAAAGGCCCCCGGAAATCTTCTTTTTGAAAAAGTCTTCGGGGAAAGAGCGGTGGAGTTTTTTCTTTATAACGAAGATATGCGGTACCAAAAAGATCTTGCAAAAAACGCTCTTCATGAGGAATAATAATTCCCGGATAAAGGCATAAAAAAACGAGCCCATATAGAACCAGTATAAAAGCGTTTCTTGCCATAAGGGTCCATCCCAAGCCGATAAGACCGTTTCCTAAATAAAGGGGGTTACGTATCCAGCCAAAAGGCCCCCAAGTAACAAGCTGCTCCGCTTGGACACTTTCTCCTCTATATCGGGAAATTGAGCCGGCAGCCCAAAAACGAAGCGCCTGTCCTAAAAAAACAAAGGGAATTCCCCAAAGAAATGAAGAAATCCCCGGATGGGCAAGAAAAAAAACGCCCACAAAAAAAAGAGTCCAAATTCCTCCCCGGTATTTGAAGAACCAAGCGCCCAGGAAGTTTTTATATTTCCTTGCAAGCATTTCGGCGCATCTCCTCTCCTTGAAGCAGTTTTTCCGCTCCTCCCCATCCAAGAAGTTTTACCGCCACGATGCCTCCCATGAAAATCGCAAGATATTCCGTAAAAAACCGCCAGCTTATAGCCATAACTCCGGCAAGGTTCCAGGGCACTAAAAGCTTGAAGAGTGCCGCACCTCCTCCTTCAGCGACACCGCTGGCTCCCGGAGTAGGGACAAAGTACAAGAGGAACATGAACATGGCCTGGATAACCACACATTCCCCAAAATGTACCGGCAAGCCCAAACCCCAGATAAGGCAGGGAAGAACGGAAAAAAAGCAAAGCAAGTGAAGGCAGGAGAAAAAAATCGCCCACATGAAATAGATTTTCCCGGTAGAAAAAAAGAGACGGAAAATCTTGTTATATTCGTCAATTTCTCCGTAAACTCTGCGGACGGCACAGATTATATAACGACGTTTTAAAAAACCGATGCGATTCAGTATGATAACTACGGCTCCGGCGAAGCGTTTGATAAGTTTTGGACGAAAAATACTTAAACTTATAACAACCCACGAAAAAGTGACGAAAAAAGCTACCCAGAAGAAAATTCCTTTTAGAAAAAGCCTTCCCTGCAGAAGTTCCGGATATGTAAAAATGCTGATAGGAACGACGAAACCCAGTAAAAATAGGGTGAGAAGAGTCCGGGTTAGCGTGATGGCGACGCCTTTGCCAATGGAAATGCGGTTTTTATAGAGAATAAAAACCTGAAAAGGCCCTCCCCCTCCCTGCATGGGAGTGATGGCGCATCCAAAATAGTTCAACCATGTGAGAAGAATGCCCAAACGGAAAGAAAGTTTTTCTTCCGCAGCTCGGGCGATAAGGATAAAACGAGCAGCATCACAAGTCCAGGCACAAAACATAATCCCAAGAGCCATAAAAAGGGCGCTTTTCTTAGCTTTTAAAAGCATTTGCACGGTAGAAGCATCAACGGTACATCCAAGCACGACAAAACTTACTAAAAGGGACAGACCGAGAAAAAAAGCTAATCCTTTTCGCAATGACATGTAAACATCCTTTTCTGTAAAGAGAAGAGGTAGATGCAACAAAAAATTTTAATTTTTAACCGCCATTTTTGAAATTACTGTATTTCCGATGTAGCGAGAGTGCAAAGCTTTTGCGTGTTATCATCAAATTTCTCTAGCTCCAAGAGCAGTTCCTCCCGAATAAGAAACGCTATTTCGAAAAAACGTTGCCCCTCCAGGGCATTTTCCATTTTTCCCAATATCAGGGCAACTTGGTCCCTGATGCTTTTTCCTTCTTCAGTATCAGGAAGGAAAGATTCCCCGAGAAGAACTTGGCAATTCTGGGTAACGCCTAGAATCCATTGAGTCCCCTCGAAGGCTTGCTGCATAAGTTCAAGAGCTTCTTTCGTCTTTTCCTTTTCCAGCTTGTCGGCGATGGTTTCATATCCTTTGAGAAGAGCAGGCAAATACCGCTGAGCTTCCTCAAGAGATTCCCGCACGAGAGTTCGAATAGGCTTCGTCCGTATAATGAAATCGTGATCCCCGGAAAGCTGGAGCAACGCTTCAGGAAGCATTTCCTCACCATCGACTTCGATAGAATACATAACCTCTCCCCGGGAAGAAAGAACGTCGTTAAGCTCTTCCCAGACACGCCCCAAGTCGTCGAGGGAAGTTTTTGAGGGAAGCCATTCCATATCGTTTACGATAATTTTCATAATAAGTCACCTCCGTGACGTTTCCGATTCGTTTGATTCTCTATTCAGCAGGAAGGAGCATCCAGGCTCCGGGAAAAGTAGGAATATTCGTGTACGAGTCCGATACGCCATGCCATTACAGCTGCTTGTGTTCTATCCTGGAGATCCAGTTTTTTCAGGATATGGCTGACGTGGTTTTTAACTGTTTTTTCAGACAAGACCATTTTTGCAGCAATTTCATTGTTTTTCATACCTTGGGAAAGCCAATAAAGAACCTCGGTCTCTTTGGGAGTTAAATCCCCGATCATGTCAAACTGATGCTCATCATTAGAAACCACGGGCCCCAACATGCGCCCCGCAATTCGCTGATCCACAAAGGTTTCTCCCCGAGCTACCATACGTATAGCGGTAAGAAGCTCCATAATACCGGAAGATTTCAGCACATAGCCGTGGATACCTGCACTTCCCAGGGCCTGAACGTGCTCATCGTCGTCAAAGGCGGTGAGGGCGATAATACGAATATCCTGCGTTCTGCGAAGGGATTGAATCGCCTGAATGCCATCCATTCGGGGCATATTGACGTCAATGAGAAGGATGTCGGGAGAGAGCTGTTTCACTTTTTCTATAGCGTCAATCCCATCTTTTGCTTCTCCCACCACTAAGATGTCCGGTTCCATATCCACGAGACGGCAGAGGCCGTCCCGAAAAAGGCGGTGATCATCCGCAATGACGATACGAATAGCCTCCATAGATTTCTATCCCTCCTGAAGGGGCAATATGACCTTGATCCGGGTCCCCTTCCCCGGATTACTTTCGATGAAAAACGAGCCTCCGTCCACGCGAACGCGCTCTTCCATGTTTATCAAGCCGTAAGAGCCTCGTTCCCGGGCCTTTTTTTTGGCCAGAGGTACATCGAAACCGCTGCCGTCGTCTTCGATGAGAAGATGTAGCTCTCCTTCCTCTTCGGGGACTCTTCCTTCCACGTGAATCTTTTTTGCCTTGCCCTTTACGATAGCATTGATCATAGCTTCCTGAACAACGCGGAAAAGGTTGGCAGTACGTTCCGCAGAGACTCGAGGAGACGCACCTTCCCAGGTTATCTCACAAAGAGCTCCGTAGCGGTTTTGCACCTGCCGGGCCATGAGCTTGAGCCCCTCGAAAAGATGCTCTCCCATTCCCCCGGGGCGGAATCTCCAGAGAAGAGAGCGCAACTCCCCTAAACTTCCTTCTAGAGCTTTACGGATATCCCGGACTTCCTTAATCGCATCTTCGGGATTACCTTTTTCGAAAAGCTTTTCCACAAGCTCCGTCATGAGCATGGTAGCAGCCATTTCCTGAATGGGACCGTCATGAAGCTCCCGGGAGAGCCAGGCCTGTTCTCTTTCGAAAATACGGAGAGCGGAATGAATCATCTCCGCCCCCTCAGAGGCAAGCTCCGTACTGCGCTCTTTTTCCGCATGAATGAGTTCGAGAGCCACCTGCATTTTTTCGATCATTTCCTTGCTTGTTTTCATGATTCGTTCCAGATGCCGTTGTTCCCGTTGCAGATCGTTCCGCCTCTGGGAAAGCATTCGTTCCCGTTCTTCGATTCTTCCCTTCTGGAACATGAGCTGCTCCGCTTCATCGTAAGCGTCTTTCTGCGTTCTGGGAGTCCCCTGCTGAGACTCTTTCAAAAGATTGTGCCGAGATTGGCGCCAAAGTTTATCGATACGTTTATGTGTTTCGATGACATCTTCAATCTCCAGCTTCAATGCGCTGAGGGTTTTCAATATTCCTTGATAGCGTGAAAAGGACTCTTCCTGTACCCAAGAGACTTTTTCTATGCTATATTGCAGTGATTCATCCACATGGGTAAGAACTTCCTTGAGACATTGTTCCAAACCCACCTTGTCCAAAGCGTATCCCCCCCCTCGCAACACCGTTTCTCGTGTGGATTATACATCATGAGTCTACAGACTCATAACGTTTTTTTATTATTTCATCTTCCGGAGCTTTTCGAAAACTCCGGCAATAGGGAGGACTGTTTTTATGGGCATCTCAGCTTTTTCAAAAAAATTTCCTTCTTCCTATTCTTTGGGGAAAAAAATTCGAAGAGATATCGGAAGAGCTTTGGGAGATTTTTCCATGATCAGCGCAGGAGACTCCATCCTCCTCGGGCTTTCCGGAGGAAAAGACAGCCTGCTTTTGCTGCTTGCTCTGCGGGAATTACAGCAACGAAGCCCGGTAAACTTCAATCTTGTGGCATGCACCGTGGATCCTCTGGAAAAACAGTGGGACTCTTCGGAGCTTAAAAACCTTTGTGGCCTTCTGGAAGTTCCCTGGCATCACGAAAAACATGACATCTTCGGCATCATGAAAATCAGAGAAGAGAGAAGCCCCTGCAGTTTTTGTGCCAATATGCGCAGGGGCATTCTCAATTCCATCGCTCAGAAAAAGGGGTGCAATCTCCTGGCCCTCGGACATCATCAAGATGATGCCATTGAAACAGTCTTTCTCAACCTTTTTTCCGGAGGGCGTTTCCGCTGTTTTTCCCCCAAGATGTATCAAAGCAATACGAAAATTACTGTCATACGGCCCTTGATTTACCTCAAAGAAGAGAGAATCGCTCGAGAAATTGAACGTCTCTCCCTTTTACCCGCAACCTTTGAATGCCCTTACGAAAAAAAAAGCCATCGGGGAAAAACGAAAGCTCTTGTAAAAAATTTCGAGACGAAAATTCCTTCTCTGCGCTCCAACATTCTCCACGCTTTAAAATACGGAGAGCCTGAGGATACCTGGGCAACCTTTTTTGCGGAGAAAAAGGAAGAACCTTTTCCTGAAACTAACGAAGAAGGCCAGAAACGATAATATCCACTGCCTGATCTTCATCGAGCCCCTTGGCCATAAGTCCTTCTATTTTATCGTTGGCAATACGTCCTATGGCAGCTTCATGGGTAACTTCAGCTTCGGGGTGCGATGCCCGTACCACAGGAGAAGCTTCTGCCTTGGCCTCTCCCTGAATAACCTCGGCACAATCCACATGTCCCCGGGCTCCAGGAGCGGCTCCGTCAATGAGCCCCACAAAGGTTCCATGGCTTTGATCTTTCAAAACCACTCTCGCTTTAATGAGGGCGGAACTTTCTTTTCCCGTAAGAGAGATAATATCCCGAACCTTGCAAGAATCGTTGTATTTCCCATACACTTTTGAAGTGAGCTCCACCCGGCTTTTTTCTCCCTGGGCGGTCACCTCCATATGGATATCCAAGCTCCCCACCCGTCCCTCCACAAGAGAAAAATCCCCTCGGTAAAGGGCTCGATCACGTAAAAGCACCGTGGTTTTAGGACGGACATCGATATGCCCTTCGGGGCCATGAACATGAATTTCTTCATACGTGAAATCCCCATCCTCATCGATTACAATGTCGCCTTCCATGGCGTGAAGAAATTGCACGGCATTGGGAAAGACACAGTACGAAAGGAAGGTAGCCTTAGCTCCTTTTTCTATATGGATACTAGAATTAATGCGTTGTACTCCTTCCGTTCCAAGATGGCCGAAGCAGAGGCGCACAGGTTTATCGATACGGTAACCTTCTTTGACTGTAATAATAGCGTCAATTCCTTCAGGGGTTTCGACAGATGAAATCTCGATACCCGGAATCGTATGGCTTGCCAGAATAGAATTGGCATGCAACACAATATAGGCTGCATCTTCTTCGCCAAAACCTCCCGGCCTTCCGCCAAACTTCTGAGCAACACTCACAAGTTCTTCGTATTTTTTCTCCTTGGAAGTCATGCCCCTACCGTTCCTTTTCCTCAATTGTTTTCAATTCCAAATCCGTACAGGGAGAACACTGACTCATGAAATATCTTTTTACGGCTTCAGCGCTTCCTTCGAGAACCACTCGTCCTCCGCACATGAGATAGGATCGATCGCAGGAAGCAGCCACATCTTCCCGATGCGTAATGATAAGTACGGAATTTCCGTTTTCCGTCAAATCCCGAAAAAGGTTCATGATTTCTCCAAGAGCGATAAGATCGACCCCTGAATCGGGTTCATCCAAAATGGCAAGCTTAGGCTGCATAAGAAAGATGGAAGCAAGCTCAATGCGTTTTCTTTCTCCGCCGGAAAGGTTTTTATCGAGCATCCGTTCAAGATAACGAGGCTCCAGCTGCACCCTGGCAAGAGCATCTTCCATGGAAGCCTCGGTAACGTTTTCCGAGGAAATGCGAAGATAATCGCGGATGGTAATTCCTTCATATCGCGCGGGATGCTGCCAGGCAAGGGTTAATCCCCGACGCGCCCGATCCGTAACGGAAAGGTTTGTAATATTTTCCCCCGCAAGCCAAATTTGTCCCTGAAGAGGGCGATAGCGATCCACTCCCATAAGGGCATAGGCAAGGCTTGATTTCCCAGCCCCATTTCTCCCGAGCACTCCCGCAATTTCTCCGGGAGATACTTTGATGGAAACCTCCTGAAGTATGGGAGTCCCCTCTTTCATAACGCTTATATCATCCACAAAGAGCGTGAACTCCTTCATGTCTTTTTATTTACCCACCTTTCAACATCTGCGGGGACCATCCTATAGGTGGTCCCCGCAGGCAGAACATCAAAGGATTGAGAGTTTTTTCTTTCTAGAAAAGACATTCGAATAATAGTTTTTTCACTATTCCGATCTCGATAGCTATAATGTAAGAGTAAGATCGTACATAATTTTTTTCTGTTCTTCCACAGCCTCGCGATACGATTCGTACCCTTTTCGTCCCATGAGACCATAGGTATGAAGTTTTCCCTGTTCCACTCCAGGTTGATCGAAAGGATTGATCTTCATAAGCATTCCTCTGAGGGCCGTAGCGTATTCGAAAAAGAAAATAAGCCCTCCCAGACGGAATGCGTCAAGAACGGGAATTTCCAGCCAAAAAAGAGGTCGTTTTTTTTCTACAAGAGCGGAAGCTGTAGCCTGAGCCTCCGCATAGAGCATTTCCCCCAAAGAATGTCCTTCAAGGTAAGCGAGCTTTTCCAAAGAGTTTCCTGGAGGATGCGGTATAAAACAATCTTTTGGATGTTTTTTGACGGCAATCAGCGTATAGAACTTGTCGTCCGGGCCTTCCGCATAAAGTTGCACCTGAGAATGCTGGTCAATGGCTCCAAGAGCCCGCACAGGGGTGCTCCCCATACCTATTTTCCCAAGGCTTTCTCCCCAAAGCTGAGCAAACCATTCCGCAAAATCCTCAAGCCCATCTGCATAGGGCATAAGAACGGATATATTTCGTCTCTTTTTTTCATGAAGATGGGAAAGAACGCTCCAAAGCCAGGCGGAGTTCTCTTTTATCCCGGAAGAACTTTCTATATGAGAGCGCATAACCTCAGCTCCTCTTAGAAGTTCTTTCAAAGGAATATTCAAAAGAGCCGCCCCGAAAAGGCCTACCGGAGAAAGAACGGAGAAACGGCCCCCTACGGAAGTGGGAATGGGAAGGCTGGCACATCCTGTTTCCTTCACGAATTCCCGCAATATCCCGGATTGTGGATCTGTAAGAACCACCACTCTTCGCAGAGCTTCTTTTCTGCCGAGTTTCTCTTCGAAAAGAGCAAAAAGCCAGAGAAAATTAGCCATGGTTTCCGCAGTCCCTCCGGATTTACTTATTACTACAAGAAGGGAGGACTCTGGATCCACGCTGTTTTCCAATTTGCGAAGATCTCGAGGATCCACGTTATCAACTACGAAAAACCGACGTTTTCCGCTGGGATTATCTTCAAAAGCCAGAGCTTTTTGGAGCATAAGGCTCCCGAGAGCAGATCCCCCTATTCCCACCTGAATCACAGTACGCACAGAGGAGTAGGTTTCTACCAACTGCTGCAGTTCTCCAAGATCCATATCGGGAAGTGCATACCAGCCGAAACCCGGTCGATCCTCCCTCGCCCCCTGGAGTATCTGTTCATGAGCTTTCCGGCAGGAATCAGAAAAAGATTCGAGGAGACCTTCTTCTCTCAGGAGAGCTGCTCCTGCCGCAAGAGAAAACAGTTCTCCGGACATGACGTTACTCTCCACACTCTTCCAACAAATCATCCCGGGTAAGAAGAATGTTGACTTCCGAAGATCCCAGTACTCCGGGAACGTATAGCTGGCCTCGGCAAACACCGACCTCCGCTACCTGACCTGAAGGTATGGAATTCAAAATCCTTTTAGCAATTTCAAAAGCCAGTGCTTCCATGGCCTCGAACTTATTGCTCATCACCACGTTTTCCACAAGGGAAAAAACTTGAGCATAAGAGACGATTTTCCGGGGATCCTGTACGTCCTTCACTCCCAGTTCGTATGTAAAATGCAAAGAAATCTCAAGAACCTGGCCAAGTTCCCGCTCCACTTCCATGGTCCCGTGAAAAGCGTGAAAACGCATTCCCTCAAGGGTCAGGGTAAAAAGCATGGCGTTCCCTCCTTTGTACATATATGTAGCACACATGCCCGCTTTATTACCAAAAGGGGCTTTCCAAAAACAGGTTCCCCCGCATTTTCCGGGAGGATATTTTATCCTATGCCATAATCTTAAAAAAATAAAAGGTCTTCAAATTTCTTCTAAAAGAAACTATACCAAGCCCTTATTTTTCAGCGCTTCATCAAGAGCATTTTTATCGAAACCGACGATAACCGTATCCTCCACGAGAATGACAGGAACTCCCCGCTGCCCTGTTTTCTGTATCATTTCCATGGCAGCTTCACGGTTTGCTCCAACGTCGATAGCCTCATAAGAGACGTTGAGGGAATCGAGATATTCTTTCGCTTTTACACACCAAGGGCAGGTCTTTGTACTATATACCGTTACTGTCATGAGTGATCTCTCCTTACTTCAGTAAAATTTTTGCCGGTATTAGGGAAACTCTTTTTCGCAAGTATAACACAGGAGGGAAGCTGAAAGAAAAGGCAGCGGAATGTTCCGCGCCTTTTCTTTCAGCTTCCCTCCATTTAAGTACTTCGAAAAACTATTCCTCTTCGAGCTCCGCTTTTCGGAGATCTATAATTTTTTTGGCAATCTCTCCGGGAACTTCTTCGTAATGATCGTAGCTCATGGTAAAGTTCCCTCGCCCCGAAGTCATGGAGCGGAGAATGATAGCGTAACGGAACATTTCCGCAAGAGGCGCCTGAGCCTTTACAACCTGGAGCCGCCCTCGGGCATCGATCCCCATAATCCGTCCCCTACGGCTGTTGAAATCTCCCATAACATCACCGAGGTGATCATCGGGCACCACAACTTCCACGTTCATGATAGGCTCGAGAAGAATGGGAGAAGCGTTTTTCATGGCTTCTTTAAAAGACATGGACGCAGCAATTTTAAAAGCCATTTCCGAGGAGTCTACATCGTGGTAGCTTCCAAAAACAAGGCTTGCCTGGATATCAACCATGGGATAACCAGCGAGATAGCCCTTGGGAAGAGCCTCTTTCAACCCTTTTTCCACTGCGGGGATGTATGACCTGGGCACCACGCCTCCCACAATTTTATCTACAAACTCAAAACCTTCTCCGCGCTGTTTTGGAGCAAATTCAATATGGACATCCCCATATTGCCCCCGGCCGCCGGTTTGTTTCTTGTATTTCCCCTGGGCCTTAGAAGGTTTCCGTATAGTTTCCCGATAGGGGACCTTGGGCGTTTTTGTTTCCAGCTCCACTCCATAACGTTCCTTGATTCGGGAAAGCACGATATCCAGATGCACATCTCCCATGCCGGAAAGGACATTATCTCCGGTTTCCGCGTTCTTTTCAAAAGCCAGCGTAGGATCTTCTTCAAGCAGCTTATGAAGAGAGGAAGAAAGCTTGTCCTCATCACCCCGACTCTGAGGAACCACCGCGAGGCTGTAAACAGGCTCCGGAAATTTAATGGGTTTTGCGGTAAACTTGCACCCCTTAACTCCAAGAGTATCCCCTACCGCTGTAGTGTGAAGCTTGGGAATGGCGATAATATCCCCCACCACAATGTCTTTGACATCCTTACCTTCTTTGCCTGTCATTACTTTGAAGGCGCTGATACGTTCCTCTTCTTCCTTATTTACGTTGTAAATGGAGTCGTCGCTGCTGAGGGCTCCCGAAAGAATCCGAAGGAAGGATAGTTTGCCCACGTAAGGATCCACCATGATTTTAAAGCAAAATGCCACGAAAGGACCTGAAGAATCAGGAGCGAGAGCAACTTCTTTTTCGCCCTCAAGAACCACGCGAGGAGCCATTTCACAGGGAGCGGGAAGCACATTCACGAGAAGATCGAGAACCTGGAAAACTCCCACGTTATGTCCGCTGTCTCCGGGAAGGACAGGAAAGAGGTTCCGAGTACGCACGGCTTCCCGAAGTGCGGGAACCAGCTCGTCCATACCGATTTTCTCTCCGTCGAGATAGCGCATCATAAGCTCGTCATCAGCCTCTACGATACGCTCCACAAGAGCTTCTCGAGCGGCTTGAGCCGCTTCGGCATATTCCTGGGGAATATCGGACTCGGTCATTTCCTTGCTGCCGTCTCCCGCATAGGAATAGGCCTTTCCTCCCAGCACATCCACAAGGCCCTTGAATTCAGCTTCTTTCCCCATGGGAAGATAGAAAGGCATAGCCTTATCGGAAAGGAATTCCTGGATTTCTCCGACTACCTTATCGAAATCCGCATTTTCTCTTCCCATTTTGCTCAAGTAAAAAACTACGGGAATGTTAAAATCCTGAGCAAACTCCCAAGCCTTTTCGGTTTGCACTTCCACTCCGTGCACACCGCTCAAAACGGCAATGGCTGCATCCACTACGCGCATGGACGAACGCATATCCCCAATAAAATCCGCATATCCCGGCGTGTCCAGGGCATAGATGGTTTTATCCTTGTACGGGATTGTCGCCATGGCGGCATTGATGGAAATTTGCCGCTTATGTTCTTCGGAGCCGAAATCCGTTACGGTATTCCCATCCTCCACCTTTCCCATACGGGTGGTTATTCCCGCATCGAAGAGAAGTGCTTCCGTGAGAGCAGTTTTACCCGCCCCGCCATGTCCTACAATGGCTACATTTCTGATATCCTCGGGTTTGTGTGTCCCCATCCGAACCATACCTCCTCTATGACATTGAACTACCTAATGCGCTCTTAAAACCGTATATCTTCAGTAAAAATCATATCTTGCCTTATTCATGGGAAATGTAGAAGCGAGCGAGAAAAAAGTTCCCACGGTTTCCTATTGTAACAGGAGTATGTCGCCTTGCCTACTTTTGAAGAAACTCTTCGAGCATTTGTTCCACTTCTTCAATTTTAGCCTGTCCTCGAGAAGCCCGCATAATCTGCCCCTGGAGGAATTTCCGTTTTTTCCCTTTGGCATCCTTTCCCTGCCGAAGGATTTCTACAGTTTCCGCTTGTTCTTCACATACGGTTTTTATAAGTTCCTTCAAAGCATTTCCTTCAAGGGCTGAAGAAGCAACCCCGGTCTTTGCAAAAGCTTCTTCGAGAGAACACTTTTCCTCAAGAAGACATTCAAAAATATCTCTGGCTCCGGTAGTAGAAAGACCTTCCGCATCAATTTTACGCAGAAGTTTTCCTAACACTTTCGAGGAAACGGGGAAATTCTGTAAGGAAATTTTTCGATCGTTACAAACTCGGAAAACCTCGGTTTGCATCCATTTGGAAGCTCGATCCGGAGATGATCCCGAGGAGACAAGGTCTTCAAAATAACAAGCCACAGCTCCATCTTCCACGAGGATCTTCACATCTTCCTCTTCCAGGCCATATTCTTTTTGGAAACGCTTTTCCTTTTCCCACGGAAGTTCCGGAAGAGTTTCACGCATTTTTTGAACATCTTCTTTTGAAAGTACCAAGGGAGGGATATCGGGTTCCGGAAAATATCTGTAATCATGGGCATCTTCTTTTCCCCGGGAAGAATGCGTTATCCCTTTGGAATCGTCCCAATGCCTGGTTTCCTGAAGAATCTCCATCCCCTTTTCAAGAAGTTTTTCCTGGCGTTCCATTTCATAAAAAATGGCTCTTTCCAAGGCACGAAGAGAATTCACGTTTTTTACTTCCGTTCGATTTCCCCAGCGGCCGTCGGAAACTTTAAGAGAAATGTTGGCATCCACCCTCAAGGAACCCGCTTCCATATCGCCGTTGGAAACCTCGAGGTAACGCACAAGCCTCCGTATGGCAGACACATATTCCCGGGCTTCTTCAGGAGATGCAAGGTCCGGCTCCGAAACGATCTCCGCCAGCGGCACTCCTCCTCGGTTATAATCCACCAGAGAATCCGTAGCTCCCGAAAGCCTTCCATCCGAAGCGGCATGCACCAGTTTGCCCGCATCTTCCTCGAGGTGAAGCCGGGTAATGCCGATGCGTTTTATACCGTTTTTCAGTGAGATGTCAAGAAAGCCTTTCTCTCCAAGAGGCAAATCGTACTGGGTGATCTGGTAGGCCTTGGGAAGATCTGGGTAGAAGTAGTTTTTTCGATGGAATCGTGTGGCATGCCGGAGAGTGCAATGCAGCGCGAGAGCGGCTCTTGCGCCAAGGCGTACTGCTTCGGCGTTGAGAATCGGAAGCGTTCCGGGTTGTCCTGTGCAGACAGGACATATATTACTGTTTGGAACCGCTCCGATATAATCCGTGGAGCAACCACAGAAGAGCTTGGTTTTCGTCAGCAATTGCACGTGTATCTCAAGCCCGATAACGGGAGTGTAGGTAAGAGTCATTACGCATCACATCCCTTCGCGATAGAAGGAGTTCCAAAGGCATTCTCCAGAATCGAAGCAATTCCAAGCAATGTGGATTCACTCCATTGAGGCCCTGTCAGCTGAACGTTGAGGGGAAGCTGATCCTCGGTCATACCCGCATAGAGGGAGATGGCCGGAAGCCCTGCAAGATTGATGGGAAGGGTAAAAATATCCTGGAGATACATTTCGAGAGGGGACGTTACAGACCCCTTGGCAAAGGGAAGCGTCGGCGTGGTGGGCATAAGAAGAGCATCTACATCTTTGAAGGCTTGCTTGAACTCCTGCTGAATTCTTTCCCGCATTTTCTGGGCGGTGAGGTAGTAGGCATCATAATATCCCGAGCTGAGAACATAGGTTCCCGCAAGAATTCTACGTTTCACTTCATCCCCGAACTCCCTACGGGTACTGCAGTATTGCTCCAGAAGTGATTCGGCATCGGAGCGGAAACCGTATCGTACTCCGTCATACCTGGCGAGGTTGGAGCTTGCTTCAGCGGGGGCTATGATGTAATAGCAGGCAAGGCCGTAGGAGATGGCATTTTTAAGAGAAATCTGCACAAGCTCCGCTCCCGCATCCTGACAGATTCTTGCTGCATGAATTACTGAAGTCGCCAGCCTAGGATCCGTTTTCTCTCCCTCGTATTCTTTAACAAGTCCTATTCGAAGTCCCCGGAGGGAATTTCTTTCCAGGGCATCGAGATAACGCCCTTCTTTTTTAGGAAAACATGTGGCATCCCGGGGATCCTTGCGAGAAATGACGTCCAAAGCCAAGGCTATATCTCCTAAATCCCGAGCAAAAGGGCCTATTTGGTCTAAAGAGGAGGCAAAGGCTACCAAACCATAGCGGCTTACTAAACCATAGGTAGGCTTCATACCATGAACGCCACAAAACGCCGCAGGTTGTCTTATAGAACCTCCCGTATCGCTCCCAAGAGCGAGAGGGCAATACCCCGCCGCTACCGAAGCCGCACTTCCTCCGGAACTACCTCCGGGAACCAAAGCAAGGTTACGGGGATTCGAGGTAGGGCCAAAAGCAGAATTTTCCGTAGAACTGCCCATGGCAAACTCGTCCATATTAGCCTTTCCCAAAATCACGGCTCCCGCATCCTCCAGGTATTCCACCACCGAAGCGTTGTAGGGAGGATGCCAGTTTTCCAGCATCTTACTTCCACAAGTAGTAGGAGCTCCTTGAAAACACATGTTATCCTTGATAATTACGGGGACCCCGCAAAGAGGAGAAGGAAGGGGTTCTCCTTTTTGTATGGAGATGTCCAGCTTTTTGGCTCTTTCAAGGGCCTGGTCTTCCATAAGAGTAATAAGGCCTTCGATATGGGGTTCACATAAAGCGATACGTCCAAGATGGGCCCGCACCACATCCTCCACGGAAAGCTCCTTTCTGGAAACGAACTGAGCAATCCGCCATCCGGGATATTCCCATAGTTCCATAATGTTCTACTCCTCCTTCATAATCCGGGGGACCCGAATATAATCCCCTTCCCGTAAAGGAATTTCCCGAAGAATTGATTCTCTCCAATTTTCTGCATGGAGCACATCTTCCCGCAGAGGCCGTGCTTCTGCTTCTTCAATCCCAAAGGGATCCAGGTTTTTCAGATCGGCTTCTTCGAGCTTACGAAAATGGAACAGAATACCCGCAAAATATTTTGTAAGATCCTCTACTTCCTGAGGAGTAACCTCAAGTCTTGCAAGTTGGGCAATATGTTCCACATCCTTTTGAGTAACTTCCGCCATAATGACGCCTCCCCTGCTTGATTTCGGTTTTCGATTTTCGCTCTTTCCTTTATGCTACTGCTATATCGAGACCCCCTGAAATACGGGAGGACATCTTTATTCAATAAAACTATTTTGAGAAGGTTTTTGAAGCATATCCAAAAAAACATCCTCCGCAACTATGGAAATTTCCAGTTTACGGGCTTTTTCCAACTTGCTTCCCGCATTTTCTCCGGCCACTACAAGCCAGGTGTTCTTACTTACCGACGAAGAGGGCGAGGCTCCTAAGTTCCGGGCTTTTTCTTCCGCCTCGGAACGTGTCATGGAAGCAAGTTCGCCGGTAAAAACTATCCGCCGCCCTTTCCAGGGCATTTCTCCAGAAACTTCATCCCCTTCTTTTGCCATGGAAACCCCTGCTTTTTCAAGTGCTCTTAAAGTTTCCTGATTTTGAGGATCCTCAAAAAAAGCCCTTACCGATGCGGCGATACGGGGTCCTACTCCTTCAAGCAGACCAAGGTGCTCCTCTGAAGCTTCCGCGAGAAGGGATACGCTTGAAAATTCTTCTGCCAGGATACGAGCTACCTGATTCCCCACGTAACGGATCCCCAGAGCATATATAAGACGATCCAGAGGGCGTTTTTTCGATTCTTCCAGCGCTTTAAGAAGGTTCTCTCCCGATTTTTCTCCCATTCTATCCAGGTTTACGAGATTTTCCAGGCTAAGCGTATAGATGTGGGCTATATTCCGCACCAAGTTCTGCTGCAAAAGCTGCTCCACAAGTTTTTCTCCAAGCCCCCGAATGTCCATGCCTTTTCGAGAAGCGAAGTGCAGAAGTCCTTCCCGAAGCACCGCAGGACAGGATCGATTTGGGCATCTCCAGGCAACCTCACCAGGAAGACGTACCGCAGAGCTACCGCACTCAGGGCAAATAAGAGGCATTTCATAAGGCGCGCTTGAAGTGGAGCGCATGCTCCTATCGACCCGGATGACTTCCGGTATAATTTCCCCCGCCTTACGAACCCAAACCCAATCCCCCGGACGGATATCCTTCCGCTGTATCTCCTCTTGGTTATGAAGCGTAGCTCTCTGTACCACGGATCCTGAGATCGTTACGGGGTCGAGATATGCCACGGGGGTCAAAGCACCTGTTCTGCCCACGGAAATCCGTATTTCCCGGAGCAAGGTTTTCTTTTCTTCCGGAGGAAATTTATAGGCCACCGCCCATCGGGGAGCTCGAGAGGTGGTTCCGAGCTCTTCTCTTAAAGAAAAACTGTCGACTTTGAAAACGATCCCGTCCGTATCGTAAGGAAGGGCAAAACGTTCTTTTTCCCAAAAACCGACGTATTCCAGCATGGCTTGCCTGTGAACCACATGCTTTCCGTTCTCTTCCACGGGAAAGCCTGCAGATCTAAGCCAGGGAAAAAGCTCGCGCTGGCACGTAACGGGAGAATCCTCCGAAAAAAAAGCCTCGTAAGCAAAGAAGCGCAACTTAC